>NZ_DASTXI010000020.1:0-13944 GCF_035758555.1 Sphingomonas sp. | reverse complement strand
ACGCGGTCTCCGGCGTGGTGAACTTCATCACCAAGAAGGACTTCACCGGCCTCGAAATCTCCGCATCCGAGCAGATCACCGAGCGCGGCGACGGCAACGTCTTCCGTGTCGACACGACGATCGGCGCGAACTTCGACGATGGCCGCGGCAATGCGGTGTTCTCGATCGGCTATCAGGAAGCCGACCCGGTCTATCAGGGCGCGCGCGACTTCAGCCGATTCAACATCAGCGCCTTCACCGGTAACGTCGCCGGTTCCGGCACGACATTCCCGACCCGCTTCTCGGTGCCGGGCCTGCCGCTGCAGACGGTCAATCCGACGACCGGCGCGCTGCAATCCGAATTCACGGCGTTCAACTTCAACCCGTTCAACATTTTCCAGACGCCGTTCCAGCGCTTCAACATGTTCGGCCAGGCGAACTATGAAATTTCGGACGGCATTGAAGTATATACTCGCGGTCTGTTTTCGAAGAATTCGGTGCAGACCATCATTGCGCCATCGGGTGCATTCGGAATCGCCGTACAGATCCCGGTCAGCAATCCGTTCCTGCCGGCTGCTGCGCGTGCGACCTTCTGCGCGAACAGCGACTTCGACCCCATCGCCGAAGGCGTGCAGACGTTGACGCCGGCGGAATGTACTGCCGCGGCGGCCGCGACCGATCCGAACGATCCGAACTATCGCGAATTCGTCACCCAGATCTCTCGCCGGGCGATCGAAAACGGCCCGCGGATCAGTCAGTTCAGGACCCAGATCTTCGATTATCGACTTGGTTTCCGTGGGTCGATCACCGACAGCATCAACTGGGATGTGTTCGGCTCGTACGGCGAATCCGAAAATACGCAGTTCATCCAGAACTACACACTCAACTCCCGCTGGCGGCAAGGATTGCTGACCACCGCAGACGCGAACGGCAACCCAATTTGTCAGGACACAAGCAACGGCTGCGTGCCTGTCAATGCGTTCGGTACGTTGACGCCAGAGATGGCTGGCTTCCTGTCGGCGGAAAGCACGACGCTCAGCCGCACCAGCCTGGCTCAGGCGCGCGCCACGATTTCCGGCGACTTCGGGGCAACGCTGCCTTGGGCGTCCGACGCAGTCAGCTTCGCGGTTGGCGGTGAGTATCGCAAATATACCGCGCTGCAGCGGGGCGACACGCTCTCCGGCTCCGGCGACCTGGGCGGCTCCGGCGGCCCGACGGCGCTGGTGGACGGCGCATTCGACGTCTACGAAGCCTTTGGCGAGCTTGTCGCGCCGATCGTGCAGGACAAACCGTTCTTCCAGAACCTGACGCTGGAGGGAGGCATCCGCTATTCCCACTACACGGTCGATGCGCCCAGCCGGCCCAAGTTCAACACGACGACCTGGAAGGTCGGCGGGAGCTGGGAACCGATCGACGCGATCAAGTTCCGCGGCAACTTCGCCCGCGCGGTGCGGGCTCCGAACATCAATGAGCTGTTCGCACCGCTGGTGACCGGGTTGACTGCGATCGCGAACGATCCCTGCGCGTCGATTGACGACGAAGGCGAGATCGTTCGTCCTGCCCCCACGGGCACGCTCGCAGCGGTGTGCCGCGCGCAGGGCGCGCCAGCTTTCACGCTCGGCTCGATCCCGCAACCGACCGCCGGCCAAGGCAATGCCTCAGCCAGCGGTTCGCTGGCGCTGCGACCCGAAAAGTCGAACAGCTACACCTTTGGCGTGGTGGTACAACCAGACTTCCTGCCCGGCTTTACTGCGTCGATCGATTACTACCACATCAAGATCAATCGGGCGATCAGCGCGCCGACGCCGGGCGACGCCATCCAGGCCTGCTTCGGTTCGCCGGACGCGAACGGCAACTTCAGCCCGGCCGCGGGTGCCGAGACTAGCCTGGCCTGCACGGTCATCCGCCGCAACGCGCTGACCGGCGGTCTGGCGGGCGACCCGACCGACACGCCGGGCCTGTTCCTGCCGCTGTCGAACCTGGGCAAGGTGAAGAGCGACGGCATCGACGTCACGATGAACTACAATACCGACCTGGGCTTCGCGAAGCTGGCGCTGAGCTTCGCCGGCAACTGGTCCCATAGCCAGAAATTCCAGGCCACTGCCTATCCGAACCCGAACAATCTGCCGATTTCGCTCAACCGTGAGTGTGTCGGCTATTTCAGCGGCAACTGCGGTTCGCCCGCAGGCACGGCAGCGGACGTGGGCTCGATCCAGCCGGAGTTCAGCTGGACCCAGCGCACCACGCTGACGTTCGAGAACGTCGACCTGTCGCTGCTGTGGCGCCACATCAGCGCGATCCAGCACGAGCCCGATGATCGTGCGAACGGCAACGGCGACTCCTACTCGGGGCCGGTGCCTGGCGCGCAGTCGAACCTGCCGGGCGCGCCGGCGCCGGGAACGTTCGGTACGCACGACTTCAACTTCCTGCCGTCAGCGGATTATTTCGATCTGGCGACCCGGATCGGCGTAGGGGACAATCTGACGCTCACGCTGACGGTTGCGAACCTCTTCGACAAGAAGCCGCCCTTCACCGGTCAGGACGTTGGCTCCGCCTCATTCAACAGCGGCAACATCTATCCGTCGACCTATGACGCCCTGGGCCGCACCTATCGCGTCGGTGCCCGCTTGCGGTTCTGACGCCGATAAAGCCGAGGCGCGCCCTCCCGGACGCGCCCCGTCTTTCTTACCCTGGACTTGAGCGGGCGGAGCCGAAAGTCTCCGCCCCCTTTTTTTCGGAGCCGCGCCCCTCGACTTCGCTCGGGACGAGCGGGCCAGGGTTGGCCGCGGCCAGTCTATTCGTTGGTGGCGCCCGTCGCAGTCGGGACCGGAAAGCCCTTGTCCTTCAGCCAGGCGTCCACGCTGGGGTCCCGGCCGCGGAAATTGCGGAACGCCACGGCCGGATCGACCGTATTGCCGACCGACAGGATGTCGTCGTGGAAGCGCTTCGCGGTCGCCGGGTCGAACGGATTGCCGGCCTCGACGAACGCCTGGTACGCGTCCTGATCCAGTACCTCCGCCCACAGATAGCCGTAATAACCCGCCGCATAGCCCTCGCCGGCGAACACATGGCCGAATTGCGGGATGCGGTGGCGCATCACGATCTCGCTCGGCATGCCCAGCTCCGCGAGCGTCGTCTTCTCGAACCCGTGCGGCTCGACCGGCTTGTCGCCCATCAGATGCATCTTCATGTCGACGATCGCGCTGGCCTGCGCCTCGACGACCGAAAAGGCCTGGTTGAAATGCTGTGCGGCCTTGATCTTGTCGACCAGCGCCTGCGGCATCGGCTCGCCCTTCGCGTTCACCAGGAACTTCATCACCTGCGGCGTGGTCATGAAATGCTCGTTGATCTGCGAAGGGAACTCCACATAGTCGCGCGCGACGTTGGTGCCGGCGAGCGTGGGATAGTGCACCGCCGAGTTCAGCCCGTGCAGCGCATGGCCGAATTCGTGGAACATCGTCTCTGCATCGTCGAACGAGATCGTCACCGGCTCGCCCGGCGCCGCCTTCACGAAGTTCGCGTTGTTGGATACGATCGTCGGGATCGCCCCGTCGAAGTTCGACTGGGTGCGATACTCGTTCATCCAGGCGCCCGAATTCTTGCCCGGCCGCGCATAGGGATCGAAATACCAGAGTCCCACGTGCTGGCCGTCGCGGCCCTTCACTTCGTAGACGGTCACGTCCGGGTTGAAGACCGGCAGCCCCTCCACCTTGGTGAAGGTAAAGCCGTAGAGCTGCCCTGCCGCCCAGAACATCGCCTCGCGAACATGGTCGAGCTGCAGGTACGGCTTCACCTCGCTCATATCGAGGTCGTATTTCGCCTTGCGGAGCTTCTCGGCGTAATAGCGGTAGTCCCAGGGCGCGATCTTGAAGTTGCCGCCTTCCTTGTCGACGATCGCCTGCATCTCGGCGACGTCCTTGTGGACCTGCGCGACCGCCGGCTTCCAGGCCGCCATCATCAGGTCGAGCGCCTTGTCCGGCGTCTTCGCCATCGTGTCGGCGAGGTGCCAGTGCGCATAGGTCGGATAGCCGAGCAGCTTCGCCTTCTGCGCGCGGAGCTGCAGGATTTTGGTGACGATCGGGTTATTGTCGTGCGCGCCGGGGTGGTCGCCGCGGCTGGTCCAGATCTCGAACGCCTTCTGGCGGAGCGAGCGGTCGGTCGCGTTGACGAGGAACGGCTCCATCGCCGAGCGGGTGTTGGCGAACACCCATTTGCCCTTCATGCCGCGCCGCTCGGCTTCCTGCGCTGCCGCTGCGACCTGCGCGGGGCTGAGGCCTGCGAGCTGGGCCTCATTGTCGAGGATCAGCGCGTCATGCTCTTCGTCATAGAGCTCGTTCTGCGCGAAGGTCGTGTAGAGTCCCGCAAGCTGCTGGTTGACCTGGCTGAGCGCGGCTTTGTCAGCGGCGTTCAGCTTGGCGCCGTGCTGGGTGAAGTTGTTCCAATAGACCCAGACCAGCCGCTGCTGCTCCGGCGTCAGCTTGGCCTTGTCGGGCGAATTGTAGATCGCGTCGATGCGGCGGAAGAGCTTCTCGTTCTGGATGATCTTGTCCTGGAACGCCGACAGCTTCGGCGACATTTCCTGCTCGACCTTCTGGAACTCCGGCGAGGACAGGTTCGACGACCAGATGCCGTAGTAGGTGTAGACCCGGCCCAGGGTGCGGCCCGCCTGCTCCAGCGGCACGAACGTGTTGTCGAACGTCGGCGGCGCCGGGTTGTTCGCGATGGCGTCGATCTCGCGCAGATTCTCGGCCATCGCCGCTTCCAGGGCGGGCTTGAACAGCGACACCTGCACCTTGTCGAATGCCGGCACGCCGCCATAGGGACCGGTCCAGGGCGCAAGCAGCGGGTTGGCGGCCTGCGCGGCCGGAACGGCGGGGGCCGCAAGCGCGGCCGGGGCGGTGGCGGCCATCAACGAGGCCGCGATCAAGTAGCTGAATTTCATAGATTTACCCCTAGAGAACTCGGATGAGCGGCCGCTGAACGGCTTGGGCGAGCGGATTAAAGCAGATCGCGCCGCTTGGACAGGGGGCGTTCCATCATGGGTTAACTTTCGCCCTATCGACTCGCTCGCCGATCTGCCAACGCTGACCGTGCAACGACAAAGAGAGGGCAGCATGCGCGGGCGTTTGATCAAGTCATTTCTTCTGTCGGCGACGATGCTGGTCGCGTGTCCATTGCTCGCGCAGCCCGCGCAGGACACGATCGATTCCGCCTTCACCCAGCTGCCGCGCACTGCGGTGCCGCGCCATTACGCGATCGAGGTCACGCCCGATGCGGCCCATCTGCGCTTTTCGGGCAAGGTCGCGATCGATCTCGACATCGTGGAGGCGACCGACAAGCTGGTCCTGAACGCAAAGGACATGACGATCGACAGCGTTTCGATCCGGGCGGCGAAGGGCGCGCCGCGATCGGGGACGGCGACGGTAGATGCCGAGGCGGAGACCGCGACGCTGGCGTTCGGCGCGACGCTCGCGCCGGGCCGCTACCGGCTCGACATCGCCTATAAAGGCGTGATCCACCAGCAGGCGAACGGCTTTTTCGCGCTCGATTCCAAGGCGCCGGACGGGTCGCCGCGCCGATCGCTCTTCACCCAGTTCGAGGCGGCCGATGCGCGGGCATTCGTGCCCAGCTGGGACGAGCCGGACTATAAGGCGCGGTGGGATCTTTCGGCCGTCGTTCCCGCCGACCTGATGACGATCGGCAACATGCCCGCCGCGAAGACCGAACCGCTCGGCAATGGCCTGAAGCGCGTGACCTTTCAGCAGACGCCGTTGATGTCCAGCTATCTGCTGTTCCTGGGCATCGGCGATTTCGGACGGATCAAGACCATGTCCGGCAACACCGAAGTCGCGATCACAATGGGCCGCGGCAACGAGGCCAAGGCGCAGACCGCGCTCGACGCCGAGGCGCAGGTGCTGACCTATTACAACCAGTATTTCGGCACGCCCTATCCGCTGCCGAAGCTGGAGAATGTCGCCGGACCCGGCCAGTCGCAATTCTTCAGCGCGATGGAGAATTGGGGCGCGATCTTCACCTTCGAGCGCGTTCTGCTCGACGATCCGGCGATCACCACTGATGCCGAGCGGCAGGCGATCTTCGGGGTGCAGGCGCACGAAATGGCGCACCAGTGGTTCGGCGACCTCGTCACCATGGCCTGGTGGGACGATCTGTGGCTGAACGAAGGCTTTGCCAGCTGGATGGCCAGCAAGACCACCCAGCATTTCCATCCCGATTGGGGTGCCGACGTCGACCAGGTCGAGTCCCGCGAAGGCGCGCTAAGCATCGACGCCTATTCGACCACGCACCCGATCGTGCAGACGGTGCGGACGGTCGAGCAGGCGAACCAGGCCTTCGACACGATCACCTATTCCAAGGGGGAATCGGTGCTGACGATGCTGGAAGGCTTTGCCGGGGCGGACGTCTGGCAGAAGGGCATCCAAGCCTATATCGCGGCGCACAAATACCGGAACACGCGCACCGACGATCTGTGGCATGCGGTCGAAGGGGCAGGGGCGGCCGGCATCACCCAGATCGCGCACGACTTCACGCTGCAGCCCGGCGTGCCGCTGATCCGCGTCGGCTCCTCGACCTGCAGCGGCGGATCGACACAGGTCTCGCTGACTCAAGGCCAGTTCAGCGCGGACAAGCCGGACGGGAAGCCGCTCAGCTGGCACGTGCCGGTCCGCGCGATGACGTTGGACGGCAAGGCTGCGACCTCGATCGTCGCGAACGGCAGCGGCCGGATGACGGTCGCCGGCTGCGCGCCGCTGCTCATCAATGCCGGACAAACCGGCTATTACCGGACGCTCTACCAGCCGGACCAGATCGCGGCCCTGACCAAGGCGTACACAAAGCTTGGGCCGGTCGATCAATATGGCCTGCTCGCCGACAATCTCGCGCTTGCCCGTGCCGACTACCAGCCGATGGCCGTCGGGCTGGATCTGCTCGCGGCGGTACCGGCCGATGCGCAGGCCAAGGTCACGACGCTGGCGCTGGAGGAATGGGGAGCGCTCTACGAATTGTTCGAGGGCGACGCGGCGACCCAGGCACGGGTCGCGGCCGAAATGTCGGCGCGCTTCCGGCCGGTGCTGGAGCGGTTGGGCATGGCCCCGCGCAAGGGCGAGCCGGTGCTCGACGCGACGCTGAGGCCGGTGCTGATCCGCGTGCTCGGCCGCATCGCCGATCCGGCCGTCACCGCCGAGGCGCGCCGCCTGTTCCAGGATCCGGCCGCGATCCCCGGCAGCCTCAAGTCCGCGTGGCTGCGCGTCGTCGCGGAAAATGCCGACGCCGCGACCTGGGACAAATTGCACGCGCTCGCGAAGTCTGCCGGCGGCGCTGTCGAGCGGAGCACCTATTACGACCTGCTCGGCCGCACCCGCGATCCCGCGCTGGCGCAGCGCGCGCTCGCCCTGTCGATAACCGACGAGCCGGGGCCGACGATCAGCAGCGACATCATCGGCGCTGTCTCGACTCTGCATTCGGAAATGGCGATCGATTTCGTGCTCGCCCATCTCGACAGGGTGCGGCAGCTGACCGACACGTCGGGATGGTCGCGCTTCATCGCTCGGCTGGGCATGGAGAGCCAGCAACCGTCGACCATCGATAAGCTCGACGCCTATGCCGACGCGCACGTCGCGGCGAGCGACCGCAAGCCGATCGACCAGACGATCGCGCTGCTGCGCACCCGCTTCGCGCGACAGCCGCGGCTGCAAGCCGAGACGAAGGCGTGGCTCGCGGCGCACGGTTCCTGAT
This sequence comes from Sphingomonas sp., assembly GCF_035758555.1. Lineage (GTDB taxonomy): Bacteria > Pseudomonadota > Alphaproteobacteria > Sphingomonadales > Sphingomonadaceae > Sphingomonas_B. Next base: position 6,213 of record NZ_DASTXI010000020.1, on the reverse strand, counting down.
CAGCGAGCACCGCTTTCGCGTTTTCCTCTCCCCGCTGCGCCTTGGGCGGGCGCTGCCGGAACCAACATCCAGGTCGTGCGTGGAACCGTCGGTGCGGATCGCGCACGCGTTCGGGCTTTCCAGGTCGGCTTTGTCGACGCGGAAGGAGCCGGGAATAGGGGAGATACAGGGTGAAAGGGTTGTCTCTGTCCGCCGCTGCCGCGGCAGTGCTTTTGGCCGCTGCGCCGGCCTATTCGCAAGTCGGCTGCGCCGCAGAGGATGGCGGTTGCGATATCCCGGAAGGGATCACCGATTACGGCCCGGACTACACCGTGCCGGATGACGGAATGACCTACAAATGGTCCTTCGTACTGAGCCAGCCTGAAGCGTTGATCTTCGTTCCTTCGCCGAACCAGGTCGAATTCTTCGGCAGGAAGAGGACGGCGACCGGCTTTGAGGATCTGTACGGGATGCCTTTTGCCTATCGCTTCGACGAGATGGTGCGGCCGGGTGTCACCACTGTGTTCGTCCGGGCGCCGAAGGGGCAGGACACTTGCGCTCAGCCTGGCCCGATCGGAGAGATCTGCCTCCGCTACTATCGCGTCTGGAGCAACGGCGCGAGCTATGACTATGAAGGCATACAGGGCGGCTTCAACCTGAAGGTCTTCGTCGAGGCAGTGCCGGAACCCGCCACCTGGGCGCTGATGCTGGGCGGATTCGGCCTGGTCGGCGCAGCCGCCCGCAATCGCCGGTCCGGCTGGAAACGCGCGGCCAACGCCCGCGCCTGATCAGGCGCGTTGCAGCGGGATCACGGCCAGCGTGATGCGGGACAGGCAGACCAGCTTGTCGTGCTCGTCGGTGATGCGGACCGACCAGACCTGTGTCGTGCGCCCCAGCGCTTCGGCCCTGGCGGTGCCATAGACCCAGCCGTCCTTGACCGGACGGATATGGTTGGCGTTGATCTCCATGCCGACGACGACGCTGGTCTCGCGGTCGACGGTCAGCGATCCGGCGACCGACCCGACCGTCTCTGCCAGCGCCACCGACGCGCCGCCGTGCAGCCGCCCGAAGGGCTGGTGCGTGCGGCGGTCGACCGGCATGCGCGCCTTCAGCCACTCGTCGCCGATCTCGACGAACTCGATGCCGATATGGCCGGGCAGCCCGTTGTCGCCCAGGCGCGTGAGGGCCTGCAGGTCGATATCGGTGCTGTGCCAGACGCTCATGCCCTGCTCCTCACGCGCCGTCGCGTCCGGCGCCTATCGGGGGCGCTCCGGCGCTTGTCAAAGGGCATCAGCCGGCCCTCGGGCACAAACCACCTGTCCGTTTGTTGAAGGCGGATGGCCGGTCCCGCACAAACCGAGGTGCAGAATTGGTTGCTTCGCGCGCTCCCGCAGGACGCGTTCGCGATGCTTGGTCCGCGATTGAGGCAGATCGAGACCCCCAAGGGCATGACCTTGTTCGACGCGCACCAGCCACCGCCCTTCGGCTATTTCTTCGAAAGCGGGCTGGGTTCGGTCATCGCCGAGGTGCCGAGCGGTCAGGCCGTCGAGATCGGGCTGTACGGCATCGACGGCTTTGGCGGCATTCCGCTGGTGCTGAAGTCAGACCATGCGCCGCAGCGGCTGGAGATGCAGATCGGCGGCTCCGCCTGGATCGTTCCTGCGGCCGAATTATCAGCGATGCTCGGAGACAGTCCGGCGGTTCAGACCCTGATGCTCCGCTATGTGCAATTCTTCATGTTGCAGTCGGCGGAGACCTGCCTGGCGAACGCGTTGCGACCGATCGAGGAACGATTGGCGCGCTGGCTGCTGATGAGCCATGACCGAATGCCCGACGACGACGTGCCGCTCACCCAGGATTATCTGGCAATCATGCTCGGATCGGCCCGAACGAGCGTTACCTTTTCGCTGGGGAGTCTTTCCCAGCGAGGTGCCATCCGAACCGCCCGCGGCGTCGTTAGGATCGTCGACCGGCCGCTGCTCGAGCGGATCGCCGGCGACGCCTATGGCGTGCCCGAGCGCGAATATAATCGGCTGATCGCGGCCCGCTTCGGGAACGGGGGACCTGCCCCGCAGGTTTCCCGACAGCGATAACAGAAAGGGGAGGTGCGGCTTGCTCCGCTACTATTTCCACATCGTCGACGGGCGGTTCGTCAGGGATGAGGAGGGACAGGAATTTCCCGGACTGGAGGAGGCGAGAGCCGAAGCCATCGCGGCCGCGCGATCGATCATGCGCGAGGCCCTTTGGGTAGGCCGGCTGCCGCTGCACGAATGCATCCAGATCGCCGACGGGAACGGGACCGTGCTCATGACCGTCCCGTTCCGCGCCGCGGTTACGATCGAGGAGTAACCTGAGAAGAGGGCGTGACCTTCGGCGCCGGTGCGAAGGGTTCGATGCCGAACTCCGGATACACCTCTTCCGGGTAGTAGAAGACGCCGTCCTTCACCACCATCGCGATGTGCTTGATCGCCTTCAGATCCTTGGTCGGATCGCCCGGCACCAGGAAGAAGTCGGCGAGCTTGCCTTTCTCGATCGAGCCCAGCCGCTGGTCCTGGCCCAGATAATGGGCCATGTCCCAGGTCGCGCGTTTCAGGATCTGCGGGGCGGTCATGCCGACCGTCTGATACAGTTCCAGCTCGCGGTGATAGGTGAAGCTGCCGCCGGTGTCGGTGCCGGGGACGATCATCACGCCCTTGTCGTTGAGCATCCGGATCGTCTGCACGATCTTGTCGTATGCGCCGCGATAGGCGGCATCGTCGCCCGGCGCGGAGGTGTCGATCCACGCCTGCTTCAACCCGCGCTGGGTGCCGATCGGCATGTGGCTGAAGTAATCGGCGGCGCCACGCGGCACCTGCCCGTCGCGGTTCAACAGCAGGTTCTCGTGAATGCCGAGCGTCACGTCCATCGGGACGTGCTTCTCGGCGACCAGATTGATCGAGTGCTGCACGCGCTCGCTGTTGAGGTCGAGGCCGGGCAGCCGCTTCAGAGCGGTCAGCCGGAACAGGGTGCGCGTGTCCTCGGTCGGCTTGATGACCCATTGCAGCATGAACTGGTTGATGTGGGTCAGCTCGTCGAAGCCGTCCTCGACCATCTGGTCGGCGGTGGCGAAGGCGGGGACATGGCCCTGCACCTTCAGGCCCAGACGGTGCGCTTCCTTGACCATCGCCGGGATCCAGGCCGGATTCATGCTGTTGTACGACTTGATCGACCAGAAATCGCGCGCCGCGTACCAGCGCACCGCGTCGATCGCTTCCTGCTCGCTGTTGACCAGGATGCCGTTGTTCGCGCTGTAAGGGCTCTTGCCCTCGACGAAGCCGGCGCGGACGATGCGCGGGCCGGCGATGATGCCGTTGTCGATCCGCTCGATCAGCTTTGCGAGCACGGCATTGTCGTTGCCCATGTCGCGCATCGTCGTGACGCCCGCGATCAGGTTCAAGAGCGCGCTTTCCTGGCCGGTATGGGCGTGCATCTCGTACATGCCGGCGACCAGCGTGCCGCCGGCGCCGTCGATCGTCACTTCGCCCTTGGTCGCCGGCTCGTCGAGCGGCTCGACCGCAGCGATGCGGTTGCCGGACACGATCACCGACACCGGCTGGGTCAGCGCCTGCGTCTTCGGATCGAACACCCGCACGTTGCGGATGCGCACCGGTGCCTCATAGTGGTGCGCGACCTTCTTCTGGATGTCGACGAAACGGTCGGTCGACCATTTGGCGGCGAGCGTCTTCAGACGCTCAGCCTCGCCTTCGTAGCCGGCCCGGACGATGACGAAGCGGGGCGAGACGGCGGCGAACATTTCGCCGTCGGCGTCCATCAGGATCGTCTCGGGCGAGGTATCGATGCCGCCCAGATCGTAGCGCGTGACCTGAAGCTGGCCGCCGTCGCCGTTGACGGTCAGCGCCTCGCCCCTAGTGAGCTTCAGCGTGCCGCCGGGCAGCGCCGGGATCGTCGTGCCGCCGGCTTTCAGGATCGCGCGGGCGTAGAGGCCGGTCGACCAGGGGCTGCCGCTCTGCGCGACATAGACCGCGGGTCCCTTGACCGCGGCGCTGCCCTTGCCCGTGGAATCGGTCCACGTCGCCGCACCGCCTTTCCTGGCGAAATGCTCCTCCACCTTGGAGCCGAACGTGGTCGCGCCGGTGATGTCCCAGGCGGTCGGCAGCCCGTTCGCGTCGAGCCTGATCGACTCCTTCATCGTCGGCCCGCGGCCGTTATTCTTGAAGTCGTAGTCGATTGCGGTCTGCGCGCCTTGAACGTCGGCGTTCAGGTGGCCGACATTCTTGCCGCCGAAGATCACGCTGTAGCGCTGAACTTCGGCCGAGGCGGGAGCGGCAAGGGCCGCGGCGAGAGCGGCCAGTGCCGCGGTCGTGAGGAGCTTCATGGGCCGGATGACTAGCGACGAATTCGCGTCGTGCAATCCCGTCGCTTCCGGCTGCAGTTTCGTCGACACATTATTTCGTTCGGGCACAGCCTCGCGCATCAAAACCCTGCGACCCGAGGCATTCGAAAGAATGCTGACCCTTAGGCCCGGCCGGCCTCAAAACCGGCCGGGCTTTTTTTTATTTTCAGGGTTGCTCGCCGATCGTCGTCCCGGCTGAGGGCCGGCGCGACGACTTTCCTTCGAGGCGGCGGCCTAGGCGGCGATCGTCAGAGGCGGTTCGGCGGGGAGCGCGGGGATGTTCAGCGGCATCGTCAGCGTGACGCGGAAGCCGCCGGCGCCTTTGTGCAGCTGAATCCGCCCCTCGTCGCCGAAGCTGAGCCGCAGCCGCTCGCGGACGTTGGCGAGCCCCACGCCGGTGCCCGGGCTGACGCCCTCGCTGTCGGAGCCGCTGTCGCTGACCTCCAGCTCGAGCAGGCCGCCCCGTTCGCGCGCAGTGATCTCGACCCGCACCTCGGTGCGCGACGGCGCGACCGCATATTTGACAGCGTTTTCGACCAGCGGCTGCAGCAGGAATGGCGGCACCTGCGCGCGCGCCAGCTCGTGCGGCAGATGGATCGCGGTCATCAGCCGGTCGCCGAAACGGACGCTTTCGATCTCCAGATAATTGTCGAGCATCTCGAACTCGTCCTCGACCGTCACCATCCGGTCCGGATCGGCGGCCAGGCTGCCGCGCAGGAAAGAGGAGAGGCGGTCGATCATCGATTCCGCCTCGTCGGTGCGGCGCAGCACGACCAGGCTGGAGATGGCGTTCAGCGTGTTGAACAGAAAATGCGGGTTCAGCTGGAAACGGAGCGCCAGCATCTGCGCTTCGCGCTCGCGCTGCCGCGCCTCGCCGAGCAGCCACTGGTTGCGTTGCAGCGCCATATAGGCAGCCTGGAACGCGAACAGGCCGGCCAGCATGCCGCTGTTATAGGTGTTGAGCGTCGCCGCACGGATATAGGTCTGGCGAAGGTCCATCGTCAGCGTGTCGGCCCAGATCCGCAGCTGCGTGTCCCACAGCGCCTGCACCAACGCGATTACCACGACGGCGACGGTGACCAGGCTCCACCGCAGCGCCGGCGTGAGGTGCCGCGTCCAGCGCAGCGCATAGTAGAGCTGGAAACCGAGATAGCCGTCCACCAGCATCATCGGAACACCAAGCACCAGCGATTCGCGCAGGCTCTCGGGTCCGCGGAAATAGCCGGAGACGGTGAACACGGCGAGTGTGAACAGGTTGAACGCCACCGCCAGCACGATCGCCGCGCGCAGCGGGTGCCGGTCGTCCGTCAGGATGTTCATCCGCCCCATCGCCGAACCGTAACAGCCGGAGAGGGAACGGCAAAGAGGGCTGGTCAGGCGCGCTCTTTCGTCGCCGAGAAGCGCAGGGCCGGATTGCGTTCCTTGACGTAGTTCAGCTCCCAGGCGTCCTTCGCCATGAACACCAACGCCCCGTCGCGATCGCGGGCGAGCGCGCCGCGGTGGATCGTGGCGAAGGTATCGATGTCCTTCGCGTCTCCTGACAGCCAACGGGCGGTGTCCCAGGGCGACGGCTCCAGCTTCGCATCGACCTTGTATTCGGCCTCGAGGCGGGAGATCAGGACTTCGAGCTGCAGCTGGCCGACGACGCCCACCACCCAGGCGCTGCCGACTTCGGGATAGAAGACTTGGATGATCCCTTCCTCGGCGAGATCGTCGAGCGCCTTCCTGAGCTGCTTGGTCTTGGTCGGGTCCTTGAGCGCGATGCGGCGCAGGATTTCCGGCGCGAAGTTCGGCAGGCCGGTGATCGTTTTCGGCGGGCCGTCGGTCAGCGTGTCGCCGAC
>NZ_DASTXI010000015.1:0-2227 GCF_035758555.1 Sphingomonas sp. | reverse complement strand
CAATGGAAGGCACGCGCCCCGTGCTGGTCGAAATCCAGGCCCTGGTCGTGCGCCTCGCCACGGGAGCGACACCGCGGCGCGCGGCGGTCGGATGGGACAGCGGCCGTCTCGCGATGATCCTCGCCGTGCTAGAGGCGCGCTGCGGCATGAGCTTCGCGACGGCGGAGGTTTATCTCAACGTCGCCGGCGGCTATCGCCTCAGCGACCCCGGCGCCGATCTCGCTGTGGCGGCGGCACTGGTGTCGGCGCTCTCCGAACGCCCGGTGCCGAGCGAATGCGTGGTTCTCGGAGAAATCGCCCTCTCGGGGGAAATCCGTCCGGTGGCGCACGCTGGGTTGCGCCTCAAGGAATCGGCCAAATTGGGATTCGAGACGGCCTGGGTGCCGAACGGGACCAAAGGCGGCGAGGGGCTTCGCCTTGCAGAGTTCGGGAATTTGCGCGCGCTGGTCGACCAAATCCTCGGTCGCTGATCGTCGGGGCATCCGCATCGCTTGCGGTTCGTTGAGCGACAAACCATGAGCCGCCCCAAGTGAACGTCCAAACTCTCGAGCCGCCGGCGCAGGCCGCGCAGGACGGGCTGCCGATCCCGCGGCGCTACTGGTCGGTGCTGGGTATCTGGCTCGCGCTGACCATGGCGGTGCTCGACGGCGCCATCGCCAACGTGGCGCTGCCGACCATCGCGCGCGAGCTCGGCGCGTCGCCGGCAAGCTCGGTGTGGGTGATCAACGCCTATCAGCTGACGATCACGGTTCTCCTGCTGCCGCTTGCCGCGCTCGGCGACCGCATCGGATACAAGTGCATCTACATCCCCGGCCTGGCACTGTTCACGGTTGGCTCGGTCGGCTGCGCCCTCGGGCACACGCTGACGCTGCTGGTCGCCGCGCGCGTGTTCCAGGGAGTCGGCGCAGCCTGCATCATGAGCATGAACGCGGCGCTGGTCCGCGCGACCTACCCCGCGAGCATGCTGGGGCGCGGCATCGGCTATAACGCGATGGTGCTGTCGATGGCGGCGGCGATCGGGCCGACGCTCGCCGCGCTGATACTCAGCATCGCATCCTGGCCCTGGTTGTTCCTGATCAACCTGCCGATCGGCATTGCCGCGCTACTCGTCGGCCGCAAGTCGCTGCCGGACCCGCACGGGCACGGGCAGCCGTTCGACTGGCCCTCGGCGGTGCTGAGCGCGGCAATGATGGGCTGCATCGTGTTCGGCGCGGAGATGTTCGCGCGCGAAGGAGCGGGCCTGGGCGCCATCCTCGTGCTCGCCGGACTGGCCGCGGGCGCTGCCCTCGTCAGGCGCGAGTGGAGCGAGAAGCTGCCGCTGATGCCGCTCGATTTGCTCAGGATCCCGATCTTCAGCCTTTCCATCACGACCTCCATCGTTTCGTTCGGCGCGCAGATGCTGGCCTATGTCGCGATTCCCTTCCTGCTGCAGTCGGTGCTCGGGCGAAGCGTGTTCGCGACAGGGCTGCTGATGACGCCGTGGCCGATCGCCGTCGGGATTGCGGCGCCGTTCGCCGGAAGGCTCGCCGACAAGGTCTCGTCGGGGCTGCTCGGCGGCATCGGCCTCGCGGTCTTCGCCGCGGGGCTGTTCCTGCTGTCGCGGCTCGGGACTTCGCCCGACAATTTCGACATCGCGTGGCGGATGGCGGTGTGCGGCTTCGGCTTCGGCCTTTTCCAGTCGCCCAATAACCGCACCATGATCAGCGCCGCGCCCAAGCCGCGGTCCGGTGCCGCGGGCGGGATGCTGGCGACGGCGCGGCTGCTCGGCCAGACCACCGGCGCCGTCACGGTAGGCGTCGCTTTCCACCTCTTCGGCGTGCATGTCGCGCCGAGCCTGCTGCTCGCCGCCTCGATCGCCGCCTTCGTTGCCGGCGGCATCAGCCTTCTGCGCCTCGGCGTCGCACCGCCGGGCCGGGTCGCGGTCTCCGCCCCGATCATCGACTAGCAACGCGCTCGCCTTGACAAAAATTGCTTGCTAGCCCCGGGCAACCATGACCGCGCTCGACGTCTTCGTGTTCCTGCTGCTGATCGGCGGAGCCGCGATCGGCTTTGTCCGCGGCTTCGTTCACGAAGTGATCTCGCTGCTCGCGTGGGTCGTCGCTATCGCCATGCTCAAGCTGTTCCACGGCCAGCTATGGACCGGGCTCGAGAACAGCTCGCACATGAGCCCCGCCGCGGCAGCAGTGCTCGCCTTTGCCTTGCTGTTCATTCCGAGCTTCTTGCTGGT
>NZ_DASTXI010000244.1:0-5074 GCF_035758555.1 Sphingomonas sp. | reverse complement strand
GTGTCGATCAGGACTTCGCGGCGGCCGACATGGTCGGGGCGGCTGACCTTGCCTTCCTGCTCCATGCGCTCGATCAACCGGGCGGCGCTGTTGTAGCCGACGCGGAGCTGGCGCTGGACATAAGAGGTCGAGGCTTTCTGGCTCTCCGCGACGATCTGGACCGCCTTGCGATAAAGTGCGTCTTCGGGGCTGTCGTCCCCCTTGGGTGCGCCGTCGAACTCGAACTGCCCGTCCTCCGGCTCTTCCGTCACGGCCTGGATATAATCGGGCGTGCCCTGCGCGCGCCAATGGTCGGCGATCGCGCGGACCTCGTCGTCCGACACGAATGGCCCGTGCACGCGGACGATCTGCTTGCCGCCGGGCATGTAGAGCATGTCGCCCTTGCCCAGCAGCTGCTCGGCGCCCTGCTCGCCCAGGATCGTGCGGCTGTCGATCTTGGAGGTGACCTGGAACGAGATGCGGGTCGGCAAATTCGCCTTGATCACGCCGGTGATGACGTCGACCGAGGGGCGCTGCGTCGCCATGATCAGGTGGATGCCGGCGGCGCGCGCCTTTTGCGCCAGCCGCTGGATCAGGAACTCGACTTCCTTGCCCGCCGTCATCATCAGGTCGGCGAGCTCGTCGACGATCACGACGATCTGCGGCAGCGGCTCGAAGCTCAGCTGCTCTTCCTCGTAGATCGGCTGGCCCGTCTCCGCGTCGTATCCGGTCTGGACTCGCCTGCCGAGCGGCTGGCCCTTAGCCTTGGCGACGCGCACCTTGTCGTTGAAGCTGGCAAGGCTGCGGACGCCGACCGAGGCCATCATCCGATAGCGTTCCTCCATCTGCTCGACCGCCCAGCGCAGCGCGCGGATCGCCTTGGGCGGATCGGTGACGACGGGCGAGAGCAGGTGCGGAATGTCGTCATAGATGCTGAGCTCCAGCATCTTCGGGTCGATCATGATCAGCCGGCACTGGTCGGGCGTCAGCCGGTAGAGCAGCGACAGGATCATCGCGTTGAGGCCGACCGACTTGCCCGAGCCGGTGGTGCCGGCGACGAGGAGGTGCGGCATCGGCGCGAGGTCGGCAATCACCGGATCGCCGGCGATGTTCTTGCCCAGGATGATCGGCAGCGCGCCGCCCTGCTCCTCGAACGAATCGCTGCCGACCAGCTCGTGCAGCACGACCGACTCGCGGACCTGGTTCGGCAGCTCGATGCCGATCACGCTGCGGCCGGGGATGGTCGCGACGCGCGCCGACAGTGCCGACATGTTGCGGGCGATATCGTCGGCGAGCTGGATCACGCGGCTCGCCTTGATGCCGGCGGCGGGCTCCAGCTCGTACATGGTGACGACGGGGCCGGGCCGGACCTCGACGATCGAGCCTTTCACATGGAAATCGTCCAGCACGCTTTCGAGCAGGCGGGCGTTGCGCTCCAGCGCGGCCTTGTCGAGCGGGCCGCCGGTGGACGGGGGCGCCGGCTTCAGCAGGTCGAGCGGCGGCAGCGTGTAGCGGTCGCGCAGGTCGAAGCTGGTCTGGACCGGGCCGTTGCCTGTCTTTTTCGCCGGCGGCGCGCTCTTCCCGCCTGAGACCGAGATGACTGGCGGCGGCCGGTCGTCCGCCTCCACGCGCGGCCGTTTTTCGACCACCGGCTTCGGCAGCTTGGCGGTCTTGACGGGGCGGCGATCGTCGACGTCGGCTTCGCGGCGGCGGAACAGCCAGTCGCGTTCGATTTCGTCCAGCTCCAGCGCGACGGCCCACAGCATCAATCCGCCGAGCGCCAGCACGAAGATGATCGCGGCCTCGACCCACCAGCGGATCACGGGGTCCGCGATTGCGTCCAGGCCGAGACCGGCAAGGCGGGCGCCGAGAAAGCCGATCGCGCCGCCAAGTCCGCCGGGCAGGCCGGCGATCGCCGCGTCACGGATCAGCGCCAGCGCGGTTCCGACCAGCACGACCCCGGTCAGCGCCAGCGGCAGGTTGCGTTTCCAGCGCCCGACGAACCGGTCGTGCCAGAGCCGGAGCGCCATGATCAGCAGCAGCGGCAGCAACAGCCCCACGGCGGGACCGAAGAAGGACAGCAGCAGGTCCGATGTCCAGGCGCCGGCGCTGCCGACCCAGTTCTGCACCACGCCGCCGGCAGCGGTGTTCAGCGCCGCGTCGCTCGGATGATAGCTGACCAGCGCAAGACCGAGCAGGAACGCGAGCGCAGCAAGGGCGACCGCGCCGGCCACCGCCCAGCTTCGCGCAAAGCCGCGCGCGATCGCTTCCTTCCAGCCTTCCTGTTCCGCGACCCGCGTCGCCATGCGCCCTGCCCCGCGCTGTGCGCTAAATGTTCTGCCGCGCTAATTCGCCTGTGACGGACTCCCCGTCAAGCGTTTGCCGCGTTAAGGGCATCGGCATGCAGAGCGATGTGATCATTCTGGGCGGCGGGCTGGTCGGCCTGACGCTCGCCCTGGCACTCGATGCGCACGGGCTGAGCGCGACCGTCGTCGATCCGGCCGATCCGGATGCGGTGCTGGCGCCGGGCTTCGACGGCCGCGCTTCGGCAATCGCGAGCGCGAGCTGGAACATGCTGCAGGCGATCGGCCTCGGCGAGCGGCTGGAGGGCAAAGGCTGTCCGATAGCCTCGATCCGCGTCAGCGACGGCCTCAAGCCCGGCGCGCTCGATTTCGAGCCCGGAGAGGGCGACGATGCGCTCGGCATCATGTTCGAGAACCGGCTGCTCCGGCAGACGCTCCACGCTGCGGCCGCCGAGGCGAAGCACGTCACGCTGCTGATGCCGGCGCGCCCGATCGGGACGGAGCGTGGAGATCATGGCGTCATGGTGCGGCTCGCCGACGGGCGCAAGCTGACCGCGCCGCTGCTGATCGCCGCCGAGGGCCGCAACTCGCCGACGCGTGCCGCCGCCGGCATCAATGTCGCGCGCTGGCAATACGAGCACAGTGCGATCATCGCCGCGGTCGAGCACGAAAAGCCGCACGGGAATATCGCCTACGAAATCTTCTATCCGACCGGCCCGTTCGCGATCCTGCCGATGCTGCCGGGCAACCGCTCGGCGCTGGTGTGGTCGGTCGCGAAGGCTGACGCGCCCGGCTATCTGAAGCTCGGCCCCCGCGGCTTTACGGCGGAGCTGGAAACGAAAATGGGCGGGCTGCTCGGCAAGCTGGAGCTGCTTGCGCCGCTCGCCACCTATCCGCTTGGCTTCCACCACGCCGGACGAATCACCGACCAAAGGCTGGCGCTGGTCGGCGACGCCGCCCACGGCATTCACCCGATCGCCGGGCAAGGCCTGAACCTCGGCCTGCGCGACGCGGCGGCACTGACCGAAGTGCTGGTCGAAGGCGCCCGGCTCGGCCTCGATCTCGGCGACGCGCAGCTGCTGAAGCGCTACGAACGCTGGCGCAGCCTCGACACGTTCCTGGTCGCCGCCTCGACCGACGGCCTCGCCCGCCTGTTTGGCATTCCGGGCGACGCGGCGTCGGCGGTGCGCCGCTTCGGCCTGTCCGCCGTGCAGCGGATCGCGCCACTCAAAAGCTTCTTCATGGCCGAAGCCCGCGGCGAATATGGCGATAAGCCGAAGCTGCTGAGCGGGCTGACAGTCTAGGGCCCGCGCTAAGCTCGCTCGTCCTGAGCGAAGGCCGCAGGCCGTAGTCGAAGGGCGCTGCTCCCGGTCCGAGCGTGCGCCCTTCGACTACGCGCTTCGCGCTCCGCTCAGGACGAGCGGAGTTCCTGATCCTCTAAGGGCCGCGCTTCATCCGGCAGCATGACCGGCACCCCTTCCCGGATCGGATACGCCAGGCCGGCAGCGTCGGAGATCAGTTCCTGCGCCGCTTCGTCGTAGCGCAGCTTCGTCCGCGTGACGGGGCATACCAGAATGGCGAGCAGCTTCGGGTCGATCATTGCAGCGTCACCGGATCGTCATGGTCGCCGGCGTGGCGGCTGAAGAATTGCATCAGCTGGATGACCAGCTCGGTGCGTTCCTGAAGATCCGGCGCTTCCAGCAGCGCCTGCTTGGCGGCGGCGTCGAACGGGGCGATCTGCGCGATGCCGTTGACCAGCGATTCGTCGTCGAGCCGCGAAACCGCATTCCAGTCGACCGCATAGCCCTGCGCATCGGCATAGCGGCGCGATTCCTCCTCGAGTGCCGCGCGCTGGGCGAGCGGCAGCGGCTCGGCGGGCTCGTCCGCTTCCAGCTCGGCCTCGATCTGCCGGAACGGCGTCGTCACCGGCAGCTCGGACAGCAGCCGGAACTTCGCCACGCCTTCCAGCACGATGTTGTAGCGGCCGTCGTCGAGCGCTTCGACATGGGCGATGCGGCCGACGCAGCCGATGTCGAACAGGGGCGGCGGATCGCCGTCGCCCCGAGGCTGGATCATGCCGATGCGCCGGTCGCGGGCCATCGCGTCGCTGACCAGCGCCCGGTAGCGTGGTTCGAAAATGTGCAGCGGCAGCTGCATGCGCGGAAACAGCAGCGCGCCAGCCAACGGAAAGATCGACAGGCGCGTGATCTCGCCCATCAGGTGAACAGCAGCGCGGAAAGGCGACGGCGGGTCGCCGACGTCCACGGGTCTTCCAGCCCGACGACGTCCATCAGCTTCAGCAGCCGCGAACGCGCCGCGCCTTCGTTCCACTCCCGGTCCGCCTGGATGATCGCGAGCAGCTGGTCGGCGGCGCCGTCGCGGTCGCCCGCAGCCATCAACCCTCCCGCCAGCTCGTAACGTGCGTCGAAGTCGGAAGGGTTCGCCGCCACACGCTGCTGCAGCGGCGACAGGTCGTCGACCGGCCGGGCCTCGCGGGCCAGGGCAATCGCGCTTTCCGCCCGGGCGATAGCGGCGTCCTTGCGCGCCTCGTCCGGCAACGCCTCGATCAGCGCCGCCGCTTCGTCGACCTTCCCTGTGCCGACCAGCGCGCGCGCCAGGCCGGAAGCGACGCCGGGATCCTCGGGCGCCATGTCGCGAAGCTGCGTGAAAATGCCGACCGCGCGTTCCGAATCGCCATCGGCGAGCACCTGCTCGCCCATCGCGATCAGCGGCTCCAGCTCCGCCTCCAGCGCCTGTGCTTCCCCCTGGATCGGCAGCTGCTTCAGCAACTG
>NZ_DASTXI010000203.1:0-7749 GCF_035758555.1 Sphingomonas sp. | reverse complement strand
GCCATCGGTACCGAAATGGCGGTCAAATTCGCCAAGGAAGCGGCGCGATTCCAGAAGGTTCCGGGACTCTCCTTCGACACGAAGCGAAAGCTGGACATCCTGCGCGGCGGCCTGGTGCTGCCGGCGCCGACCACGCCCGGCGCCGCGACCGAGCTCAACGAGATCGCGACCCGGCTGAACTCCACCTACGGCAAGGGCAAGGGCACGCTGCACGGCAAGCCGATCAGCGGCAGCGACATCGAGGCGGCGATGGGCACCAGCCGCGACCCGGCCGAAACGAAGGAGATGTGGGTCAGCTGGCACGACAATGTCGGCAAGCCGATGCGCGCCGACTATGTGCGCATGGTCGAGATCGCGAACCAGGGCGCGAAGGAGCTCGGCTATCCGGACACCGGCGCGATGTGGCGCTCGCAATACGACATGCCGCCCGACGAGTTCGCCGCGCTGACCGACAAGCTCTGGAACCAGGTGAAGCCGCTCTATGACGAGCTGCACTGCTACACGCGCGCCAGGCTGAACGCGAAATATGGCGACGCCGTCCAGCCGAAGACCGGCCCGATCCGTGCCGACCTGCTCGGCAATATGTGGGCGCAGGAATGGGGCAATATCTATGACGTCGTCGCACCGCCGGGCACCGGCGACCTCGGCTACGAAGTCGGCGACCTGCTGAAGGCGAAGGGGTATGACTGGAAGAAGATGGTCGAGACGGGCGAGGGCTTTTACTCGTCGCTCGGTTTCGCGGAGCTCCCCGACACCTTCTGGAAGCGCTCGCTGTTCCTGAAGCCCGCCGATCGCGAGGTCGTCTGCCACGCCTCGGCCTGGGACGTCGATAACCTGAACGACCTGCGCATCAAGATGTGCATCAAGGTGAACAGCGACGACTTCACCACCATCCATCACGAGCTGGGCCACAATTACTATCAGCGCGCGTACAACACGCAGCCCTTCCTCTATAAGAACGGGGCGAACGACGGCTTCCACGAGGCGATCGGCGATTTCGTCGCCTTGTCGATCACGCCGCAATATCTGGTGAGCATCGGCCTGCTCGACCCTGCGAAGGTGCCGAGCGCCGACAAGGATATCGGCCTGCTGCTCCGCCAGGCGATGGACAAGGTCGCGTTCCTGCCGTTCGGCCTGCTCGTCGACAAATGGCGCTGGGGCGTGTTCTCGGGCCAGATCAAGCCGGCCGACTACAACACGGCCTGGACGGCGCTGCGCTTGCAGTATCAGGGCGTCACGCCGCCCGCACAGCGCGATCCGGCGACGTCGTTCGATCCGGGCGCGAAGTATCACGTGCCGGGCAACACGCCCTACACGCGCTATTTCCTCGCGCGGCTGCTGCAGTTCCAATTCTACAAGGCCGCGTGCGAGCAGGCAGGATGGAAGGGCCCGCTGCACCGCTGCTCCTTTTACAACAACAAGGAAGTCGGCCGCCGCCTGAACGCGATGCTGGAAATGGGCGCGTCCAGGCCCTGGCCCGACGCGCTGGAGAAATTCACGGGCACCCGCGAAATCTCGGGCGATGCGATGGTGGCCTATTTCCAGCCGCTGATGGCGTGGCTGAAACAGCAGAACAAAGGCCAGAAATGCGGGTGGTAGTGGCCCAATCCTCCCCTCAGCTGTGCTGAGGGGAGGGGGACCGCTCGCCGCAGGCGAGTGGTGGAGGGGCCGCAGCGTAAGCGAGGACGCAGCACCTCCGCTTCGCTCCGGCCCCTCCACCGCGCTTCGCGCGGTCCCCCTCCCCGAGCAAGCTCGGGGAGGATCTTACGGCAGCCGCTCCGGCACCATGTTCTCGTCGGCAATCATCGCCTCGAACTGGGCGCTGGAATCGGAGCCGTCGGTCTGGTGCGCGGCGAGCGCGCGTTCGGGTTCTTCCCTGTCGCTGCGCCGCCGTTTGGCCAGCGCATAGAGCGTCGCTGCGACCCCGCCCAGGATCGCCACCGCAGCCCAGGGCCGCATCTGCGCCTCCAGCGCGAGGCTCTGCTTGCGGACATAGCCATCGCGGTTGCTGTGGATGTGACCGTCGCGGCGCGGCCGGAACAGGTTGTCCGCCTCGCCCTTGCGCGGCGGCTTGTCGGTCGTCTGGATCGGGAGCCCGAACAGCTCCATCACCTTGTCGGTCAGGCCGGGGGCAAGGTTGCCAGCCTTGCTGATCATCAGCCCGGCGCCGCCGACCGTCATCTCGCGCTTCCTGTTCTCGGCCGCGAACAGGATGGCGCGTGCGACCAGCTCCGGGTCGTAGACGATCGGCGGAATCCTGGCGGGTTCGTCGAGCTTGTTGCGGGCGTGCTCGGGATAGGGCGTGTCCATGCCGTTCGGCTTGATCAGCGTTACCGAAACCGGCGCGCTGTCGGCCTCCAGCTCCATCCGCAGCCCATCGGTGAAGCCTTTGACCGCGTGCTTCATCGCCGAATAGACGCTCTGGTAGATCATCGTCCGCTCCGACAGCACAGAGCCGACATTGATGATCGCCCCGCCGCGTTCCTTCAGCTCGCGCGCCGCATACAGCGATGCCGCGACCAGCCCGAAATAGCCGACGTCGAACACCCGGCGGTGCTCGTCCATCGAGGTCTCCTCGATCTTGCCGTAGATCGCAACGGCGGCGTCGTTGACCCAGGTGTCGAACGGCCCGAACCGCTCGGCGCAGAAGCCGCCGATCCGCTCGGCCGCTTCCTCATCGGCGATGTCGAGCGCGAGTGCTGCCGCACGGCCGCCCTTCAGCTTGATCTGCTCGACCGCTTCGTCGAGCGCCTGCTTGTTGCGCGCGACCAGCACGACGCGGGCACCCGAATCCGCGGCTCGGCGGGCCGTCGCAAGGCCGATCCCGCTCGACGCGCCGGTGATGACCATAATCTGTTCGGCAAGCGGCTTCAGTCGCCCGGGCATAGTGTGTCCTCCGGCTGGTTGCCGGGGGAACGCGTGAAGGGAGCGGCGTTTCCCTTACCGGAACGGCGGCTCGTTGAATGCGCGGAGCTTGCGGCTGTGCAGCTTGGAGCCTTCGCGGCGAAGCTCGGCGCAGGCCTCGATGCCAATCCGCATATGCTCGTTGATCGCGCGTTCGTAGAAGCGGTTCGCCTGGCCCGGCAGCTTCAGCTCGCCGTGGAGCGGCTTGTCGGACACGCAGAGCAGCGTCCCGTAAGGCACGCGGAAGCGATAGCCCTGCGCCGCGATCGTGGCCGACTCCATATCGACGCCGACTGCGCGGGAGAGCGAGAAGCGCAGCGCCGACTTGCTGTAGCGCAGCTCCCAATTCCGGTCGTCGGTCGTCACGATCGTGCCGGTGCGCAGGCGCCGCTTCAGCACGTCGGCGTTTTCGCCTGAAATCGTTTCGGCGGCGCGGTAGAGCGCCTGCTGCACCTCGGCGATCGCCGGGACGGGGATCTCCGGCGGCAACACATCGTCGAGCACATGATCGTCGCGCAGATAGGCATGCGCCAGCACATAGTCGCCGATCCGCTGGCTCGGCCGAAGGCCGCCGCAATGGCCGATCATCAGCCACGCCTCGGGCCGCAGCACGGCCAGATGATCGGTGATCGTCTTCGCGTTGGAAGGTCCGACGCCGATATTGACCAGGCTGATGCCGGAGCGGTCGGGCGCGGTCAGGTGCCAGGCCGGCATCTGGTGGCGGCGCCATGCGAAATCCGCGACCGCCTTGTCGGGGTCGACGGTCTCCGGCGTCATATAAAGGCCGCCGGGACCGGACAGTGCCGTGAACCGGTCATCCTCGCCCAGCGTCTTGCACGCCCATTGGACGAACTCGTCGACATAGCGGTGATAGTTGGTGAACAGGATATAGCGCTGCACATGCTCGGGCGGCGTGCCGGTATAGTGGCGCAGCCGGGCCAGCGAGAAATCCGTGCGCAGCCCGTCGAACAGCGCCAGCGGGCGCGGCAGCTCGCCGTCCGCGGCCGGGATGCCGTCCGCGATCTCATCGCCGATATGGGCAAGCTCGGTCGCCGGAAACCAGCGCGCGAGCTCGGCCGGCGACACGCCTTCCAAGGTCAGGTCATGCCCGGGGTCGAGCACATAGGGGAAGGGGATTTCCTGCCGGCTTTTCGAGACTTCGACGGTGACGCCATAGCCTTCGATCAGCAGGTTCAGCTGTTCGGTCAGATAGTCGGCGAACAGCCGGGGACGGGTCACCGTGGTCGCGTAGGTTCCCGGGGCGACCAGCCGGCCGAACGAGCGGATCGGCAGCGGCGTCGGCCCGCCGCCGCGGAAGCGCAGGCGCAGCTCCGGGTAGCAGAACAGCCCGTCCTTTCGGGCCTTGCGGTCGGGCTTGGTGCCATCGAGCGCGAATGCGGACATGGCGGCCTGCAGCGCCTCGACCGCCTCGTCATAAATGCGCGCGAGTTCCTCGATCAGCGCGCCTGGATTCTGTTCGATCTTCTTCTCTGTCATGGCGAGTCGTTAATGGCCCGCCATGACAGTGGCAAGTCACGCCTTGTCGGTCGTCTTGTCCGACCGGCCGCTGCTCATCTTGTCGCGCATCGTGCCGGCCGCTTCGACGATCCGGTCCTTGTTCATCACAGCCGCAGCCGCCGCAGCGACGCCGCCGATCACCGCTGCCGTGGTGCCCGGATTGTTCTTCACCGCATCGACGCCGCCCTGGAACAGCGTGCCGGCACGTTCCTTCAGATCGCTTGCCCGGTCGGCCATCGTCGTGCCGCTTTCGCTGCGGTCCTGGCCCGATTGATTGTTGTTCGCCATGCTAGCCTCCATTGAATAGTCGGACGTAACAACCGACCGCAAAGCGCGTCCGTTCCGCCGATCAGAGGCGTTCCAGCATATACTCGGCAGAACTCACCTTGAATTCGCCGGGCTGCTCGACGTTCAGCTGCTTCACCACGCCGTCGTCGACGACCATCGCATAGCGCTGGCTGCGCGTGCCCATCCCGAATTTGGCGAAGTCCGCGTCGAGGCCCAACGCCCTTGCGAACGCGCCGTTGCCGTCGGACAGCATCGTGACCTTGCCCTCGGCCCCGGCCTGCTTCGCCCAGGCACCCATCACGAAGGCGTCGTTGACCGCAGTGCAGGCGACTTCATCGATCCCCTTGGCCTTCAGCTCGTCGATCTTCTCGAGGAAGCTCGGCAGGTGGCGCGCGGAGCAGGTCGGCGTGAACGCGCCGGGAACCGAGAACAGCGCGATCTTGCGGCCCTTGAAATACTCGTCCGTCTGGACCGCATCGGGTCCGCTCTCGGTCACTTTGATTAGGGTCGCGCTGGGCAGCTTGTCGCCAACCGTGATGGTCATCATCATCTCCTGATCGCGCCCGATTCGGGCCTTGCACAGCCTCGTGTCGAGGCGGGGGAGGAGCGTCAAGGGATTGGGCTCCCCCGCCGCCGTGCCTATAACGGGTGCATGACTCCCCCGTTCCTGACCGGCCAATTATTGCTCGCCATGCCCGGCATCGGCGATCCGCGCTTCGAGAAGGCGGTCATTGCCGTCTGCATGCATGACGAGCGCGGCGCGCTTGGCATCGGCATCGGCCGGCTGGCGCCGCGCCTCGGCTTTCACGCGCTGCTCGAACAGTTCGACATTCCGGCGGGCGATTCGGCCGATGCGCCGGTGCATCTGGGCGGACCCGTCGATCCGCAACGCGGCTTCGTGCTGCACTCGCTCGACTGGGGCGGCCAGGACACGATCGAGGTGGACGGCCGCTTCGCGCTCACCAACACGATCGACGTGCTGCGTGCGGTCGCGGAAGGGAAGGGGCCCAGCCGCTGGCTCGCCGCGCTCGGCTATGCCGGCTGGAACGAAGGCCAGCTCGACGAGGAAATGACCCGCCACGGCTGGTTCACTGTCCAGGCGACGGACACGCTGCTGTTCGACACGCCCGTGGAGCAACGCTGGGGCGCTGCCTTCCAGAGCGCGGGTGTCGACCCGCGCCTGCTCAGCGCGAGCGCCGGCCAGGCCTAGTAGCGAACGAAGAACAGCATCGCGACGCCGACGCCGATCGTCATCACGATCGCTCGCAGCACGAACGGGCTCACCACGCTGGCCAACCGCCCGCCCAGGGCGCCGCCGATCAGGGCGCCGGCAGCCATTGCTGCCGAGGCGCTCCAGACCACCAGTCCCGATCCGGCGAACATCAGCACGGCCGAAAGGTTGGCGGACAGCGACAGCGCCTGCTTCAGGCCGTTGAGACGCGTCAGGGTGTCGTCGAGGGTGAGACCGAGCACGGCCAGGAAGATCACGCTGAGCCCGGCGCCGAAATAGCCGCCGTAGATCGCGGCCAGGAACACGGGGACGATCGCCCAGCCGATGCCGAGCGCACCGGAGCGGCGTTGCAGGGCGCCGCGAATGCGGTCCTGGATGCCCAGCAACAGGCAGCCGCCGAGCAGCAGCCACGGGACCAGCGCCTGAAAGATCTTCTCGCTTCCGACGAGGATCAGATAGCCGCCCAGCAGTCCGCCGATGAGCGCGACCGGAGCGAGCAGCCACACGCGCGGAGCTTGCCCCTTCAGGTCCCGCGCCTGTCCGATGATGCCGCCGATATAGCCGGGAAACAGCGCGACGGTGTTGGTCACGTTCGCCGCGACGGGCGGCACGCCGGCCGCGATCAGTGCCGGAAAGGTCAGGATCGACCCGCCGCCCGCCAACGCATTGATCGCGCCGGCGCCGACCGCGGCCAAGGCCAGCAATACGAGCTCGGCTGGGCTCAGGCGGCGAGCCTCAGCTCGAGCCGGCCCCAGATTTCGACCAGCGCATCGGTCAGCTCGCGCATCATCTCGGGCGTATGCGTCGGTCCCGGCGTGAAGCGCAGGCGTTCGGTGCCGCGGGGCACGGTCGGGAAGTTGATCGGCTGCACATAGACGCCGTATTCGGCGAGCAGGATGTCGCTGATCCGCTTGGCCTCGACCGGATCGCCGACCATCAGCGGCACGATATGGGTTGTCGAGTTCATCACCGGCAGCCCGGCGTCGCGGAACATCGCCTTCAGCGTGGCGGCAGCGGCCTGCTGGCCCTCGCGCTCGACGCTCGATTCCTTCAGGTGCCGCACGGATGCAAGCACGCCCGCGACCAGCACCGGCGACAGCGACGTCGTGAAGATGAAGCCCGGCGCATAGGAGCGGATCACGTCGACGATCACCTTGTCGGCCGCGATATAGCCGCCCATCACGCCGAACGCCTTGCCCAGCGTCCCCTCGATGACGGTGATGCGATGCGCGACTTCGTCCCGCTCCGAAATGCCGCCGCCGCGCGGTCCGTACATGCCGACCGCGTGCACTTCGTCCAGATAGGTGAGCGCGCCGTACTTGTCGGCGAGGTCGCAGATCGCGGCGATCGGCGCGACATCCGCGTCCATCGAATAGACGCTCTCGAACGCGATCAGCTTGGGCGTCTCCGCGTCCTCGGCAGCAAGCAGTTCTTCCAGATGCGCAAGATCGTTGTGGCGGAATACCCGCTTCTCGGCGCCCGAGTTGCGGATCCCGGCGATCATCGAAGCGTGGTTCAGCTCGTCGGAAAAGATCACGCAGCCGGGCAGGATCTTGGCGAGCGTCGACAGCGTCGCTTCGTTCGAGACATAGCCCGAAGTGAACAGGAGCGCCGCTTCCTTGCCGTGCAGGTCGGCGAGCTCGGCTTCCAGATCGACATGGTAATGGGTGTTGCCGGCGATGTTGCGGGTGCCGCCGGCGCCGGCGCCGACATCGTGCAGCGCTTCTTCCATCGCCGCGATCACCTTCGGGTGCTGGCCCATCGACAGATAGTCGTTCGAGCACCAGACCGTGATCGGCTTCGGCCCA
>NZ_DASTXI010000185.1:0-3643 GCF_035758555.1 Sphingomonas sp. | reverse complement strand
TTCACCTGGCTGCCGACCTGGCCGGACATGGCGACGGACGGGTCCTTGTGCGACTGGAGCGCCGCCAGGGCGCCCCCGTCCATGCGGATCTGCGAACCGGAACCCGCGATCTCGAGAACCTCGCCGACCTGCGGGAGCTGTGCGGATGACGGTTTCGCCGCAGCTGGCGCTGGCTCGTCCGCCTCACTGAAGCTGCTGACTTCATTGAGGAATTCGTGCAGGTTCGGCCGGTCGTCCATATGCGTTACGCTCCCAGACAATTCGTCTGCGAAGCCCCTTACGCCCGAGCGGTTAAAATTAACTTAGGACAACAGTGTGGCGAGGGTCAGAAACGGCGTCGGAAGGCGACCGCGGCGGCCCAGCCGAGGCCGAGCGACATCGCCACGCAGGCAAGGCCGTAGAGGAAGCGATTGCGCCGCGACGCCAGCCACACATAACGTTCGAAGCCCGACTTGTTGATCTGGATGTCGCGCGTCGCCGCGGCGATGACCCGGCCGCGATCGATCAGGAACGTCTCGGCGGTGTAGGTGCCGACGGGCACCTGGCTGGGGATAGTGATCACCGCCCGGTAGAGGATTCCGTCAGTGATCTCCACGCCGTGCGGGCTCTCGGCGTAAAGCCCGGCGCGGGAGCGCAGGTCGAGCAGGCCGGCTTCGAAGTGCCGCTCCTTGTCCGGCAGGGTGGCTCCGCCGGGCGACAGCTGGAGGTTGTGGATGCCGAGCTCGTAAATCGACGCCGTGCGCTCATCGACGAGGTCGTGGATCGGCTGCGACGAAGCGACCGCGTAGAAGCTCGGCGCCGACCGGAAGCGGCTCTGGTCGGCGTTCATCCAGATGCCGGCGATCTTCTGCTTTTCGCGCACCAGGATCGGCTGAACCGGACCGCGAAGCACCACCGCGATGTCGGGCGGCCGGGCGGGCGTGCGTCCGTCGGGGTAGGCGATGGCCCCGAACAGGAGCAGCTGCGCGCCGGAAAAGCTGTAGCGGATCTGCACCTTGCGCGCCGATATGTCCGGCACGAGCACCGGCTTCGCCGCGCCGATCAGGAGCGGAGCGGCGGCGGCGAGGGCGGCGAAGGCGAAGCGGCGGCTCACAGATATTCGATCGAGAAGATCTCGTCGGGGCGCCAGAACAATCCGAGGAACATGCGCAGCGCGACAAGCAGGATGATGGCCGACAATGCGAGCCGCAGATAATCGGGCTTCATCCGGGTCGTTAGGAGAGCGCCATATTGCGCGCCGATGACTCCGCCGACGAGCAGCAAGGCGGCGAGCACGATATCGACGGCGCGCGTGGTCAGCGAATGCACCATCGTCGTCCCGGCGCTGACGGCGAGGATCATCACCAAGCTGGTGCCGATCACCACGCGGGCCGGCATGCCGAGCAGGTAGATCATCGCCGGCACGAGGATGAACCCGCCGCCGATTCCGAGGAGGACAGTCATCACGCCCGCGCCGAAGCCGATCACGAGGGGAGCGACAGGGGAAATATACAGGCCCGAGCTGTAGAAGCGCCAGCGCAGCGGGAGCGAGGCCACCCAGCGATTGTGCCGCGGCCCGTGAGCCTCGGGGGTCTTGCCGGACATCAGCCCGAGCGCGACCAGCGAATCTTTGAGCATGAGCCCGCCGATCCCGACGAGGATGACGACGTAGAGGAAGCTGATCACCACATCGACCTGCCCGCTCGCCTGCAGCATCCGGAACAGGGCCGCGCCGACGAAGGAGCCCAACAGGCCGCCGACGATCATCACGCCCGCCATCTTCAGATCCACCCCGCCGCGGCGCATGTGGACCATCGCGCCCGAGACGCTCGCGCCCGTGATCTGGGTGGTGGCGGACGCGACCGCGACGGTCGGAGGAATGCCGTAGAAGATCAGCAGCGGCGTCGTGAGGAATCCGCCGCCGATCCCGAACATGCCCGAGAGCACGCCGACGAGGAAGCCCAAGATGACGATGAACAGAGCGTTCACCGACTGACCTGCGATCGGGAGATAGACGTGCATCCGGCGCGGAGGAGTAGCCGGAAAATGGCGCTTCGGCCAAGCGTGCGGCGCTAGAAATCCCCGGCCAGCGTAATCGCCGGTCCAGAACCGGGCGCGGCGTTCCCGGCGAGGCGCTGCCGCCAGTCCACATGCACCCGCAGGTTGTTCCTGACGCGCATGGTCACGCGCGGGCCGGCATCGACGCGGTAGACGCCCGGCTGGGCTCCGCCCCAGACGCCAGCCCCCGCCGAGAATTGCTTGTAGACCGGCCGGGTCAGCGTGAGGCCGCCATCGACGAACCGGTCGCGGCTGTGGAATCCGACGATGCCGCCTTGCAGATAGCCGTCGAGCAGGAGGTGCATCGGCATCGGCCGATCCCACACCCCGGCCTCGAAGAACAAAGCGAAAGCGTTGCGCCCGCCGCCATAGCGGCCGATCCGCTGGCGGCGCTCGGCGGTGACCCAAACCGGAATTCCGCCAATGGGCTGGATACGGACTCCGGCCGCGACCTCGCCGCCGCGACGGCCGACTTCGGACGTGCTGCGCAGGGTCGCCGAAATCTGCCCGGTGAAATTGTACGACAGCCGCGCCCCGGCCTGGCTTCCGCCCAGCGAACCGCCATTGGCGAGCGATTGCGGACCGGCGATACCGCCCCGCTGCGGCCGAAGTAGCGCCCAGGCGGTTAGCTGGAGGCGATCGATATGGTTGCGCTTTAGCTCGGCCGGCAGGCTCTGCGCGGGCGTGACGACTGTCGACCGCAGCGGCGGCATCGACGTCGACGCAATGCGCGACAGCGGCCATTCGTCGAGCGCGGGAATGGGCGCGTAAAATTGCGGCCGCGGCTCCGGAAGGATGGTCGTCAGCTGTGTTGGAGCGGATGGCAATGCGGTCGGCTGGTAATAGACCGGAATGACCACCGGCCTGCTGTAACCGCTCATCGCGCCCGGATCGGCGTAGCTCAGCGACGCGTCGCGCATGTCGGCCCAGCCGTCGTCGCTCGCAGCGGGCGCGATCGGCTCGATCGGCGGGAAGTGCGTCGGAACGATCGCCGGCGGCTTGGCATCGCTTCGATCGATCTGGAAAATCTCCGCGCCTGGCAGTGCGCCGAGCGTCGCCGCGCGCAAGCCCGCCCAGCCGATGACCGCCACGGCGAGGAAGCGGAGCGACGGCCTCATCGCGGCAGCTCCGCGGGGAAGACGTGGCGCGTCTTGTCCCAGCGGGTCGCTCCGCCGCCGAGGTGAATGGCGACCGCGCGTCCTGCGGCGAGCATGGCGATCACATTGCCGACGACCAGGCGCGGAATGGAGAGGAGTCCCTGGCCGAGCCCGTAAGCGGAGCAGGTGAAGCAGGCGCGCATTAGGACTCGCCATGCGAGCAGCCATGCGTTGATCGTCAGCAAGGTGACCAGCAGGGGATCGAACCGTGCATGGATCGGCGCGCCCAGCGCTTCGGCAAGCCAGATCTGCGCCCACAGAAAGGCCGCGGCATAAGCAGCGAGCAGAAGCAGCGCGGCGAGGGGCCCGCGGCGGTCGCGCATCCGCATCCATCGCTCGCCGAGGCCGCCACTCCAGCCGAGCCGGTCCCATCCGGCAAGCGCGATTCCTCCGAGCCAGCGCGCCTTCTGCCGGACTGCAGCGCCCAGGCTAGCCGGGAAATGGCCGCG
>NZ_DASTXI010000177.1:0-3427 GCF_035758555.1 Sphingomonas sp. | reverse complement strand
TCCGCCTCGCCGAACACATAGGTACGCGTGATGTCGGAATGATAGCCCTGGATCGTGCAGCCGGTGTCGATCAGCACGATGTCGCCTTCGCTTAACGCCGCATCCCCCGGCAGGCCGTGCGGGAAGGCGGTCGAGCGGCCGAACTGGACGATGCAGAAGGCATTGCCGCCCGGCGCCCCGATCGCCCGGTGCGCTTCGTCCAGAAAGCGCGCGACTTCGCTGGCGCGAATCCCCGGACTCAGCGCCCTGGCGGCGCGGCGATGGACTTCCAGCGTCATGGACTTGGCCTGCTGCAGCAGCGCGAGCTCGGCCGGCGACTTGTACATCCGGCAGCCGTCGACGATCGGGCTCGCGTCGATGATGTCCAGCGAAGGCGCCACGCGGCGGATGCGCTCGACAAACAGGAACGCCATTGCCGGATCGATCGCCAGCGTCGCGGCGCCGGCCTCGCGGAGCGCATCGGCGACAAGTGCGGAGGGGCTCTCATCCTCCTGCCATAGCCGGAGATCGGCATCGAGGCTCAGCTCCGCCTCCAGCGTGCCGAGCTCGAACGCAGGCGCGATCACGATCGGCCGGCCCTCGACGGGAAGCAGCATTGCCACCAGCCGCTCGCTGGCGCCCCAGGATACGCCCGCGAAATAGCGAAGGCTCGCGCCGGCACCGATCAGTAGCGCGCCAGCACCGGCATCGGCGGTCAGACGGCGCGCCTTGTCCAGCCGCCGTTCGCGCTCTTCCTTCGTGATCGAGGGTGCCGGATCCGCCCAAGGCCGGGTCGCCGCGAGTTCCTGGGCCGGGCTCGACCCGCCAATGCCTGTCGTCATGCGCGCACTCCAAAACGGTCGATGTCGAAGGGGGTGATATCGAACGGCGGCGCCTCGCCCGCAACCAGCGCGCGCACCGCCTCGGCCGTCGTCGCGGCCAGCGTCAGTCCCAGATGCTGGTGCCCGAACGCGTAGAACAGATTGTCCGCTCGCCGGCTGCGGCCGATCGCCGGCAGGTAATCCGGCAAGGTCGGCCGCGCGCCCATCCATTCGCGCCCCGGCAGATGGAAGGACAAGCCGAGCGCAGCGACGTGCTTGCGCAGCCGCGCCCATTTGCGCGGGTCGGCGGGGCGCCCGATGCGTCCGAACTCGACGAAGCTCGCGGCGCGCAGGCCCGACCGGAAGCGCGTGACGATCATCGACCGATCCTCGAACACGACGGGCGGCGTGCCCATCGGCCAGTCGGTGTCCGCCGACTGGATGTGATAGCCGCGCTCCGCGATCAGCGGCACGACATGGCCGATCGGCGCCAGCAGCGCGCCCGATGCCGCGCCGGCCGTCACCACGATCGCGGGCGCTCGGTGCCGGCTGCCGTCGGATGCGAGGGCGACGGCCCGTCCACCTTTCACATCGAGCCGTTCGATCCGCGCCTCGATCCGCGACCCGCCGGCTTTGGCGAAGCTGCCGGCCAGTGCGTCGGCGAGGGCGTTCAGGTCAGCGATCTGTCCCGATCCCGAGAACCGCACCGCCCCCGCGATCGGGACGCGTGTCAGCTTCGCGAGTTCGCCGAGCTCGTCGGGCGTCGCATCGCGCAGCGTTGCCTTGCCGGTCTTTGTCGCGGCCCAGCGTGCCCGGCCTTCGCGCGCGCTCGCATCGCTCTCCCAGACGATGAAATGGCCGTCTTCGAGCAGCAGCTCGCCCGCGCCGATCCGGCCGAGCAGGCGCCGCCACGCATCCATTGCTCCGCCCAAGGCGCGCGTCAGTGCCGTGCAGCCCGCGGCGAAGCGCGCCGGGCGTGCAGCCGCCAGCAGCCGCATCGAAAAGGGCAGCCAGGCGCCGATGCTGCCGATCGGCAGCGACAAGGCGCCGCCGCGCCAGAACAGCCGCCGCGGCATCGAACGGATCGTCGCCATCGAAGCGAGCGGCTCCACTTGCTCGATCGCGATATGGCCCGCATTGCCTAATGAAGCCGCGGGAGATTCGCCGGGCATGTCGAACAGGGTGGTGGCGATGCCGTTCAGCTGCAGATTGAGCGCGGTGGCGAGCCCGACCACGCCGCCGCCGACGACAATGGCAGTTGCGGGTGGTGCGCGGTCGGCGGAAGCGCCTGAAAAATCAGTTTGCATAGGCCATCATATACCGTA
This sequence comes from Sphingomonas sp., assembly GCF_035758555.1. Taxonomy (GTDB): domain Bacteria; phylum Pseudomonadota; class Alphaproteobacteria; order Sphingomonadales; family Sphingomonadaceae; genus Sphingomonas_B. The sequence continues at coordinate 1,302 of NZ_DASTXI010000177.1, read as the reverse complement.
TACGATTTTCAGCTTCAACGGAGGTTGTGAATGACATCGTCGCGGAAACTGTGGGAAGGCGTCTATCCCGCAGCTACCACTCAATTTGCAGAGGATCTGTCGGTCGATATCGACGCGACGCAGCGCGTGCTGACCGCGCTCGTCGACGACGGCGTCGACGGGCTGATCATGCTCGGCACCTGCGGCGAGAATAATTCGCTCGAACCTCAGGAAAAGCGCGCCGTGCTGAAGGCCGCGAAGGAAGCTGTGGGCGACCGCGTGCCCCTCATCGCCGGCGTTTCGGAGTTCACCACGGCCCGCGCGGTCGATTTCGCGCGCGATGCCGAAAAGCTGGGCATGGACGCGATCATGCTGCTGCCGGCGATGGTCTATGTGCCCACGCCGGAGGAATTGCAGGCGCATTTCCGCACCGTCGCCAGCGCGACCTCGCTTTCGGTAATGCTGTACAACAATCCGCCCGCCTATCGCGTCGGCGTCGATTTCGCGACGCTTGAGGCGCTCAGGGACGTGTCCAACGTCGTCGCGATCAAGGAAAGTGCGCCCGATCCGCGCCGCTTCACCGACGTGTTCAACCGTTTCGGCGACCGTTATACCGTGATGGCCGGCCTGGACGACGTGGCGCTGGAAGGGCTGTTCCTCGGCGCCAGCGGCTGGGTGTCGGGCCTGACCAGCGCCTTCCCGACCGAATCGGTGCGGCTCGTCCAGGCGTTCAACGAAGGCAAGTATGACGAGGCACTGGCGATCTACCGCTGGTTCATGCCGTTGCTCCACCTCGACGCCGAACACGATCTCGTCCAGTCGATCAAGCTGGCCGAGCAGATCATGGGCCGCGGATCGGAGCGGGTGCGCCTGCCGCGCCTGCCGCTGACCGGCCAGCGCCGCAAGGACGTGATCGCCTGGGTCGAGCAATGCGCCGCCACCCAGCCGAGCAAGTTGCAAGCCCAGGCTGCCTGATCGCCGGAACTCCATGCGCCACACCTTCTTCTGCATCGACGGCCATACGGCGGGGAACCCCGTCCGTCTGGTCGCCGGCGGCACGCCGCTGCTGCGCGGCACCTCGATGGGCGAGCGGCGGCAGGATTTCCTGGAGCGGTTCGACTGGATCCGCACCAGCCTCTGCTTCGAGCCGCGCGGTCACGACATGATGTCGGGCGGGTTCCTGTATCCGCCGACGCGCGACGACAGCGACGTCGGCATCCTGTTTATCGAAACGAGCGGCTGCCTGCCGATGTGCGGCCACGGCACCATCGGCGTCGCGACGGTGCTGGTGGAGACCGGCATGGTCGAGGTGACCGAGCCGGA
>NZ_DASTXI010000113.1:0-8476 GCF_035758555.1 Sphingomonas sp. | reverse complement strand
CCGAAACGCTGCAGCACCGATCCGGCCGGACCGGGCGCGCGGGCAAGAAAGGGACGGCCGTGCTGGTCGTGCCGTTCCAGCGCCGCCGCCGGGTCGAGATGATGCTGCGCGGCGCTCGCATCCAGGCGCGCTGGATCGATCCGCCGACGCCCGAAGCCATTCGTCTTCAAGACCGCGAGCGGCTGATCGCTGCATTGCTGGAGCCGGTCGAGATCGACGAGGAGGATCGCGCGATCGCCGGACGGTTGATCGCCGAGCGCAGTCCGGAGGACATTGCCGCGGCGCTGGTCCGCGCCCATCGCGCTGCGTTGCCGGAGCCGGAAGAATTGGTTGGCCACAGCGCGCCGGCCGAGCGTCGGGACGACCGTGGCCATCGCGCCGGGTTCGAGGACACGATCTGGTTCCGGATCGATGTCGGGCGGCGCCACAATGCCGATCCGCGCTGGATCCTGCCGCTGCTCTGCCGACGCGGGCACATCACCAAGGCGGAGGTCGGCGCGATCCGGATCGGCCCGGCGGAGACCCAGTTCGACGTGCCGCGCGCGGTCGCCGACAAGTTCGTGGCGTCGTGGAAGCGCACGGCGGGCAAGGGCGACGATGAAAGCAACATTGGTCTCGCCCTCGTGCAGGGCGGCCCGATGAAGCACCAGCCGCAACGCAGAACCTACAAGCCAAAACCCTTCGCGCATGGCAGGAAGCCGGCGCGGAGGGAAAAGGCATGAGCGAGCGGTTCGAGCGGCACCGGCAGCCCTGGCGGCCGGACGAAATCCAGAAGCTTCACACGCTGGCGAAGAAGGGCATGGCGCTGAAGGCGATCGCCAAGGCGCTGACCCGCAGCGAGGAATCGGTCAAGGACCGCGCCAAGCTCGACGGCCTGTCGATCGCGAAGCTGCGCTAGTCGAGCAGGGCACGGACCTTTTCGAGAACGGCCCTGATCCGGCCCGCGGCTTCCTCGAACGTGGCGACCTCGGCGCGGCGGTTGTTGCCGCGGGCTTCCTTTGCGGATTCGAGATAGCCTTCCAGGTCCGCGTCCAGCGCGTCGACGACGATCTCGGCTTCGTCCTCGGTCAGCTTCAGGTCGATCGATTTCGGCATTTGATCCCTCTGCAAATCATGTTTCAGCCGCCTTTAACGCATGGGCTTGGGCCTGTGAGCCCCCAATGCTAAGGGGCCGGCCTTCATGCTGAACCTGTCCGACATCACCGTTCGCCTGGGCGGGCGCACGATCCTCGACGGCGCGACCGCTGCGCTGCCGCCGAAAAGCCGCGTCGGCCTGATCGGCCGCAACGGCGCCGGAAAGACGACGCTGGTGCGCGTGATCGCCGGCATGCTGGAGCCGGATATGGGCAGCGCGGACATGCCGCGCGGCACCCGGCTCGGCTATATCGCGCAGGAAGCGCCCGCGGGCAGCGCGACGCCACTGGAGACGGTGCTTGCCGCCGATACCGAGCGCGCGCGGCTGCTGGAGGAAGCGGAGATCAGCCATGATCCCGACCGCCTCGGGGAAGTTCACGAGCGGCTGAACGCGATCTCGGCCCACTCCGCGCCGGCCCGCGCTGCACGCATCCTGGTCGGCCTCGGCTTCGATCAGGAGGCGCAGCAGCGCCCGCTCGACAGCTTTTCGGGCGGCTGGCGGATGCGTGTTGCGCTCGCGTCGCTGCTCTTTTCCGCGCCGGACGTGTTGCTGCTCGACGAGCCGTCGAACCACCTCGACCTCGAAGCGGTGCTGTGGCTCGAGGATTTCCTGAAATCCTATCCGGCAACGATCCTGATCGTCAGCCACGAGCGCGATTTCCTGAACAACGTCGTCGACCACATCCTGCACCTCGATCGCGGCAAGCTGACGCTCTACCCCGGCGGCTACGACGCGTTCGAGCGCCAGCGCGCCGAGCGCCAGGCGCAGCTCGCCTCCGCGCGCGCGAAACAGCAGGCCGAGCGCGAGAAATTGCTCGACTATATCGCCCGCAACTCCGCCCGCGCCTCCACCGCCAAGCAGGCGCAGTCGCGGGTCAAGGCATTGGCGCGGATGCAGCCGATCGCGGAGCTGCTCGACGATCCGAGCCTCAGCTTCGATTTCCCGAGCCCCGATCCGCTGCGCCCGCCGCTGATCGCGCTCGATTTGGCGGAGGTCGGCTATGGCGACGTGGCCGTGCTCAAGCGGCTCAACCTGCGCATCGATCCCGATGACCGGGTCGCGCTGCTCGGCCGCAACGGCAACGGCAAGACCACGCTCGCCCGCCTGCTCGCGGCGCAGCTCGCGCCGATGGGCGGATCGATGGCGGCATCGGGCAAGATGCGCGTCGGCTATTTCACGCAATATCAGGTGGAGGAGCTCGACCCCGCCGACACGCCGCTCGCGCACATGACGCGCGCGATGGGCAAGGCGACGCCGTCGGCGGTCCGCGCGCAGCTCGGCCGCTTCGGCTTTTCCGGCCCCAAGGCGACGACCGAGGTCGGCCGGCTTTCGGGCGGCGAGCGGGCGCGGCTGGCGCTGGCGCTGATCACCCGCGACGCGCCGCATCTGCTGATCCTCGACGAGCCGACCAACCATCTCGACGTCGACGCGCGCGAGGCGCTGATCCAGGCGCTGAACGGCTATGCGGGCGCCGTGCTGATCGTCAGCCACGACCGGCACATGCTGGAAATGACCGCCGACCGGCTGGTGCTGGTCGATCAGGGCACCGCGCGCGAGTTCGACGGTTCGCTCGACGACTATGTTGCGCTGATCCTTGCCGGCGATCCTGCCGCCGAGGGCAAGGCGGAAGCGAAGGCGAATCGGAAGGACGCCCGCCGCGCGGCCGCCGAAGCGCGCGAGCAGTCGAAGGCGCTGCGCAATCGCGTCCGGCAGGCCGAGGCCGAGCTCGCCCGCCTCACCGGCGAACGGAGCGCGATCGATCTCGCGATGTTCGACCCGAAAGCGGCGGATGCCAGGCTTGCGAGTCGCTCGATGACCGAGCTGATGAAGGAACGCGCCCGCGTCGAGACGCAGATCGAAGCGACGGAAGCGATCTGGCTGGAGGCGAGCGGCTCGCTCGAGGATCTGGCAGCCTAGAACTTCACGCCGAACTCGTCGAAGCGCTGCTCGACCTTGGGGTCGATCTTCACGGCCAGTTCCTGGTCCTTGATCGCACGGGCGCGATCGCCCTTGCGGCTCCACGCGATTGCGCGGCCGTAGAGCGACGTCGGCATCTGGCTGCTTTGCGCGAGGGCGGAGTCATAGTCCTTGATCGCGTCGTCGAGCTTGCCGAGCCGGAGCAGGACGAGGCCGCGGCTGTCCAGATAGGCCGGCGAGCCCGGCACCTTCTCAAGCGCCGCATTGCAGTCGAGCAGCGCCGATTCGAGCCCGATTCCTGCCGTCGCCTTGCGCCAGCACATGTTGTTCAGGGCGGTTGCGTCCTTTGCCGCCGCGCGCGCTGCGGCGAAGTCCTTGGCGGCAAGTGCCTGTTGGGCGGCCTTGGCGTAGAGGATGCCGCGCGCGGTGAGCAGGTCGCTATCGGACGGGTTTTCCTTCAGCGCGGCCGTGTAGGCAGCGATTGCCCCCGCCATATCGCCCGATTCTGCCGCCAGATCGGCCTTGGCGACGATCGCCTCGGCCATTTTCGGGTCGAGCTTCAGCGCTGCGTCCAGATCTGCGGCACGCCCGGCGCGATCCGCTTTAGGCCGGCTGAGCGCGCGGTTGAGGTAGATATAGGCCTCGGGCCCGATCGCGATCGCGCGATCGAGTTCGGCCATCGCCTCCGGCTGCTTGCCATAGGTTTCGAGAATCCGTGCCGCGACGACATGGGCATAGGATTGGTCGGGATTGGCCTTCGTGACCAGCGCGGCCTGGGCCAGCGCGTCCTCGGTCTTGCCGAGCCGGCGATAGAGGTTCGCGCGCAACAGGTAGGTCTCGATCTTGTCCGGCCGCAGCGCGATGATCGCGTCGGCATCGGGCAGCGCGCGTTCGAAATCGCCTGTGTCCCAATAGGTGCGGGCGCGCGCGTTCAGCGCGAACAGGTCCTTGGGGTCGACTGCGAGGGCCTGGTTCAGCGCATCCATCGTTCCGGCGCGATCCTTCGCATTGTCGGCCAGGATCGCGCGTCCGTGAAGCATCACGATATTCTTCGGCTCGATCGCCGCCGCAGCGTCCAGGTCGGCCTTGGCCGCGGCAGCGTTCCCATTCCACGCGTAGGCGAGGCCGCGATTCGCGAGCGGCCAGGCGTTCTTGGGCTCGATCGCTGCCGCGCGCGTGAATGACTCGATCGCCTCGTCATAGCGACGGTCGTCCATCAGCAGCACGCCGCGGTCGATGAACCCGCTGGCCGTCGTCGGCGCTTCCTTCAGCACTGCATCGCGTTCGGCCCGCGTGCGGACATAGCCCTGCGGCTTCGTCAGATAGATCGCCGTATCGCCGAGCGCGCGCAGCCGTGCCTGTGCGGCCGCGGCTTGCGACGCCGCGAACTCCGGGGCCACGCTGCGTTCGGTTTTCTCGATCGTGAAGACATTTCCCTTCAGGCCAGCCTTGCGCTGGTAGGCGATGCCCGCGATCGTTTCGTTGAGGTTAGCGCTGTCGCCGGCGTGATAGTCGGTGTTGTCCGGGGGCAGGATGATCGTCTCGACAGTGCGCGAATAATAGGGATAGGCGACCGCATAGGGGGCGTCGCGGAACGGGCCGGGATCGCGCGAGAAGTCCGCTGAATAGCCGATGCTGGTGCGGTCGGTCTCATATCGGTCGCCCGACCAGTCCATGTTGGCGGTTCCATCCAGCGTCACGCGCATTTCGCCGGTCTTGGGGTCGAAGGCGGAGCCGGTGCTCTTGACCTCGATGAAGTCGAAATTCTTCTTCCAGAAATCCTTGAGCGCGCGGTCGCGAAGCTCCGGCGTCAGGTTCGACAGCGCCAGGTTCACGCCCATCGCGGTGTCGCCGCGATAAAGCCATTCGATGTGCGTCGGCGCCGGCAGCGACAGCCCGGCCGATGCGTCGATGCGGATCGCGAGATCGTCCTGCGGCAGGTCGAGCGGAGGCGGCACGAGCCGCGTCAGCCTGGCTGCGCTTTCCTGCAACGGAAGCACCCAGCCGAATGCCGGCGTCTGGATGCGGTCGAGATCGGTGTCGCCCAGCCGCGTGCCGTCCAGCCAATAGGTCTTGCCGCCGATCGTCGCGCGGACGATCACATGGTCGAACAGCTCGACCATCGGCAGCCGCTGGTCCATCCCGTCGCCGAGCACGGTGCTGACCAGCACCGGCTCCGCCTCGATCCCGAGACCGTGCAGCAGGGCGAGCAGCAGCGCCGACTTGCCCTTGCAGTCTCCGAACCGTCGCGACCAGGTCGTCTCCGCATCGGCCGGGACGTAGTTGCCGGTGCCGAGCTGCAAGGCGACGTAGCGGACGCGTTGCTGCACCAGCGCCAGTGCCGCCTCCGCGCGGGCCTTTGGCGTGGATGCCGTTTCCTTGATGCGGGCCAGCTCCGTCGCCAGCGGACTGGCGGGGGCGATCTGCGCCGCCTTGACGAAGAGCGGCGCCATCAGGGCGGAGACTTCCGACCAGTCCTTGAAATCCGACGCCTCCACCAGCCGGCCGACGCCGAAGCGGGCCGGCGCACCTTTGGGCGGCTGAAACGGCTTGGTCTGTTCAAGCGTCAGCTCGGCGATTGTCATTGCGCCGGATTTGACCGTCTTGAGCGCAGGCAGAACCTCGGTGCCGCGCAGCCGGATCGGCATTGCGCTCGGCCACTGCATCCTCAGATGCGCAACGCCGATCGGCACCGGATTCCAGGCGCCTGCGACTTGCTCGACATGCCCTTTGAGCGTCGGATCGGACGAGGTGATCGAGCCGGAGATTTCCAGCACGTCGCCGACCTGCAGCCCTTCCGGCTGGATATTGGCTGTGAGCACGCCGTCCAGCGTCGCGCTGTCCAGATTGGGCTCCCGCCGGACGACCGTGAAGGTCTGGCCGCTGCCGAGCACGTCGATGACCTTGTCCCCGCGCCGGATCAGCAGCGAATGGACCTTCAGCGTGTCGGTGTCCGGCCGCCACGGCAGCGAGACATTTCCGGCGGCAAGCCCCTGCGGCGTCTGGATCTTGATCGCATTGGCGAAATAGCTGGTTTGCCTGCCCGGCTCGAACAGGATCTGCTGGTCGGACAGCAGGATGCTGACGGCCGCGCCGTCATTGCCGGCGACCGCTGTCGCGGGCTTGACCGGCTTCACCCAGTCCGGCGTCGGCGCGATGATCGGCTTGTCCTCAGCCGCCGCGCGCCCGGCCAGCGCGAGCAGAGACAGTCCGACGAACAACGATAAGCGAACGGCCATGGCAACCCCCTGTGCAGAGGGTTGTAACGGGCAAAGCTTTGCCTGCGCTAGTGGATTTTCCGCGGCATGCGCGCGGTTAACTGTCTCTCAGCTTGCAAGAAATCCTGTCTGGTGCGGTCGAGAAGACTCGAACTTCCACGTCCTTTCGGACACAACGACCTCAACGTTGCGCGTCTACCAGTTCCGCCACGACCGCACTCGAGACACTTCACCGGACGGGTCCGGCGCTGGCAAGGCGGTGCCCCTAGCAGAGGGTTCCGGCGCCCGCAACAGCGCTCTGCGTGCCGGTTACGACGGCTCGCCGACGAAGCTGAGCTTCAGCTCGCGCGCGCCTTTCGGCACGTCGTAGACGGCGGCGTCGAACTGGGTCGAGGCGCCGGGCGCGAGCGTGCGGGAGGGCGGGGTGATGATCCAGTTATAGACGACGCGGCCCTGTGCATCCTGCAGCTCGGCCTGGATGTCGGGCACGTGCTGGCGCTCGCGGGTCGGGTTCACGATACGGCCGGTCAGCGCGAACAGCTCATTGCCGCTGGCGAGCGCGCGCCGCTCGGGCTTGCGCGGGACTTCGAGCAGCAGCGCCGCCGACGAGCCGCGCTCCGCCATGCCCAACTGGGCGCGCACCCGGTCGAGCCCGACGAATTGGAGTGCGGCGATGGCGGCGAGCAGCAGCACGCCGATCACCGCGGCAATGATCGTCCAGCGCAGCGCAGGGTTGCGGCGCGACGGCGTGTCGTCGTCGTAATCGCCATAGGCCGCGTCGTCCGTCTCGCTTGGAACCGGCACGTCGGCGTCCGGGGGAGGGGCCGAAACCTCGGGCTCGGCCGTCTCCGAAAGCCGGCCGGACGGCACGGCTTCCGGCTCATGCTCAGGCGGCCATTGGTGCCAGCTATGCCCGCATTTGGCGCACCGGACCGCGCGGCCGTTGACGCCGACCGCGTCGTCGGGGACGGTATAGCGCGTGCGGCACGCTGGACATTCGAGGATCATCTGGCGCGGCCCCTTCCCTAACGTCTTCTAAACGTCTCGCGACTCGCCGCGCAAGCACGGTCCTTTACGTGAGCCGCGACGGCATGCGATGGCGTCATGAAAGGGGTGAAAGCGAGGGCGGTGGCAAGCATCGTGCAGTTCGAAAATGTGGGTCTGCGCTATGGCATGGGCGCGGAAACCCTTTCGGACATCAGCTTCACGCTGGCGCCGGGCGCCTTCTATTTCCTGACCGGCGCGTCGGGCGCGGGCAAGACGTCGCTGCTGAAATTGCTCTATCTGGCCCAGCGTCCCAGCCGCGGACTGATCCGTCTGTTCGACGAGGACGTGGTGACGATGCCGCGCGAAGGGCTGCCGGCGCTCAGGCGGCGGATCGGTGTCGTGTTTCAGGACTTCCACCTCGTGCCGCACCTGTCGGCCTTCGACAATGTCGCGCTGCCGCTGCGCGTGGCTGGCGTCGACGAGACCGAGATCGCCGACCGGGTGGGCGAGATGATCGCCTGGGTGGGCCTGGCGGGCCGGGCGAGCGCGCGGCCCGCGACCCTGTCGGGCGGCGAGCAGCAGCGGGTCGCGATCGCCCGCGCGGTGATAGGTCAGCCCGAGATGCTGGTTGCCGACGAACCGACCGGCAACGTCGACCCCGACATGGCGACGCGGCTGCTGCATCTGTTCGACGCGTTGAACAAATTCGGCACGACAGTGGTTGTCGCGACCCACGACATGCACCTTGTCTCGCGCGTCCCCAATGCCTCGATCATGCGGCTGGAGCGCGGCCGGCTCGACGATCCGACCGGCGCGTTGCGCTACCCGCCGCGCGTGCCCGCATGACGGTGGCCTTCGCCTTCACGCCCGCCGAGCGGCGGCTGCTGCCGGAAGGGCGCGCCGCCGGCCCGATGCCGTGGGTGATCGCGATCATGGTGTTCCTGACCGTGCTCGCCGCCGCCGCCGGGCTGGCGCTGGCGGGGTCCGCGCGCGCTTTGGGCGAGCAGATTGCGGGGCGGGTGACGATTCAGGTGGTCGAGGCCGACCGCGTCGTGCGCGATGCGCAGGCGGAAGCGGCGGTGAAGGCGTCGCGCGCTTTTCCCGGCGTGACCAACGTGCGCCGCATCGGCGACGACGAGATAGCGAAGCTGCTGGAGCCCTGGCTCGGGCCCGGCGGTGCCGAGCTGCCGACGCCGGCGCTGATCGATGTCGATCTGGC
>NZ_DASTXI010000079.1:0-7498 GCF_035758555.1 Sphingomonas sp. | reverse complement strand
CAGGAACTCGACGCGGTCGCGGCCGGCGGCGCTCCATTGCTCCTCCGGCAGCACCTCGACCGAGGTGCGGAAGCGCGCGGAGTCGAGCTTCAGCGGCGCGAGTTCGTCGGCGACCGCGTCGTCGAGCCGCGTCGCGGCCTGTGTCCGGGCCGCGCCGAGCGTCTCCGCGGCCGCGGCATAGGCCTTGCGCGCATCTGCCGCCGCGCGTTCCAGCGCAGCGATCCCCTCGCCGCCCGCTTCGATCGTGTGCAGCCGCCCGGCAAGCTCCGCCGCCAGCGCCGGCAGCTCGTCGACCGTCACCCGGTATTTCCTGGCCAGCGCGCGAAGGTCGAACAGCCGCGCCTCTATTTCCTCCAGCCGTGCCGGATCGTGCGCCAGCGCTTCCTTCGCGCGCTCGATCCTGTCCTCCGCCTCGGACGCCTCGATCACCGCGCGGTCGAGCGCCGACAGCGCCTCCGCAAGCAGCACATGCTCCGATCCCATGCGGTCGAGCCGCCGCGCCGCCTGGCGCAGGTTCGACAGCGCGCCCGCCGACCCCTGCAGATGCTGGTCGAGCGCCCCCAGATCGTCGGACAGCCGTGCGCCGCGCTGCATATTGGCACGCGCCTCGGCCAGCGAATCCTCCTCGCCCCGTTCCGGCGCGGCGGCGGTCAGCTCCGCGACCGCATGCTCCAGCCATTCGCGGTCCCGCGCCGCTGTTTCCAGATCGTCGCGCGCTGCCGCAAGGGCTGCTTCGGCTTGCCGCCATGTTTCATGCGCCTGCCCGACAGACGCCGTGTCGAGTCTGCCGAACGCATCCAGCAGCCCGCGGTGCCCGCGCGCGTTCAGCAGCCCGCGATCGTCATGCTGCCCGTGAATCTCGACGAGCGCCGAACCGAGCTCGCGAAGCAGCGCGGCGGAGACCGGCTGGTCGTTGACGAAGGCGCGGCTGCCGCCGTCGGCGCGCACGGTGCGTCGCACGATCAGCGCCTCGCCCGCCTCGACGTCGATCCCGCTTTCCGACAGAATTTCGGAGGCCGCGGGCGGCGGCTCGAATGTCGCCGTGACCGCCGCCTGCACAGCGCCCTGCCGAACCAGCCCGCTGTCCGCGCGCGCCCCGAGCGCCAGACCCAGCGCATCCAGCAGGATCGACTTGCCCGCCCCGGTCTCGCCGGTCAGCACGCCGAGGCCGGGGCCGAAGCTCAGCTCCAGCGCCTCGATAAGCACCACGTCGCGGATCGAGAGGCCGGTCAGCATGACGCGTGATTAGCGCGTGAATCTCTCATCCGTCACCCCGGACTTGATCCGGGGTCCACCTTTTCTTGCATGCCGTCCGGAAGGCAGGTGAATGCCGGATCAAGTCCGGCATGGCGTGGATAGGGCTACGACGCCGAGCCTGGAGCCGGGTGTTCCTGCATCAGCTTGTAGGCACGCTGATACCAGATGCTGCCGGGATAGTTCGCGCCCAGCACGGCCGCCGCCTTCTTCGCTTCCTCGGGAATCCCGAGCGCGAGATAGCTTTCGGTCAGCCGCTCCAGCGCCTCGGGCACGTGCGTCGTCGTCTGATATTCGTCGATCACGTGGCGGAAGCGGATCGTCGCCGCCAGCCACTGGCCGCGGCGCTGATAGAAGCGGCCGATCTCCATTTCCTTGCCGGCCAGATGGTCGCGGACCAAGTCGACCTTCAGCCGCGCGTCGGCGGCATAATCGGTGGCCGGATAGCGGCGGATCAGCTCGCCCAGCGCGTCCAGCGCCTGCTGCGTGATCTTCTGGTCGCGCGTCACGTCGCTGATCTGCTCGTAATAATCGAGCGCGATCAGGTAATAGGCATAGGGCGCATCCTTGTTGCCTGGATGCACGGCCAGGAATCGCTGCGCGGAGCCGATCGATTCGATGTAGTTGCGCGCGAGATAATAGCTGAACGCGCTCATCAACTGCGCGCGGCGCGCCCAGACCGAATAGGGATGCTGCCGCTCCACCTCGTCGAACAGCAGCGCCGCCTCCCGGTAGCGGTGCTGGTCGAGCCGGGTCTTCGCGGCGGTGTAGAGCGAGTTCACGTCGCGCGCGACGTACGCGAGCTCCTTCTTGCCGCCGCTGCCGGTGGCGCAGGCAGTCGTCAGAAGGGACAGGCCGATCAGGGCGGCAAACGGCTTCAGCACGGAATTACGCATCGGACGCGCGTTCTAGCGAGTGCAACGAAAGAGGGGAAGCGGAGTTAGCGCGTCAACTGCGCCCCCCGACTGCGCTCGGGACGAGCGGGTTAGAAACCTCGAAGTCTTCGCTCGTCCCGAGCGAAGTCGAGGGGCGTTTTGCACAGCCTCAAGCCAGCGGCATCAGTGCGGCGGCGATCCAGCGGTCCTCGCCGCGCAGCATGCCCCAGGCGCGTGCGGCCGCGCGGCTGTCCATCGGCTCGACGCCGATGCCGCGGGCGTCGAGCGCAGCGACCAGCTCGCGCGGGGGTCGCACCAGCGTCGCCCCGGTGCCGATCACGATGAACTCGGGCGCGATCGCAGCGAGTGGCTCCAGCGCGTCGAGGCTCAGCGCACCGTCCCACGGCCGCCACCATTCGGGCGTCAGCAGCACGCCGCCGGTCGTCGGCTCGCCATCCACCTTGAATCCCACGCCGGCAAAGCCGGTCACCACCGGCCCGGCCGCACGCGGGTTCCGGTCGATCTTCACCTCTTGGCGACGTTGCCGCTCGGCTTCTCGTCGCTCTGGCCGCCCAATGGCACCCCGGGGCGCAATCCGAGCGTGATCAGCAGCGAGGACGAGACATAGATCGACGAATAGGTGCCGATCACGATGCCGAGGATCATTGCCGCGGTGAAGCCGCGCAGCACATGGCCGCCGAAGATCAGCAGCGCGCCCAGCGCGAGCAGGATCGTCACCGACGTCATCACCGTGCGCGGCAGCGTCTCGTTGACGGAAAGGTCGATCAGCGACCGCATGTCCATCTGCCGGTATTTGCGCATATTCTCGCGGATACGGTCGTCGATGACGATCTTGTCGTTGATCGAATAGCCGATGATCGTCAGCACCGCCGCGACGATGTTCAGGTCGAACTCCAGCCGCGTCAGCGCGAAGAAGCCCATCGTCATCAGCACGTCGTGCATGATCGCGACGAAGGTCGAGACGCCGAACTGCCATTCGTAGCGCAGCCATGAAAAGACCGCGATGCCGAACACAGCCAGCACCACCGCGAGCAGGCCGTTCTGGATCAGCTCGCCCGAAACCTTGCCGGACACGGTATCGTAGCGGCTGAACTGGATCGTCGGATAGACCTGCTTCAGCGCGTTCTGCACCCGCTGGACGACCTTGTTGGTGGCGCCTTCGTCGGCGCTTTCGGGAAGCGGCAGGCGGATCGACACGGTCTTCGGATCGCCGAAGGTCTGCAGCGATCCCTCGCCGACGCCCAGCCGGTCGATCGTCGCGCGCACTTTGTCGAGCGGCGGCGGCCGGTCGAATTTGGCCTCGATCATCAGGCCGCCGACGAAGTCGACCCCCAGGTTCAGCCCGCGGATGCCGACCAGCGCGATCGCGGCGAGCGTCAGCACCGCCGTGATGCCGAACGCCCAATGGCGCAGGCTTACGAACGGCAGGTTCGTGTTGTCGGGAACCAGTTTCAGCAGGCGCATTCTACTCTCCCGTCACCCCGGCGCAGGCCGGGGTCCAGAAGGACGGAAGGTGGATTCCGGCCTTCGCCGGAATGACGAAAAACGGGCGCATCAGATGTGGATCTCCGTCGGCCGGTTGCGGCGGATCCAGCCCGCGACCAGCATGCGCGTGAAGGTGACGGCGGTGAACACCGAGGTGACGATGCCGATCAGCAGCACGACCGCGAAGCCCTTGACCGGGCCGGAGCCGAGCACGAGCATGATCAGGCCGGAAATGGTATGGACGGTGTTCGCCTCGAAGATCGTGCGGCTCGCTTCCTTGTAGCCGAGCTCGACCGCCTGGACGACGCCGCGCCCGCGTCTCTTTTCCTCGCGGATACGTTCGTTGATCAGCACGTTGGCGTCGACCGCGGTGCCGATCGTCAGCACGAACCCGGCGATGCCCGGCAAGGTCAGCGTCGCGTTCAGCAGCGACATCACGCCCAGGATCACGAACACGTTGATGATGACTGCGGCGTTCGCATAGATGCCGAAACGGCCGTACGTCACCAGCATGAAGGCGACCACGAGCGCCACCGCGAGCACCGAGGCGGTGACGCCGGCCTGGATCGAATCGGCGCCCAGCTGCGGACCGACGGTCCGCTCCTCGATCACCTTCAGGTCGACCGGCAGCTTGCCCGAGCGCAGCGCGATCGCCAGCTCGTTGGCGCTTTCGACCGTGAAATTGCCCGAAATCTGCGCGGTGCCGCCCAGGATCGGCTCATTGATGTTGGGCGCCGAGATCACCGCGTTGTCGAGGATGATCGCGAACGGCTTGTTGACGTTCTCCTGCGTCACCTTGGCGAAGCGGCGGCCGCCCTGGCCGTTGAAGCGGATCGTGACCACCGGCGCGTTGGTGCGCTGGTCGAATTCCTGCCGCGCGTCGATCAGCTGGTCGCCCGAAATCAGCACGCCGCGATGAACGGCGATGCGTGGCACGCCTTGCGGATTGTCCGGATAGGGAAGAATCTGGCTGCCGACCGGCGCCCGACCCGCGGCGACGTCCGCCGGCGAGGCCGTGACGTCGACCAGCTTGAACTCCAGCTTCGCGGTCTTGCCCAGCAGCGCCTTCAGCGCGGCCGGATTCTGCAGGCCCGGCACCTGGACGACGATGCGGGTCGAGCCCTGGCGAATGATCGTCGGTTCGCGCGTGCCGAGCTCGTCGATGCGCTTGCGCACGACTTCGGTCGCGACTTCCATCGCCTTGTCGACCGCGTCCTTCTGGCCCGCTTCGGTCGGGGTCATGACGATGCGGTTGGTGTCCATCACCCGCACGTCCCAGTCGCGCTGGCCGGTGACGCCGACCCCGTTCGTCTGGGCACGCGCGCGCTCGACCGCCTGGTCCACCTGCGCCACGTCGCGCACGAAGAAGCTCAGCCGCCCGCCCGCGATCGAGATGTCGCCGATCGCGATCCGGGGATCGCCGCGTCGCATCTCGGTGCGGATCGTCTCGCTCATCTGCTCGAGCCGCTGCTTCAGCAGGCTGGTGGCATCCGCCTCCAGCAGCAGGTGCGAGCCGCCGGACAGGTCGAGGCCGAGGTTGATCCGCGGCAGATTCAGGCCGGGCGTATAGTGCTTTGGAATGAAGCTCGGCAGCGCCAGCAGGATGCCGATCAGCAGCAGCCCGACGATGCCGAGCCTTTTCCAGCGGGGAAAATCCAGCATCAGTCGTTCGCGGGTTTGGAGCCGCCGAGCGGCGTAACATCGGTCAGCGTCGACTTGACGGCGCGGACGCGCAGCTGCGGCGCCAGCTCGACCTCGACATGCAGGTCCTCGACCTTGGTCACCTTGCCGACCAGGCCGCCTCCGGTGACGACCGTGTCACCCTTCTTGACCGCGCCGATCCGCGCCTGGTGCTCCTTCATTCGGCGCTGCTGCGGGCGGATGAGCAGGAACCAAAAGATCACGAAGATCGCCAGCAGCGGGATCATCTGGATAAAGAAAGCGGCCCCGGAGCTCGCGCCGGTCTGACCGGCGGCCTGGGCATAAGCGGGAGATTCGAACATCGTGCGGTCGGACGCCTGAAATTGGGGGCGAGCCGACAAAGGCCGGCTTCAAAGCCGCGCGCCTATCACGGGGAAAGGGCGATACGCAACAGACCCGTCATGCCGGACTTGATCCGGAGTCCACCTTCTTCGCCTAACCTCAGAAAAGGTGGACCCCGGATCAAGTCCGGGGTGACGAATTAGAGCGGCCGATGATCCTCGACGGGTTCCTTCTCCACCGTCACCGCTGGGCGCGGCTTGTCGAGCGCTTCGACGCGGCGCTCGCGGACCGGTTCGTCCTCTTCGGCCATGCCTTTCTTGAAGCTTTTGATACCCTTGGCGACGTCGCCCATCAGGTCGGAAAAACGGCCCTTGCCGAACAGAAGCATCACGACGATGCCGACGATCAGCCAATGCCAAATACTCAAACCGCCCATCGATCGAACTCCTAAGGGCGGCCGCGCCGCCATGCGCCCAAACCGGACGCCGATACCCGACCTATCTAGTCGCTCTCGTCCGCGCTTTCCAGTTCAACGTCGCCCAATGTCGCCTCAACCGGATCGAGCAAGCCGGCGGCCTTCAGATCGTCGATCCCGGGCAGGTCGCGCCGGCTCTTCAGCCCGAAATGAGTGAGAAAGCCCGCCGTGGTCGCATAGAGCAAAGGCCGTCCCGGCCCTTCGCGCCGGCCGGCCGGGCGCACCCAGCCCGCTTCCATCAGCACGTCGAGCGTGCCTTTCGAGATCTGGACGCCGCGGATCGCTTCGATCTCGGCGCGGCTGACCGGCTCCTGATAGGCGATGATCGCCAGCGTCTCGACCGCGGCGCGGCTGAGGCGCTTCGGCTCCTCGCGCTCGCGGCGCAGGAAATGCGCCATGTCCGCCGCGGTCTGGAAATGCCAGCGCCCGCCCCGCTCGACCAATTCCACGCCGCGCCCGGCATAATCCTCCTGAAGCAGCCGTAATGCCTGTTTCAGGTCGACATCCGGCCCGACATAGGCGGCAATCTCGTCGGGCAAGAGCGGCGCCTCGGCCGCGAACAGCACGGCTTCGACGGCCCGCACGCCCGGATCGATCTCATCCTGAGCTTGTCGAAGGGTCAAGCAGCCCTCACGAACAGCGGCGCGAAGGCTTCGTCCTGTTTCAGCTCGGCCTTGCCCTGCTTGGCGAGCTCCAGCGCCGCGACGAAGCTGGAGGCGAGCGCGGAGCGGCGAAGCTGGGGGTCCGAAATGCCGGGCAGGAATGCCTCGATCCGCGTCCAGTCCACTTTCTGGCCCAGCATCGCCTCGACTCGCTGCAGCGCTTCCTCCAGCGACATGACCGGACGGCGCATCACCTGGTGCACCACCGGCCGCGTCCGCGCCATCACTGCGCCATAGGCGGCGATCAGCTCGTAAAGGTCCGCTTCCCAGTGGCTCTTGCGGACCACGCGCAGCCCCTCGGGTCTTCCGCGCAGGAATACGTCGCGCCCGATCCGGTCCCGCCCCATCAGCCGGGCGCCGGCCTCGCGCATCGCCTGCAGCCGCTGCAGCCGGATCTGGAGCCGGAGCGCCAATTCCTCCGGGCTCGGATCGATCGTCGGATCCTTGGGCAGCAGCAGCGCGGACTTCAGATAGGCAAGCCACGCCGCCATCACGAGATAATCGGCCGCGATCTCCAGCTTCAGCGCCTTCGCGTCGGCGATGAAGGCGAGATACTGCTCGACCAGCGCCAGAATCGAGAGTTCGCGCAAATCGACCTTCTGCGCGCGGGCGAGCGCCAGCAGCAGGTCGAGCGGCCCTTCCCAGCCGTCGAGGCTGAGCGTCAGCTCGTCGGACTGCCTGATCGGCCGCTCGTCGAAATCTTCATCCACGGTACGGATGATACCATGCCTTGTGGCGGTGCG
>NZ_DASTXI010000052.1:0-3918 GCF_035758555.1 Sphingomonas sp. | reverse complement strand
AACAGGTCGTGGAACCGATTGACCGCGAGCAGATACTCGCGCGCCGTCTGGACGCTGGGATTCTGGAACGTCTTCCAGTGCTCGTAGGCATCCCGCATGGTGCCGCAATCCGGCGGCGGCGGCGCTGCGAGTTGAGCGGCCCAGGTCGTCGGGGCAACGACCGGGTCCTTGTGGACCTCGGGCTTGAGGAGCTCGGCGAGCAGCGCTTCCGCCAGAATACGCGCTTCGCGTCGGCCGCCATCCTTGTCGGGCAGCCCTGCGAACTGCCGCACTTCCGGAAGGATGATATGGGCGCGGCTATAATCTCCGCGCTCGAACTCCTGGCGAAGCGTGTCAAGCGGGTCGGGGTACGGCATCGCGCCCACGCCTCGGAAGTTTCCGTCCTCGGGAAACACATAGTCATCGGTGAGCCGGTCGAGCTCGGCGCGCTGCTCGTCGACGATCTGGCCCGCGACCAGGGCAAGCGCAAAGGCAGCGCGATTGGATGCCTTCTTGACCGAGGCCGCGTCCCGCCGATCGCCAAGCAGGAACTCGGCGGCAATATCGGCGGCTCGCTCCGGCGTCAGCGCGGCCGCGTCAGGTCCGAGTGCCGCCCACGCGACTTTCTTCCTGGCCTGCCACTTTGCGTCCGCGACCGCGAACAACGGCTTCGCGCCTTCGTAGTCGCGGACGCCAAGCGATTCCTTGTAGTGTGTGCCGCGTCCGAAATAGGCCCGGAGCGCATCCGGGATCTGCCGCCGCAGGTAATAAATGCCGTTCGCGTGAACGTAGAGCCCTGGAGTTTTTGTCGCTTTCATACCATCTCCGCTGTACCAGTCTGCTGTACCAGCGGCGGTTAAAAAGGGCTGAAAACCGGGATTCCGAGCGTTTCCGGCGTTTTGGTGACCCCTACGGGACTCGAACCCGTGTTTTCGCCGTGAGAGGGCGACGTCCTGGACCGCTAGACGAAGGGGCCTGCGCGAGAGGTGCGCACCTATGGGCGGGGGTGCGCGGAGTCAAGCTAGTGGCCGCCGCCGATTCCCGCCGCGGCGCGGCCCTTCGGCGCGATCCACACCAAGGCCGCGGCCACGAGGAACACGGCCCCTGCGATCAGGAAGATGTGGATCACGCCGATCGTCGCCGCCTGCGCTTCGACCATGCGGTCGATCGCCGCGCGTGCCTGTTCTTGGGTCGCCCCCCGCCCTTCGATTTTCGTCATCGTCCCGGCGACGCCGTTCAGCGAGCCGGCGAGCTGGCCGCGGGCATTGGCGTTGGCATTGTCCCACATCGTCGTTGCCAGCGCCGTTCCGAACGCGCCCGACAAAGTGCGGCAGAAGCTCATCATGCCGGCCGCCGCGACCACCTTGTGCGGCGGCACCGATCCGAGCGCGAGCGCGGTCAGGCCGATGAAGAAGAAGGGCATGCCGATCCCCTGCAGGATGTGCGGCAGCGCCAGCGTCCAATAATCGGACTCGGTCGACCAGCGCACCCGCATGAACGACATCAGGAACAGCCAGATGATGCCGCCGCTGACCGTGATCCGGAGGTCGACCTTATCGGTCATCTTGGCCGCGACCGGCGACATGAACACCGCGAACAGCCCCAGCCAGGCGACGACATAGCCGGCGTCGGTTGCGGTATAGCCCAGCACCTGCTGCAGCCAGAGCGGCGTCAGCACCACCTGCGCGAAGAAGGCGCCGAAGGCGAGCGACACCGCCAGCACGCCCGCCAGGAAGCCGCGGTAGCGGAACACGCTGACGTCGACGATCGGATTGGCCTCGGTCAGCTCCCAGATCAGGAAGGCTGCGAAGCCGACGACCGCGATCAGCGCCAGCGTCACGATCCAGGTGGAATGGAACCAGTCATTGTCACGGCCGGTATCGAGCATGACCTGCAGGGCGCCGACGAACAGGATCAGCAGCGCCAGCCCGATCACATCGATCCGCGCGCGAATGACCTTGGTCTCGAACGGCGTGACCAGCTGAGAGACCAGAAACACGCAGAGCGCGACGACCGGCAGGTTGATGAAGAAGATCCACGGCCACGACCAATTGTCGCTGATGATGCCGCCCAGGATCGGACCCAGGATCGGCGCGGCGGTCGTGGTCATCGCCCAGATGCCGAGCGCGGCCGATTGCTGCCCTTTCGGGAAGATCCGCATCAGCAGCGTCTGCGACAGCGGCATCAGCGGTCCGCCGCACAGGCCCTGCATCACTCGGAACGCGACCAGCATGTAGAGGGTGCTGGAAATCCCGCACAGGAACGAGAACAGGCCGAAGCCGATCAGCGACGTCAGGAACCAGCGTACGCTGCCGAACCGCGCCGCCAGCCAACCGGTCAACGGCACGCTGATCGCGTCGGCGACCGCATAGCTGGTGATCGTCCACGTCCCCTGGCTCGGCGACACCGCCAGCCCGCCGGCGATGTGCGGCACCGAGACGTTGGCGATCGTCGTGTCCAGCACGACGATGAAATTGGCGAGCGCGAGCGAGAAAGCGGCAAGCCCCAGCCGCCAGCCGGTGAGACTCGGCCCTTCGGCGAATTTGTCGAGCGCGGCGGCGGTCGTCGCCATCAGCGGCCCCGCGTGTCCACCGTCGCTTCCATCGACAGGCCGACGCGGAGCGGATGCGCCTTCAGCTCCTTCGGGTCGAGCGCGATCCGGACCGGGAGGCGCTGCACGACCTTGATCCAGTTGCCGGTCGCATTCTGCGCCGGGATCAGCGCGAAGGCGGCGCCGGTGCCGCCCGCGAAGCCGACGACGCGCCCATGGAACACGACGTCGCCGCCGTAGAAGTCGGATGTCAGCTCGACCGGCTGGCCCGGCCACACCTTTGCGAGCTGGTCCTCCTTGAAGTTCGCGTCGACATAGGCGGCGGCGATCGGCACCAGTGTCATGATCGGCGTGCCGGCGGCGACGCGCTGGCCGACCTGAACCTGGCGATTGGTGACGATGCCGTCGATCGGCGCGCGGATCACGGTGCGCTCCAGATTGAGCTTGGCCTGCTTAAGTCGCGCGCGGGCGGCGAGGACTTCGGGCGCGGTGCCGATGCTGGTGCCTTCGACCAGCGCCTGCGACGCGTTCAGCTCGCCCGTTGCCGCATTCTGTGTCGCTTCGGCACTCTCGACGCCCGCCCGGGCGAGCGCAAGCGCGGCCTGCGCCGACTGAAACGCAGTGCGCGCCTGGGTCAGTTCGTCGCCTGACACTGCGCCGGAGGAGATCAGCGCCTCGCGCCGGCGGAGCTCGATCGCCGCCCGGTTCAGCGTCGCTTCAGCGTCACGGAGCCGGGCCTGCGCCTGCTCGATCTCCGATCCGCGCGCCTCGACCCGCCCTTGCGCGGCGCCGACATTGGCGCGCGCCTGTCGGTATTTCTGCTCCGCCTGGGCACGCGCGCTTTCCGCCTGCGCCACTTCGATCCGCGCGTCGGCGGGGTCGAGCACGACCAGCACATCGCCCTTCTTCACGGCCTGGGTATTGGCGACGCGCACTTCGGCGACGGGCGCTGCGATCAGCGGCGTCACCTGCGCGGTGTCGGCGCCGACATATGCGTTGTCGGTGGAGACCCGTCCCGCCTGGGTCAGTACGAACCAGACGCCCAAGACGGCCGCGCCTGCGAGCAGCACCAGCGCCAGGATGCCGAACCAGCGCTTGCGGCGCCCGCGTCGGTCGGCGGCTGGCGGCGCGTCGTCGATGTCGCCGACAGGCATGTCCTCGGGATTGATATCGGCCATCAGCGCAATCCTGCCATTTGGGGCGCCTCGAACCCGCCGCCCAAGGCGCGGATCAGGGCAATGTCGAGCGTGAAACGTCGCGCTTCCAGATCGGCGACGGCGCGGCGGTTCGCGAGCACGGTGTCGTCGGCCTGGAGCGCAGTGAGCTGGTTGGCGAGCCCACCCTGATACCGGATGCGGGCGATCTTTGCCGCTTCCTCGGCCGCTGCG
>NZ_DASTXI010000044.1:0-7037 GCF_035758555.1 Sphingomonas sp. | reverse complement strand
GCGTCACGGCCTGCTCGGGCGTCCGCGCGACGGTCGTCGGCTTGCGTGCCGCCCAGAGTTTCGCGAGCGTCTTGTCCATCGCCGCCGTCATCCGCTTCAGCACCGCGGCGCGCGGTTCGTCCCGCGTGTAACTGTAGCTGTCGGGCAGCACCGACCCCTCCGCCGGTACCGGGATCGGGCCGGTCAGCAGCTTGTTGGCCATCAGCTTTTCGTAGACGATGATCGACGGCGTGCCCTCGGGGATGGTCACGAAACGCTGCATCGTCTTGCCCGATTGCAGCAGATCCAGGATCGCGTGTGCGCTCGCGCCCTTCGGCACTTCATATTCGCCGGCACGGATCACACCCTGGCCGCCGAACACCCGCGCAAGGATCAGGAAGCGCTGGGCGGAGGCGACCGCGCCGGCCTTCTCCAGCTCCCGCGCGGCTGTGCGCAGCGTGCCGCCTTCCGGCACGATCACGCTCAGCGTCTTGGGCGCCGGGCCCGGGCCGTTCCAGGCATAAAGCGCCGCCCCGCCTGCGACGACGAGCACGGCGAGGGCAAGAAGGATCAGGCGGCGCATCAATTGCGGCTCCTAAACCATCCCGTTCGTCCCGAGTAGCCGTCGAGTAGCGAGCGCAGCTCGCGTATCGAGATGGCATATCGAGGGAACGCATCCCTCGATACAAGCCCTCGATACGCTGCTAGCGCAGCTACTCGGTCTCTACTCGGGACGAACGGAGTGGGAAAATGCGCAGGCGCTAAATCGCTCTCAGCACCAGGCTGGCATTGGTGCCGCCGAAGCCGAAGCTGTTGTTCAGCACCGCCTTGACCTTCCGCTCCTTGGCCTTGTGCGGGACCAAGTCGACGCCCTCGACGCCTTCGCTCGGATTATCGAGGTTCAGCGTCGGCGGGACGATCTGGTCGCGCATCGCGAGGATGCAGAAGATCGTCTCGACCGCTCCGGCGCCGCCCAGCAGGTGGCCGATCGCCGACTTGGTCGAGCTCATCGATAGATTGGCGATGTTGTTGCCGAACAGCCGCCGGACCGCACCCAGCTCCAGCTCGTCGCCGAGCGGCGTCGAGGTGCCGTGCGCGTTGATATAGTCGATGTCGCCGAGGTCGAGGCCGGAGCGCTCCATCGCGACCTTCATCGCCCGGAACGCGCCCGCGCCTTCCGGATGCGGCGCGGTGACGTGATAGGCGTCGCCCGACATGCCGTAGCCGATCAGCTCGCCATAGATTTTGGCGCCGCGCTTCTTGGCGCGCTCATATTCCTCGAGCACGACGACGCCCGCGCCCTCGCCCATCACGAAGCCGTCGCGGTCCTTGTCGTAGGGGCGCGAGGCGCGCTGCGGCTCGTCGTTGAAATTGGTCGAAAGCGCGCGTGCCTGGGCGAAGCCGGCGATGCCGATCGGGCAGATCGCGCCTTCCGCGCCGCCAGCGACCATCACGTCCGCGTCGCCGAGCTGGATCATACGTCCGGCGTCGCCGATCGAATGGGCGCCGGTCGAGCAGGCGGTCACCACCGCGTGATTCGGGCCCATCAGTCCGTATTTGATCGAGACCTGACCGGAGATCAGGTTGATCAGGCGGCCGTGTACGAAATGCGGGCTCACGCGGCGCGGCCCCTTGTGCTCCAGCACCAGCGATTCGCTCTCGATGCCCGGCAGGCCGCCGATGCCGGCGCCGATCGAGCAGCCGGCGCGGAACCGGTCTTCCTCGCTCATGTCGGTCAGCCCGGCGTCTTCCAGTGCCTGGCCGGCGGCGTCGATGCCGTAGATGATGAACGGGTCGACCTGGCGCTGGACCTTGTGGTCGACGCGCTTGTTCGGATCGAAGCCATATTCGTGGTCGGCCGGCTTCACTTCGCAGGCGACGCGGCATTGATAGTCGGTCGCGTCGAAGCGGGTGATCGTGCCCGCGCCCGAGCGGGACGCCTTGATGTTGGACCAGCTGGTCTCGACGTCGCCGCCCAGCGGGGTGACGAGGCCGATTCCGGTGACGACGACTCGGCGCATGCGCAAACTCCAGTGCGTAAAGCGAAACGGCCCCCCTGCCCGCATGTGGGCCGGAGAGCCGTTCGATCAAGCTGGGCGAGTGAACCCGCCCGCGGGCTCAGCCCTTGTTGCTGTCGATATAGTTGATCGCGTCCTTCACGGTCGTGATCTTTTCCGCGGCGTCGTCCGGGATCTCGACCCCGAATTCCTCCTCGAAAGCCATCACGAGTTCGACGATGTCGAGGCTGTCGGCGCCGAGATCGTCGATGAAGCTGGCGTCCTCGGTGACCTTGTCCGCTTCGACGCCGAGGTGCTCGACGACGATCTTCTTCACCCGGTCGGCAGTCTCGCTCATGGAGTATCCTTTATGTTGATCTTTAATCCCGCACCTAATCCGCCACCCGAACGCTGGCAAGCCCCGCGCGGCTCCCTTGGGGTGGCTTGTGGCTGCGCCCTCTCTTAAGGCGCGCTGAATGGATTCGACCGATTTGAAGGCGCAGCTGCGCACGGAGCTGAGAGCGCGGCGCGATGCGATGGTGGCCGTGCTCGACTCGGCGGCGCGGCTGTTCGCTTTCCACGCGGCACCGACTCCGCTGAAAGCGCTGATCGACAGCGCGAGCTGCGTCGCCGGCTATCGCCCGCAAGGGAGCGAGGCCGATCCTGCCGCGCTGCTCGACTATGCCTTGCAGGCGGGCAAGACGGTTGCCCTCCCCTATGTGGAGCGGCGGAGCGTGCCGATGCGCTTCCTCGCCTGGGCACCGGGCGATCCGCTGGTTGCCGGGCAATGGGGGCTTGAGCAGCCCGATCCGGCGACAGCGCCCGAAGTCGCCCCGGACCTGTTCCTCGCCCCGCTGCTGGGGTTCGACCGGCGCCTGCACCGGCTCGGCCAGGGCGCCGCCTATTACGACCGCGCCTTCGCCCGCTATCCGGACGCCGTGCGAATCGGAATTGCCTGGCATGTGCAGGAAGTCGATCTGGTGCCTGACGATCCGTGGGACGTGCCGCTGCACGCAGTGCTGACCGAACGGGAGTGGATCCGGTGATCGATCCCCCTGCCCGCAGCGTCATCGGCATCTTCGCCGTCCTCGCGCTGATCGCCGGATGGGCTGTGATCGTCGCAAGCTTCAGTGCGGAAATCGCGCAGCTCTGGGGCCCCCTGCAGCTGCTGATCTACATCCTGGCCGGGATTGCCTGGGTATTCCCCGCGATGCCGATCATGCGCTGGATCGCGACCGGCCGCTGGCGGCGCTAAAATATGGGAAATGGCGCGAGTGACGGGGCTCGAACCCGCGACCTCCGGCGTGACAGGCCGGCGCTCTAACCAACTGAGCTACACCCGCGCTTCGGTGAGGCGGGCCGGTTAGGGGAGCCGCCCCACGCTGTCAACGCTCAATCGTTGGTCAGTCGTCGGGATCGCCGGGATCGGGAGAACCCGCGACCAGCGTGCCTTCTTCGAACAGGAATCCGGCGATGTCGGGCTTGCCCGCGGCGCCGGCGATCGTCTGGATGATGATCAGCAGCGGCACCGCCAGCAGCGCGCCGGGCGTGCCCCAGACCCAGCCCCAGAAGCTCAGCGACAGCAGGATCAGAAGCGGGTTGATCGTCAGCCGCTTGCCGAGAATCGCGGGGGTGACGGCGTTCGCCTCAACCACGTGCAGACCGATCTGGATGGCGGCCGGGGTCAGCGCCAGCCAAACGTCCGAAAAGGTCATCAGCCCGCCCAGCGCGAGCAGGATCGCCGCGAGGATCGGGCCTATATAGGGGATGTAGTTCAGCAGCGCGACGATGCCGCCCCACATCAGCGGCGACGGCATGCCGATCAGCCACAGAGCCGCCGAGACCAGCAGCCCCAGCGTCACGTTGATCAGAGTGATCGTGCCCAGATAGGCGGAGGTCGAATCGACCACGTCCTGGATCACACGCGCGGTCGCCAGCGCACCGCCGAAGCTGCCGCGCGAGGTGATCGTCCGCTCCCGCAGCCGCGTCCAGCCGCACAGGAAGAAATAGACGACCAGGATGCCGAAAAAGAGCTGAATGGCCGCGTGCGGGGCGGACGAGACATAGTCCATGATCGAGCTCGGCGCCTGCACGGCCGACGCCTGGGCGGCGGCGACGGGACCTTTCGCCAGCATCTGGACCGTGTCGTCGACGAACTTCTGCAGGTTGGAATAAAAGTCGATCACCGGCGCCAGGTTGGCCTGGATCTGCGGGATGCGCTGAGGCAGCGCCTGGAACCATTCGGTCGCAGGCACGACGATCGAGGCAAGCGCCGCATTCGCGATCACCAGAAAAAAGAACAGGCACAGGAATGCCGCTATCCCGGAGGGGACGCGCCGCCGCTCCAGCCATTCGAGCAGGGGCACCAGCGCGATCGCGATCACCATCGCCGCGGTCACGGGCAGCAGGAACTCGGACGCGGCGCGGAGCGCGAACGGCAGCCCCAGCAACAGGCCGACCCCCGCCATCAGAGTCAGCCCGGCAAGCAGCCGCACCCGCTGCCGCTCGAGACTCGGCTCTGCCACGCGCCGGATGCGATCCAGGGGGGCCGGCCGCGGCCGCGGTTCCACCCGCTCGGATTGTTCGACGCGCATGCGGTCGTTATGCGCACAAGTCCCTTTCAACCGCTAGATGGGAGGCGCGGGGGATTTGATGGCCGAAACCATCCTGGTGATCGACGAAGGGACGACCTCCACAAGGGCGATGCTGTTCGCGCTGGAAGGACGATGTCTTGGCTGCGCGCAACGGGAGCTGACGCAGCATTATCCGGCGCCGGGGCTGGTCGAGCACGATGCCGCCGAAATCTGGCAGCGGACGCTCGAATGCACGCGCGAAATGGTCGATCTGGCGGGCGGGGCCGAGCGCGTCGCGGCGATCGGCATCACCAACCAGCGCGAGACGATCGTGTTCTGGGACAAGAACACCGGCGAGCCGCTCGCGCCTGCGATCGTCTGGCAGGACCGGCGCACGGCGGATTTGTGCGCTGCGCTGAAGGAGCAGAGCCATGAGCCTGCCGTGCAGGCCAAGACCGGGCTGCTGCTCGACCCGTATTTCTCGGCTTCGAAGATCGGCTGGGCGCTCGGCAATTGGCCGCAACTGCGCGAAGCCGGCGACCGGCTCGCAGTCGGCACGGTCGAATCCTGGCTGGTCTGGAAACTGACCGGCGGCCTCCACATCACCGACGCGACCAACGCGTCGCGCACCGCGCTGATGGCGATCGGCAGCGGCGGCTGGGACGACGGGCTACTCGCGCTGTTCGGCGTGCCGCGCGGCGTTCTGCCCGAGATCGTCGACTGCGCCGGCCGCTTTGGCGAGACGAACCTGTTCGGCGCAGCGATCCCGATTTGCGGGCTCGCCGGCGACCAACAGGCTGCGACGATCGGGCAGGCGTGCCTGGAGCCCGGCGACACCAAGGCGACCTACGGCACCGGCGCCTTCGTGCTCACCGCGACCGGCACCGCTCTCCCCACATCCCGCAACCGCCTGCTCGCAACAGTGGCGTGGCAGCTTGGCGGGCAGCGGCATTATGCGCTGGAAGGCAGCGTGTTCGTGGCCGGCAGCCTGATAAAGTGGTTGCGCGACGACCTCGGTATGCTTGCCAGCGCCGGCGAAAGCGAGGCCCTCGCCCGCTCGGTGCCGGACAATGGCGGGGTTTACCTGGTGCCCGCCCTCTCCGGCCTCGGCGCCCCCTGGTGGCGGCCCGATGCGCGCGGGGCGATTTCGGGACTGAGCTTTTCGGCAAGGCGCGCGCACATCGTCCGGGCGGCGCTCGAGGCCCAGGCTCACCAGACGCACGATCTGAAGACAGCGTTCGCCGGCGACGGCTGCGACTGGACGCGGCTGCGCATCGACGGCGGCATGGCGGCAAATGACTGGCTGGCACAGGACTTGGCCGACATGCTCGACGTCGAGGTGGAGCGGCCGGCATTCGTCGAAACGACCGCGATAGGGGCGGCGATGCTGGCCGGCGTCGGCGCGGGGCTGTTCAATTCGTTGGCCGACGCGGCGGCGCTGCGAGGCGAAACGCGCGTGTTCCGCCCTGGACTCGGCGAGAACCAGCGCCAGGCGCGGCTCGACGGCTGGTCTCAGGCGATGCAGGCGGTGCTCGGTTGAGGCGAAGCCCTATTCCTCCTCGTCCTCATCCTCCTCGAGCAGGTCGGGATCGTCGGCATCGAACGCGAGGTGTTCTTCGAGAGACTCGCTGATCAGGTCGAGCTGCTCGAAACTCGCCGTCAGCTCCAGCGTGTCTCCGTCCTCGTCCTCGATGTGAATGACATAGTCGTCGCCGCCCCGCTCGATCGTGAACCGCGAAAGTGCCTTGGCCATGCGCAAATTCCTCCTGGTGCGGCCCTCACAACGCACGATTGGGATTCAGGGTGCATGGATTTTCGAGCGACTGCCGGAGCCGCGGCAAACTGCCCTTTTCGCGTGCACGCGCGCTTGCTAGAGCGCCATCCACATGCGGCCGCTCGCGTGGTCTGAGCGCCGCCAACCAAAGCAAAGGGGGAATCCCATGACCGCCGTCGGCCAGGACACGCTCAGCACTCGTTCCACGCTCCAGGCGGGCGGCAAGACCTACGCCTATTATTCGCTCGACAAGGCCGCGGCGAAGATCGGCGACGTCTCCGCCCTGCCCTTTTCGATGAAGGTGCTGCTGGAAAACCTGCTACGCTTTGAGGACGGCGAGACGGTCACGGTCGAGGATGTCCGCGCGCTTGCCGACTGGCAGAAGGAGCAGCGGATCAACCGCGAGATCCAGTATCGCCCCGCCCGCGTGCTGATGCAGGATTTCACCGGCGTCCCCTGCGTAGTCGACCTGGCGGCGATGCGGGACGCGATGAACCGGCTTGGCGGCGACGCGCAGAAGATCAACCCGCTGGTGCCGGTCGA
Source organism: Sphingomonas sp. (assembly GCF_035758555.1). Taxonomy (GTDB): domain Bacteria; phylum Pseudomonadota; class Alphaproteobacteria; order Sphingomonadales; family Sphingomonadaceae; genus Sphingomonas_B. The sequence goes on along the minus strand of NZ_DASTXI010000044.1, from coordinate 171 downwards.
TCTGGTCATCGACCATTCAGTGATGGTCGACGAGTTCGGCAACCCCAAGGCGTTCGAGGCGAATGTCGACCTCGAATATCAGCGCAACATGGAGCGGTACGAGTTCCTGAAATGGGGGTCGAAGGCGCTCAACAATTTCCGCGTCGTGCCGCCGGGCACCGGCATCTGCCA
>NZ_DASTXI010000193.1:0-11593 GCF_035758555.1 Sphingomonas sp. | reverse complement strand
GACATGGGCGCGGACGTGACCGTGGTCGAGATGCTCGACCGATTGGTGCCCGTCGAAGACGCCGACGTCTCCGCGTTCCTGGAGAAGGCGGTCAAGAAGCAGGGCATGAAGACGATGACCGGCGCGGGAGTCGAGAAGCTTGAGGTCGGCGGACAAGGCGTCAAGGCGTCGGTCAAGGGCAAGGACGGCAAGACCGTCGCCGACGAGTTCAGCCATGTGATCGTCGCGATCGGCATTGTGCCGAACACCGAAAATATCGGCCTCGAAACGCTGGGCGTGAAGACCGAGCGCGGGCACATCGTCACCAACGGCATGTGCCGCACCAATGTCGAGGGCATTTACGCGATCGGCGACGTGACCGCGCCGCCCTGGCTGGCGCACAAGGCAAGCCACGAAGGCGTGATCGCGGCCGAGGCGATCGCCGGCAAGCACCCGCACGCGATGGACCCGAAGAACATCCCCGGCTGCACCTATTGCCGCCCGCAGATCGCCAGCGTCGGCCTGACCGAAGCGAAGGCCAAGGAAGCCGGCTACGAGGTCAAGGTCGGCAATTTCCCGTTCATCGGCAACGGCAAGGCGATCGCGCTGGGCGAGCCGGAGGGCTTCGTGAAGACGGTGTTCGACGCCAAGACCGGCGAGCTGTTGGGCGCGCACATGATCGGCGCCGAAGTGACCGAGCTGATCCAGGGCTACACGATCGGCAAGACCGGCGAGCTGACCGAGGCGGAGCTGATGGAAACCGTCTTCCCGCACCCGACGCTCAGCGAGATGATGCACGAAAGCGTGCTCGCCGCGTACGGGCGGGCGCTGCATATCTAGCCAGGTCTGGGCAGACCTCTCCGCTCGTCCTGAGCGGAGCGCGAAGCGCGTAGTCGAAGGGCGCAAGCTCCGACGTCGGTGCCGCGCCCTTCGACTACGGCCTGCGGCCTCCGCTCAGGACGAGCGTGGAATGTCAGCGCGCGCTGCCGCCCTCGCTTCATCGCGATTTCGGGAACATCGTAACGGGCCCGGCGTTCGGCGGCACTGGAGGAGAGAGCCCCATGAAAAAATTCGTCGCCCTTTCAACGGCCGCCGCGCTGAGCATGGCTCTGGCCGCCTGCGGTTCGAGCAACGATACCGCCAACGAAACCAACATGTCCGACAACATGACCATCACCAACGAGCTGGAATCGAACAGCACGATGATGGCCAACGACATGAACGCAACCGCGGCGGCGCCGATGACCGCGCAGGCGTTCGTCGACGCGGCGTCGGGCACCGACGCCTATGAGATCGCAGCCGCCAAGGCGGCGCAGGACAAGGCGAGCAGCAGCGACGTCAAGGACTTCGCGGCGCAGATGATCAAGGACCACACCAAGTCCACCGCCGACCTGAAAGCGGCGGCCGCCAAGGCCGACGGCAATCCGATTCCGTCCGGCACGATGAATGCAGAGCAGCAGGCGAACCTCACCAAGCTGCAGGGCCTGACCGGCGCTGATTTCGACACTGAATATGTGAACCAGCAGGTCGACGCTCACCAGAAGGCGCTCGACGCGCTGCAGGGCTATGCGGCGGGCGGCGATTCCCAGCCGCTGAAGGATTTCGCGAGCAAGACCGCCACGGTGGTCGAGCACCATCTCGACATGGCGAAGAAGCTGCAGAAGTAACCGCTTGGGCGGTAACCGTTCGCTTCGAGCGAAGTCGAGAAGCCTGTCCTGAGCTTTGTCGAAGGGCGTTTCTCGACTTCGCTCGACACAAACGGGACCTGTGAATGGCTTGTGCGTGGCCGAAGCCGCCCCTAACCCCTCCCGCATCAACGGGAGGGAATATGATCCGCAATCTGCTTCTGGGCGCGGCGCTGATCGCTGCGCCGGCGTCGGCCGAGACCGTCGTCGTCACGGCCGCGAAGATGGTCGACGTGCTGGCCGGCAAGACTGTCGACAACCCGGTCGTCGTCATCACCGACGGGCGCATCGCGTCGGTGTCCAGCGGCGGCGCGGTGCCGGCGGGAGCGACGCGGATCGACCTGCCCGGCAAGACGATCCTGCCCGGCCTGATCGACATGCACGTCCACCTGACCAGCCTGGCGGAGATCGGCGGCTATCGGTCGCTCCGCTACACCGACAGCTTCTGGCAGGCGGTCGGCGTCGCCAATGCGAAGAAGACGCTGGAGGCCGGCTTCACCACCGTCCGCAACGTCGGCTCGGCTGATTTCGACGATGTCGGGCTGATGCAGGCGATCGACGGCGGCTGGATTCCGGGGCCGCGGATCGTGCCCGCCACCTATGCGATCGGCGCGACGGGCGGTCACTGCGACGATAACATGCTGCCGCCGTCCTATGACCAGAAGCAGCCGCAGGTAATCAACTCGCCGGAGGAAGCGCGCGCAAAGGTCCGCTGGCTGCACAAATACGGCGCCGAGGTGATCAAGATCTGCGCGACCGGCGGTGTCTTCTCGCTGGGCGACGCCGTCGGCGCGCAGCAGCTGACCTATGACGAGATGAAGGCGATCGCGGACGAAGCGCACATGCTGGGCCTGAAGGTGGCCGCGCACGCGCACGGCGCCGACGGCATCCGCACCGCGATCCAGGCCGGTATCGACACGATCGAGCATGCCAGCCTTGCCGACGACGAAGGCATCAAGCTCGCCGCGCAGAAAAAGACCTGGTTCGACATGGATATCTATAACGACGATTATATCCTGGCGACCGGCACCGCCAACGGCACCGAGCAGGAAAGCCTCGACAAGGAAAAGATGATCGGTCGCCTCCAGCGCGAGACCTTCCGCAAGGCGTTCCGTGCCGGCGTGCCGATGCTGTTCGGCACCGATGCCGGCGTCTATCCGCACGGCCAGAATGCGCGCCAGTTCGCCAAGGAAGTCGAATGGGGCATGACGCCGATGCAGGCGATCCAGTCGGCCACCAAGAGCGCGGCGGAGGCTTTGGGGCGGACCGACGACGTCGGTGCTATCGCGGTCGGCCGATACGGCGACATCATCGCGGTCGACGGCGACCCGACGCAGGACGTGCGCACGCTGGAGCACGTCGCGGTGGTGATCAAGGGCGGCGAGGTGGTGAAGGGGCAGTGAATGACTGACCTCCCTCGTCATCCCTGCGAAGGCGGGGATCCAGCTTCTTTTTTCCTTCTCCCGCAGCGGAGCTCTGGATCCCGGCTTTCGCCGGGATGACGGGGAGGAGGATGAGCACTCAACTCCGCATCGCGCTCGTCCTCTTCGTAGCCCTGTTCGCGCTCGGGATCGGCCTGGAGATCGGCGGCACGCCGGCGCTCGATCCGTGGCTGTCGCACGTCGCGGCGGTCGGGCGGACGCGGAGCAATGTCTGGCTGGTGCTGTCGACACTGGGCAAGGGAGAAGTCGTCGCTGCCATCGCCCTGCTCGCGGCGGGCATGATGGCACTCAGGGGCCGCAGCCGCGACGCCCTTGTCGTCGTGTTCACCGTCGCGGCGCAGATGGCGAGCAACCCGTTGCTGAAGCTGCTGTTCGCGCGCGTGCGGCCCGACCTTTACCAGCACCTCGATCCGGTCACCGACCTCAGCTTCCCGAGCGGCCATTCGGCGCAGAATGCGTGTCTGTACCTGTTGCTCGCGCTGATGGTGCACAAGCGGATCGGCTGGCTAGGCGTGCCGCTGGCGATCCTGATCGGCTTCTCGCGCATCGTGCTGGGCGTGCACTGGCCGACCGACGTGCTCGCCGGCTGGATGGAAGGGGCGGCGTTCGCACTGCTCGGCGCGCATGTCAGCCGGACCTTGGCGGCCGATAGAAAAGCTTGATTGGAGGCGGGCGGGCCGCGCGCCATCTCGGGCCGCATGGTGCGCCCTTCGTTCGGAACCCAGATCGCTTTCGCCATGCTGTTCGGACTCGCCGCCGGCCTTGCCGCGCGCGCGTTTCCCGATGCGACGGCGCTCGCAACCGCGCTCGACCTGATCGGGTCGAGCTTCGTGCAGTTGCTGAAGGTGCTGGTGCCGCCGCTGGTGTTCGCGTCGATCGTGTCGAGCATCTCGAACCTGCGCGCGCTGTCGAACGCCAGCCGGCTGGTGACGCAGACCCTGCTCTGGTTCGGGATCACCGCGCTGATCGCGGTGTCGATCGGTATTGCGCTCGCGCTGACCATTCAGCCCGGGATCGGCGCGGGCGCCGACGCTGCCGCCGCGGCTGCGCCGCGCACGGTCGGCACCTGGCTCGACTTCCTGAAAGGACTGATCCCCGGCAACGCCCTGGGCCTCAGCGCCTCGACCAAAATTGTCGATGGAGCGCCGAGCACGGCGCTCGGCTTCAACGTGCTGCAGATCGTCGTCGTCTCCGTGCTGGCGGGTGTGGCGGCGCTGAAAGTGGGCGAGGCGGGCGAGCCGTTCCTTGCCTTTTCGCGCTCGCTGCTCGCGGTCGTACGCAAGCTCCTCGCCTGGCTGATCGCGCTGAGCCCGATCGGCGCCTTCGGGCTGTTCGGCCATGCCGTCGCCACCTATGGCTGGGATTCGCTGGCCCGGCTCGGCTGGTTCGCCGGTGCGGTGTATCTCGGCCTCGGTATCGTGCTGCTCGGCGTCTATCCGGCGCTGCTGGCGATGCACGGCCTCAGCCCGGCGCGCTTTTTCCGCGCCGCCTTGCCCGCGATCCAGCTGGGCTTCGTCACGCGCTCGTCGATCGGCACGCTGCCGGCGACCGAAGCGGTGGCCGAGCGGCTCGGCGTCGACCGCAGCTATGCAAGCTTCGCGGTCCCGGTCGCCGCGACCACCAAGATGGACGGCTGCGCCGCGATCTATCCCGCCATCGCCGCCATCTTCATCGCCCAATTCTACGGCCTGCCACTGGGCCTGACCGATTATGCGACGCTGGTGCTTGTCTCGGTGATCGGCTCGGCCGCGACCGCGGGCCTGACCGGCGCGCTCGTGATGCTGACGCTGGCGCTCTCGACGCTCGGCCTGCCGCTCGAAGGCGCGGGTCTGCTGCTCGCGATCGATCCGATCCTCGACATGGGGCGCACCGCGGTCAATGTCGCCGGGCAGGCGGTGGTGACGTACATCGTCGCGCACCGCGAGGGCCTGGTGACGGGCGATGAGCCGGTCGGCCATCTCGTCCCGGCCGAATAACCGATAGCCGACCGAAGCCGCGGTCCTCGGCTGCTCCGGAATGGGACGGCTGGGGAGCGTGCGTTGCCTTGACACTGCCGCGCGCAGGTATGACACGGTTTTTACAGCAAAATAGGGGGGCGCCATGAATATGTTCGCGCGCGTGTGTCTGTCGGCGGCAGCGCTGGCATCGCTTTCGGGGGCGGCAGATGCAGCCGTCCTGTTCTCCAACTACACGCCGTCCGATACGCCTGTCGTTCACGTATCGCATCGGCTGCCGCTCGATTACCGCGCTCCCGATGCCTCGAAATCCTACATCCTTGCCTTGTCGATCGCGCGCTTTTGCTCGGCCGACTGCTCGTCGGAGACGCGCGATTATGCATCGACCGATTTCGTCGCCCCGACCAGTTTCACCGCCTCCAATCTGATCGTGCCGACGCGGCTGTTCCAGGGCGGCACAGGCATGGAGGTCCAATACCGCATTCAGAAGCTGAATGCGGGAACGGGCGACTGGGAATCGCTTGGGATCGCGCGGTTGCAGACCAATCTGTTGATCGGCGCCTCGACGGTCGAGGCCGATCTGATGTTCGGTGAGGCGGGAGCCGACGAAGCCCACTTCCAGCGCATGCCGATCGATTTCGTCGCCGGAGAGCGCTATCGCCTGCTCGCCAGCTACAGCGGCGGCGGACCCGGCAATCTCTACTGGTATGCGAGCGGTCAGGCAGCGGCGCCCGGCCAGACCCGGATCTATAATCTCACGCGGCCCAGCGGCGACTTGCGGGAGTACGAGCTACCCTGGCAGCCAGCCTTCGCCTTGACCGACGGCAGCCTCGCCGGTGCGGCGGTGCCCGAGCCGCAGACATGGGCGCTGATGATCCTGGGCCTCGGCGCTGCCGGCTTCGGCGCCCGGCGCCGGCGGCGCCACGCCGCTCGGGCCTAGCGCGATCCCGCCCGTTGCCGCTAAGCGGCGGCATGTCTCTCAGGATCGAACCCGCGCTGGTGCTGTTCTCCGGCGGGCAGGACTCCGCGACCTGTCTCGCCTGGGCGCTGGACCGGTTTGCCCGCGTGGAAACGATCGGCTTCGATTACGGCCAGCGTCACCGGGTCGAGCTCGATTGCCGCGCGGCGCTGCGCGACGGCATGGACCGGCTGTGGCCCGGCAAGCTCGGCCCAGATCATATGCTCGATCTGGCGCTGCTCGGGCAGATCAGCGAGACGGCGCTGACCCGCGAAGCGGAGATCGCATTCGGAGCTGACGGGCTGCCGAGCACCTTCGTTCCCGGCCGCAACCTGATCTTCTTCAACCTCGCCGCCGCGATCGGCTACCGGCGCCAGATCCGCCATCTGGTCGGCGGCATGTGCGAGACCGACTATTCGGGTTATCCCGACTGTCGCGACGACACGCTGAAGGCGTTGCAGGTGGCGCTCGGCCTCGGGCTCGACCGGCGCGTCGTGATCCACACGCCCTTGATGTGGCGCGACAAGGCAGCGACCTGGGCGCTGACGGCCGAACTGGGCGGCGAGGGGCTGATCGAGCTCATCCGCACCGAAAGCCACAGCTGCTATCTGGGCGAACGCGGCACGCTCCACGATTGGGGCTATGGCTGCGGCACCTGCCCGGCCTGCGAGCTCAGGGCGCGAGGCTGGCAGGCGTATCGAACTCAGACCCCTCCCTTGAAGGGGAGGGGCTAAGAAGCCGCGACAATTTGCGACAAACTTGTGTGATCCCCGACATAGCTTTGCGACCTTTGGGCGCGATATGCTGATCTCAACAACGCGGATCACCCCTTCCCGTTGTTGAACCAGACAGGGCCACCCCTCCCTGTCTCCAGGACGACCCCAGTCCAGGGCCCCGCTCCCGACCCCAGGAGCGGGGCTCTTCTGTTTTCAGGCCCCGGGGACGCCGAGCGTCCGCGCCGCCTGCACCAGATCGGCGCGCGAGTCCGGATTGGCTGCAATCGCCTGCTGCAGCGCCTGTGCCGCCTCGCGGCCCTGGCCCAGCATCATCCGGCTGCGGATCAGCATCATCCAGCGGTCCGGCTGCTTCGGATCGGCCTTCAGCTTGGCGGCAAGGCCGTCGACCATGCCGCGCACCATCGCTTCCTGCTGGCCGGAGGGAAGCTGCGACGCGGCCGCCATCTGCTCGCGCGTCGGGCCCGGAATGCCATTCAGCGCCGCGGCAGGACCGGTGGGCGCGGCCGGTGCGAGCGGCTTCAGCGCCGCCAGCCGCGCCTTCACGTCGATCTTTTCCTTGTCGGCGACCTGCTCGATCGTCTTGCGCACATCGGCCTGCCAGGGCGCGTCGGCGGGCGAATCCTTCAGCAGCGCGAACCAGGTGTCGATCGCCTGCACGTGCTTGCCTGCCATGTCCTGCTCGACGCCGGTGAAATAGCGCGCGCGCGGGTCCTTCGGGTCGATCGCCAGCGCTTTCTTGAAGGCGGCGGAAGCGTCGTCGGGGATTTTTTCCCCGGAGCCGGCCAGCACCAGCGCCTCGCCCAGCGACGACCAATATTCGGCATTGTTCGGCGCCAGCTGGGCCGCCTTCTGATAGGCCATCGCCGCTTCGGCGAATTTGCCGGTCTCGAAGAACGACCAGCCGAGCATCCGCCAGCCTTCGGGATTGTTCGGATCGGCCTTGAGCTTCGCTTCCAGCGAGGAAATCATCGTGTCGACGTCGGGCTGCGGGTTGGCCGAAGCCGCGGCTGCCGGCGCCGGAGCAGGCGCGCGATTGCGCGAAACCGCGACCCCCACGGCGACGATCGCGATCGCCGCGGCAGCGAACAGCGCAAGGCGGGAGGCGGGCACTCTCTTCTCGGTCATTGCCATTCCGTCGTTTTTTGTGGCCTCAGTCACTAGCGAAGCGAACGGACTTTGGTAAGAAGGGGGCGGGGCCGCACCTTGTCCGGAACCGGCAGCAGCCGGACGGGCGTGTCAGAGCGTGTGAGAATAGGGGGAGAGGCGTGTCGGACGCTTTCCGCATCGCAATCGTCGGATCGGGACCTGCGGGCCTCAGCGCCGCCGGCCGGGCCGCAGAGCTGGGCCTCAGCCATGTGCTGCTGGAAAAGACGGACCACCTGTCCGACACGATCTACAAATATCAAAAGGGCAAGCACGTCATGGCGACGCCGGTGCAGCTTGCCCTGCGCTCGCCGATGGATTTCGATGCCGGCAAGCGCGAAGTGGTGCTCGGCACCTGGGACGAGCAGACGGCGAAACACGGCGTCAACGTGATGTACCATGCGGAGGTGAAGGCGATCACCGGGCAGGCGGGCGACTTCACGCTGAAGCTGACCGACGGCCGCGAGGTGAAGGCCGAGACCGTGATCCTGGCGATCGGCACCCAGGGCAATCCGAATCTGATGCGCTGCCCTGTCGAGGACGGCGCCGTCGTCCAGTACACGCTGGACGATCCGGCCGAATATAATGACGAACACATCACCGTGGTGGGCGGCGGCGACGCCGGGATAGAGAATGCGCTCGGCCTGGCCGCCGAGGCCGCGCAGGGCAACACCGTCTCCTTGTGCAATCGCTCAGCCGAATTCTCCACCGCCAAGGGACCGAACGTCGCGGCCCTGCTCGGCGCGCGCGATGCCGGCCGCATGCAGGTGCTGACCGAGACCACTCCGGCCAAGGTCGAGAAGGGCTGGATCACGTTCGACACGCGCGACGGCGAGCTCCGCATCCGCTGTGACCGCGTGATCGCGCGCATGGGCTCGGCGCCGCCGCGCGCGTTCGTTGAGGCGTGCTGCGCCGAGTTCGAGGACAGGGAAGACCCGCGCAACCCGGGCAAGACGATGCGCGGCGTCAAGGCCGGCACCGGCGTGCAGTTCACCAGCAACGACCGGCTGGCCTATCCGATCCTGTCGCCGACCTTCGAGACGACGGTGCCCGGCATCTTCGTGATCGGCGCGCTGGCGGGCTATCCGCTGATCAAGCACTGCATGAACCAGGGCTATGACGTGGTCGAGTTCATCAACGGCAACACCGCGCTGAAGCCCGCCGACGAGCCGATCCTCGAGAAGAAATTCGCCGGCTTGCCCAGGGGGCGCGAGGTCTCCGAATGGCTGGAGTTCCTGCGCACCAATATCGGCATCCTGCAGGGCTTGTCGCCGCTGCAGATGCGCGAGTTCATGCTCGATTCCGACGTGCGTGTCTACGAGCCCGGCGAAGTCATTTTCGTCCGCGGCGCGCGCGAGGATTCGCTGTTCGCGATTGCCGAAGGGTCGGTGCTGGTCGAGGTCAATCCGCAGGACCCGTCGATCACCGTGCCGATCGGTACGGGCGAGATTTTCGGAGAGGTCGGACTGATCTCCGGCCGCACCCGCGGCGCCACGATCCGCGCGGCCGAACGCAGCATTATCGTCGAGATTTCGCGTCTCGCCGCGCTTCGTCTCCAGCGTCAGGTGCCGTCGGCGCAGAAGGAAATCACGCGCATCTCGATCGAGCGGCAGCTGCTGCAATTGTTCAAGGCCGGGCTGACCAAGGACGACGTTGCCGAAGTGGTCGCCGGCGCCGAGGTGAAGACGGTCAGGGCCGGCGAGGCTGTCATCAGCGAGGGCGAGCAGGGCAGCGACGTGTTCGTGATCCGGTCCGGCTCGATGATCGTCGAGAAGACCGTCGGCGGCAAGCCGGTGTTCCTGAGCTATGTGCCGGCCGGCTCGTTCGTCGGCGAAATGGCGCTGATCGACGGCGGCCTGCGCACCGCGACGGTGAAGGCCGCGATCAAGGCCGACGTGATCCGGCTGCCCGGTGAAGCGTTCGCGCGGCTGATGGCGCAGAAGCCGGCGCTGGAGGCGCGCGTCCGCCAGGACATGGAGGCGCGGAGGATCGTCAATTCCTTCGTCGAGGAGCGCAAGCACAGCTTCTCCGGCGCGGTCGATCTCTATTCCCAGACCGCCAAGTTCCTGATCGACGAGGGAATCGGCGAAGCGACCGACGTGCTGCTGATCGACGAGAATCTGTGCGTCGGCTGCGACAATTGCGAAAAGGCCTGCGCGGACAGCCACGACGGCCTCAGCCGGCTCGACCGCGAGGCGGGCAAGACCTACGCGCACCTGCACGTGCCGACCTCCTGCCGGCACTGCGAGCATCCGCACTGCATGGCCGATTGCCCGCCCAACGCGATCCATCGCGGGCCGGACGGGGAGGTGTTCATTGACGACACCTGCATCGGGTGCGGCAATTGCCAGCGCAATTGCCCTTACGGCGTGATCCGGATGGACAAGGTGCCGCCGAAGAAGCCGTCGCTGCTCAGCTGGCTGTTCCTGGGCCTTGGGCCAGGGCCGGGCGAGCCGAGCCACGAATGGTCGGTTGAGAACGCGAAGGGCGAGAAGCCCAAAAAGGCGATCAAGTGCGACATGTGCTCGGGCATCGATGGCGGCCCGGCCTGCGTGCGCGCCTGTCCGACCGGCGCCGCGATCCGCGTCTCGCCGGACGAGTTCCTGACCGTCGCGCGGCTGGAGGCGTGACATGCTGATGGTCAAGAACCCGGCCCGGGCGAGCCGCCGCCAGCGGGCGAGCTCGCACGACGGGTTCCTCCAGTACAAGAATTTCCGCTGGGCCAAGATCGCCGCCGTGATCTGCGCGGTCGCGATCGCCGCCTATCTGATGATCGACGTGCAGCCGCGGCCGAATGGCGGCAGCGCGGAAGGCTATATCCTCGGCACGATCGGCGCGCTGCTGATCCTGTGGCTGACGCTGCTGGGCGTGCGCAAGCGGGCGATGACGCCCGGCCGCTGGTCGCTGAAGGCTTGGACCAGCGCACACGTCTATCTCGGCCTGTCGTTGATCGTCATCGCGACGTTGCACACCGGCTTCCAGTTCGGCTGGAACGTGCACACGCTCGCCTATGCGCTGATGATGCTGGTGATCCTGTCGGGCATCTGGGGCATCAGCATGTATGGCGCGCTGCCCAAGGCGTTGAGCGACAATCGCGAGATGATGACCGAGGCGCAGATGCTGGAGGCGCTGCGCTCGATCGATCGCCAGCTGCACGAAGCCGCGCAGCCGCTCGACCAGGAGCAGGCGGACCTGGTCCAGTCCTCGCTGGAGCAGAACCCGTTCGGCGGCGGCCTTTGGGCGCGGCTGAGCGGCCGCTATCGCAACTGCGCTACGCGCGCCGCCCAGGCCGAGCTTCGCCGCGGCGCCGCGTTCCGGCCGAAGCTTGCCGACGATCCGCTGGAGCGCATCGACAGCCTGCTGGAGCGGAAAGGCGCGATCCTGCACCGGGTGCGCCGCCATCTGCGGCTGAAGGCGCTGCTGGAGGTCTGGCTGTACGTGCATGTGCCGGTCACGTTCGCGCTGATCGCGGCGCTGTCGGCGCACATCGTCTCTGTCTTCTTCTACTGGTGACCGGGCGGACGGGGGCAAAATGAGCTTCAAGATCATCACGATCGCGCGAACGTCCGAGGGCCGTGAGATCCCGCGCGAGAAGCTGGTGCCGGGCGACGAGATCAGCGTCGGCCGCCTCAGCGAAAACGACGTTCATCTGGCCGACCTGGCGGTCGAGCCGCGCCATGCCGTGATCCGCCAG
>NZ_DASTXI010000005.1:0-3409 GCF_035758555.1 Sphingomonas sp. | reverse complement strand
TCGGTGAGTAGGAGAGGTGAGGTGGACGAAACTATCGACGTCGATGGGCTGATCGATGCCCTGATCGAGCGCGAGGGCGGTTATGTGAACAACTCCGCCGACAAGGGCGGGCCGACCTGCTTCGGCATTACCGAAGCCGTTGCGCGCGCCAACGGCTATCGCGGCGCGATGCGGCAGCTGCCGCGCGAAGAAGCCGCGGCAATCTACCGCAGGCTCTACTGGCTGCGGCCTCGCTTAGATGAAGTGGCGGAGCGCAGTCCGCAGGTTGCGGCAGAGCTGTTCGACACCGGCGTCAATATGGGCCCGGCGGTGGCGGCGACCTTTCTTCAGCGCGCGCTGACCGCGCTGAACCGCAACGGCGCCGATTATCCCGACCTGGTGCCCGACGGACGGATCGGTCCACGCACGCTCGCCGCGCTCGACACGTTCCTCGACATTCGCGGACGAAGCAGCGGCCAACGCGTGCTGCTCCGCGCGATCGAGGCGCTGCAGGGCGAGCGCTATCTCCGCCTTGCGGAACGCCGGCCAGCCAATGAGTCCTTCCTCTACGGCTGGCTCGCGAACCGAATTGGTGAGCGGTGACGCGCGCACGCGCGCGTAAGGCTGTGACTTTTGGGACTTTTCGAGGAGAGATTTGGATGAGACCGCTTCCCCCACCAGGCACCTTCGCCGAGGGCCAACGCTACATTTACGGTCTGCTCGCCTCGGCCGCGGGGATGTTCTGCGGAGCCGCCGCGGGGTTCATGGTCGCGCTGCTGATGTGGGGCGGCTGGAGCCCGGCCGAGGAGCATACCATCGTCACCATCTTCGGCTGGGCGCTCGGCGGGTTCATCGCGGCCATGATCGTGGTCATCGTCGGCCTGCTGGCCGGCGGGCCGGTCGGGCGCTTCAAGGTCACCGCAGGCCGCGACGGCGCCTCGTTCGAGGCCGACCGCGAGCAATGATCTTCCGGCTGCTCAACATCCAGGGAATCGCGGGGCTCGCGGTCAGCATCGCGCTCGGGCTGCTGCTGATCATCCAGAAAGGCGAGACCCGCCACTGGAAGAAGCAAAGCGGCCAGTTCGAGCAGCTCTACCATGCCGGCGAAGCGGCCCTTGCCGGAACCGTCGCCAACTACCGCGCAGCGGCCGAAGCCGCACGCGCCGCCGACCGGGCGAACCTCGCCCGCGTCGCCGCCGAGCAGCGCGCCATCAACGAAAGGACGTCGAATGACTTTGAAGCGCGCCTTGCCGCCGCTCGCACTCTTGCTCAGCGCCTGCGGGGCCAAGCCGCAAGCCCCGCAGCCGATCGCGGCGCTGCCGGAGCAGCGGCAGTGTCCCGATTATCCGCTTCCTCCGGCGGAGCTGCTCAAGCCGCCGGCGAAGACCGACTTTCTCTCGCCGAGCGCGAGCTCGCCACCGAGCAGGCAATCCAGCTCGACGAATTGATCAAATGGATAAGGGCGCAGGCCGGCGTCGAACCGGGCGCCGGGCGGCCGAAGACGTGAGCCCGTGCATCCCCGTTGCCGCTCCCGCGAGCGCGCATTAGGGGCGCGCAATGCTGACGGTCGCGCTGCTCACGATCTCGAACATCTTCATGACCATCGCCTGGTACGGCAACCTCAGGTTTCCGAAGATGCCGCTGCTCGCCGCGATCGCGATCGGCTGGGGCATCGCGCTGATCGAATATTGCTTCGCGGTGCCGGCCAATCGCTACGGCTATGCGCACGGCTTCTCGGGCGGGCAGCTCAAGATCATCCAGGAGGTGATCACATTGAGCGTCTTCGCGGTGTTCGCCGCGCTTGTCCTGAAGGAGCCGGTGGGTTGGCGCTACATAGGCGCCTTCGCCTGCATTGTCGGGGCAGCGGCCTTCATGTTCGCCGGGCGCGCCTGACGCATGAAACCCGATCGCCTCAACGCCTTCACCGACGGCGTGATCGCCATCATCATCGCCATCATGGTGCTGGAGATCCGCCTGCCGGACGAGCCGACGTTCGCAGGCGTTCGCGAGATGATGCCGTTCCTAGGAATCTATCTGCTGTCGTTCGTCAACGTCGGCATCTTCTGGAACAACCACCATCACATGATGCAGGGCTCGCGTAAGGTCGATGGGCGGGTGCTGTGGGCCAATCTCAGCCTGCTCTTCTGGCTCAGCCTCGTGCCCTACGAGATCCGCTGGATGGGCGAGGCGGGCATCGTCGCCTGGCCGGTCGCGGCCTACGGCGGCGTGCTGATGATGGCCGCCTTCTCTTACATGCTGCTCGAACGGGCGTTGATCGCCGCGGAAGGCGAGCATTCGCATGTCGCCACGGCGACCGGGCCGCGGCTGAAGGAGTGGCTGAGCTTCGTCGGGTACACCGCTGGCTTCGCCGCGGCCTTCGTCCATCCCGCCATCTCGGTCGCCATCTATGTCGCGATCTCGCTGGCCTGGTTCATCCCGGACCGGCGGTTCGAAGCCGCCGCCTAGTTGCAGCGGTTCGCGCGCTTTCCCACATGCCGGGCATGGAACAATATCATGGAACCACGATCCTCGGCGTGAAGCGGGGCGGCAAGACGGTGATCGCCGGAGACGGCCAGGTCAGCCTCGGCAATACGGTGATCAAGCCCAACGCGAAGAAGGTGCGCCGCATCGGCGCGGACGGCAAGGTCATCGGCGGCTTCGCGGGAGCGACGGCTGACGCCTTCACCTTGTTCGAGCGGCTGGAGAAGAAGCTGGAGCAATATAACGGGCAGCTGCTGCGCGCCGCGGTGGAGCTCGCGAAGGACTGGCGGACGGACAAGTATCTGCGCAACCTCGAGGCGCTGATGATCGTCGCCGACGCCGAGCAGATGCTGATCCTCACCGGCAACGGCGACGTGCTCGAACCCGAAGGCGGGATCGCCGCGATCGGCTCCGGCGGCAATTATGCGCTCTCCGCCGCACGCGCGCTGCAGGAATATGAGGCCGACCCGGAAATCCTCGCCCGCCGCGCCATGCAGATCGCATCGGAAGTGTGCGTCTTCACCAACGACCGGCTGACGATCGAGACGGTCGAATAGATTTCACCATTCGCACTGAGCCTCTCGAAGCCCTGTCTTTCGGTTTCGCAGCAAGTAAGAAGGCAGTCCTTCGACAAGCTCAGGACGAACGGATGTTGCTGGATCGCAGGTCTTTCAGTCTCGGAAGTGCCGCGCTCCTGTCCGGCTGCGCCACCGTCGGCACGAAATCCTTCGGCGACTGCACGCCGCTGCCGCCGGTCGACGCGGACCCAAGCCGTCTCATCCGCGCCGTGGCCGGGCTGAGGCCGTACCGGCGCCAGGGCTTCGTCGTCCGCCGCGACCAGCTCGGCGACAAGGCGCTGGTCCACAATTACGGCCACGGCGGCAGCGGCATTACGTTGAGCTGGGGCAGCTCGAAGCTCGCGGCCGAGCTCGGACTTCCGGGTCATAGC
>NZ_DASTXI010000221.1:0-38750 GCF_035758555.1 Sphingomonas sp. | reverse complement strand
CCAGCTGCGCTTCGATCTTAAACGCGTGTTCGTTGAAGGCGTAAATAACTACGCACGAGCCAAATTTTCCAGGGCCGAGGTCCATCGAATCAGTGACTTGGTCGACACGGTTGTAGGTTTTGGAGAGAGCCAGGCGAGTGCGGGTGCTCTCGAGCTCGCGACAAGTTTATGGGATGATCCAAGCCGTCGCTCTGAGATTAGTCGAAGGGAGTTTTCGGAGCCGGGGATCAAAGCATGGATCCACCTACACGACTTCTTCGCCGACCGCCTCAAAGTCCAGCAGCGCGAGGCCGGCGTCCGGCACGACCTGATCGACGCGGTGTTTGCGCTCGGCGGAGAGGACGATCTCGTCCGCCTGCTCGCCCGCGTCCGCGCGCTGCAGGCGTTCGTCGAACGGCAGGAAGGCGCCGACCTGCTCGCCGGCTACAAGCGCGCGGCGAACATCCTGAAGAAGGAAGGATGGGCCAGTGCTCCTGCGAAAGCAGGAGCCCAGGAGGGCGCGGTACAGGGTGACTCTGGGCTCCTGCTTTCGCAGGAGCACGAGGGAGAAGTGCAAGGCATCCCCCAAACCGGCGAGGAAGACCCTTTCGTGATGGCCGAGGATCTGCGCGACGCGATCATGGGCCATGAGAAAACGCTGTCCTACACCCCCGCGCCTGAGGAATCCTCGCTGATCGCCGCGCTCGATTCGGCGGAACCGCGCGCGCGCACGGCCGTTGCGGCGGAGGATTTCGAGGGGGCGATGGCGGCATTGGCGACACTTCGGGCACCGGTCGACGCGTTCTTCGAGAAGGTGACGGTCAACGATCCCGATCCGGCCAAGCGCGCCGCGCGGCTGAACCTGCTCGCCCGCATGCGCGACGCCGTCCACCAGGTCGCGGACTTTTCGAGGATCGAGGGATGATCCCTCGCCGGAACCCCGAAAATGTTCGGGAATCCATGTGAATGTCATCAATGTCGTCCAGCTCGACCATGTCGTCCATTTCGAACGGAGATCAGCCCCGCATGACCCAATATGTGTACCGCTTCGGCGGCGGCGTGTCGGACGGCGGGGCGGGCGACAGGAATTTGCTCGGCGGCAAGGGCGCGAACCTCGCCGAAATGGCGTCGATCGGCCTGCCGGTCCCGCCGGGCTTCACGATCAGCACGGAAATGTGCACCCGCTATTACCAGGAAGGCGAAAGCTTCCCGGACTCGCTGCGTCAGGAAGTCGCGAACGGCATCGCCCATATCGAAGGCATCACCGGCAAGACCTTCGGCAACGCGGCCGATCCGCTCCTCGTCTCGGTCCGCTCCGGCGCCCGCGTGTCGATGCCGGGCATGATGGACACGGTGCTGAACCTCGGCCTCAACGACGAGACGGTCCAGGGCCTCGCCGCCACCTCGGGCGACGAACGCTTTGCCTGGGACAGCTACCGCCGCTTCATCCAGATGTATGCGGACGTGGTGCTGGGCCTGAACCACGATGCGTTCGAGGAAGCGCTGGAGATCGCCAAGGAAGACCAGGGCCATTTCCTCGACACTGACATGACCGCGTCGGACTGGCAGAAGCTCGTCGGCGAGTACAAGCGCCTCGTCCAGGAACAATGGGGCAAGCCCTTCCCGCAGGACGTGCACGACCAGCTCTGGGGCGCGATCGGCGCGGTGTTCGGCTCGTGGCAGTCGGAGCGCGCCAAGGTCTATCGCCGGCTGAACGACATTCCGGGCGGCTGGGGCACCGCCGTCAACGTGCAGGCGATGGTGTTCGGCAATATGGGCGAGACGAGCGCCACCGGCGTCGCCTTCACCCGCAATCCTTCGACCGGCGAGCGCGCTTATTACGGCGAGTTCCTGATCAACGCCCAGGGCGAGGACGTCGTCGCCGGCATCCGCACGCCGCAATATCTGACCCGCGCGGCGCGGGAAGCAGCGGGCGCCAAGCCCGCGTCGATGGAAGAGGCGATGCCGGAGACGTTCGCCGAGCTCGCCCGCGTCTTCGAGCTGCTCGAGACGCACTACCGCGACATGCAGGACATCGAGTTCACCGTCGAGCGCGGCAAGCTCTGGATGCTCCAGACCCGGAACGGCAAGCGCACCGCCAAGGCCGCGCTGAAGATGGCCGTCGACATGGCGCAGGAAGGGCTGATCACCGAAGAGCAGGCGGTCGGCCGCGTCGATCCGGCGGCGCTCGACCAGCTGCTGCACCCGACGCTCGATCCGGAAGCCGAGCGCGACGTGCTGACCAAGGGCCTGCCGGCCTCGCCCGGCGCGGCCTCGGGCGCGGTCGTGTTCGACGCCGACACTGCCGAGAAGCGTGCGGAGCTGGGCGATGCCGTCATCCTGGTCCGCGTCGAAACCAGCCCCGAGGACATCCACGGCATGCACGCGGCGAAGGGGATTCTCACCGCGCGCGGCGGCATGACGTCGCACGCGGCAGTCGTCGCGCGCGGCATGGGGCGGCCCTGCGTGTCCGGCGCGGGCACGCTCGCGATCGACGCCAAGGCGAAGCTGTTCCGCGTCGGCGATCGCACGATCGGCGAAGGCGACACGATCACCATCGACGGCGCGACCGGCGAAGTGATGGCGGGCAAGGTCCCGACCGTGGAGCCGGAGCTGGCCGGCGATTTCGGTACGCTGATGGAGTGGGCGGACAAGGTGCGGCGCCTCAAGGTCCGCACCAATGCCGAGACGCCGGCCGATTGCCGCACCGCGCGCGGCTTCGGCGCCGAAGGCATCGGCCTCTGCCGTACCGAACACATGTTTTTCGACACGGCGCGCATCACCGCCGTCCGCCAGATGATCCTCGCGACCGACGAGAAGGGCAGGCGCGCCGCGCTGGCGAAGCTGCTGCCGGAGCAGCGCGGCGACTTCGCCGAAATCTTCGCGATCATGGCCGGCCTGCCGGTCACGATCCGTCTGCTCGATCCGCCGCTGCACGAGTTCCTCCCGCACGAGGAGGAAGAGTTCGCCGAGGTCGCCGAAGCCGCGGGGCTGGGCGTCGAGGCGCTGAAGCGGCGCGCGGCGGAACTGCACGAGTTCAACCCGATGCTCGGCCATCGCGGCTGCCGGCTGGGCGTCACCTACCCCGAAATTTACGAGATGCAGGCGCGCGCGATCTTCGAGGCCGCGGTCGAGGTGGCGGAGAAGACCGGCGAGGCGCCGATCCCCGAGGTGATGGTCCCGCTGGTCGCGACCCGCCGCGAGCTGGAGCTGATGAAGGATTTGATCGACCGCACCGCCGAGGCCGTCTTCGCCGAGAAGGGGCGGCGGCTCGACTATCTGGTCGGCACGATGATCGAGCTGCCCCGCGCGGCGCTGAAGGCCGGCGAGATCGCCGAGGTCGGCGCGTTCTTCAGCTTCGGCACCAACGACCTGACGCAGACGACGCTGGGCGTGTCGCGCGACGACGCCGGGCGCTTCCTGACCTCCTATGTCGACAAGGGCATCTTCCCCCGCGACCCGTTCGTCAGCCTGGACGTCGAAGGCGTCGGCGAGCTGATCCGCCTCGCCGCCGAACGCGGCCGCGCGACCAGGCCCGACCTGAAGCTCGGCATCTGCGGCGAACATGGCGGCGACCCGGCCTCGATCGCCTTCTGCGAAAGCGTGGCCCTCGATTACGTCAGCGCCTCCCCCTACCGCGTCCCCATCGCCCGGCTCGCGGCAGCCCAGGCGGCGTTGAAAATCTAGGGCCGGATCGGCCGTACGACGCGATTGCCGTCGGCGTCGACCTCGACGTGTTCGCCCGGACGCAGGTCGAGATTGTCGATCCGGCTGCCGGCCGGTTCGTCGCGATAGGCGGTGCGGGCGCGTTCGTATTCGGCGATGCGGCGGTCGTGCTCGGCCGCGCGCTTGTCGGCTTCGGCGATGCGGGCCTCATATTCCCGCCGGGTCGCGGCATGCGCGTCGCGCTCGGCGGCCAGCTCGCGCTTCCACCGCGCACCTCCGGAGCGGGACATCAGCCCCAGCACCCAGCCCAGCACCAAAGTCAGTCCCAGGATCAGCCAGAATTCGGGCGTGAAGCTCACGGGCTCTCTCCCTCTGTTTCAGGGGAGAAACGACCGAAGTCCGGCTGCCGTTCCTTATTTGAAGTTGTCGGCGATCGAGCAGGCCGCTGGGCCCAGGATCACGATGAACAGCACCGGCAGGATGAAGCAGATCAGCGGCACGGTCATGATCGCCGGCAGCCGCGCCGCTTTTTCCTCGGCGCGCATCATCCGCTCGTTGCGGAACTCGGCCGACAGCACGCGCAGCGCGGAAGCGAGCGGCGTGCCGTATTTCTCGGTCTGGATCATCGTCGTCACGACGCCGCGGATCGCATCCAGGTTGACGCGGGTGGCGAGGTTCTCGAACGCCTGGCGCCGCTCGGTAAGGAAGCCCAGCTCGATCGAGGTCAGCATGAACTCGTCGCCAAGCTCGGGATAGCCCTTG
Source organism: Sphingomonas sp. (assembly GCF_035758555.1). GTDB lineage: Bacteria > Pseudomonadota > Alphaproteobacteria > Sphingomonadales > Sphingomonadaceae > Sphingomonas_B. Next base: position 34,343 of record NZ_DASTXI010000221.1, on the reverse strand, counting down.
CCCAGCTCCTTCGCGACGCGGCCGAACGCGGCATCGACGGTCAATCCGGCTTCGGCGCAGATCACCAGCAAGTCGAGCGCATCGGGCAGGCCCTTGCGGATCGCGTTGCTGCGCTTCGTGATCTTGTTCTTCAGGTAGATGTCGGGCGCCTTGTAGCTGCCGATCAATGCGGCGGCGGTCACGCCGAAGCGTTTGAACGCACCCCATTCGGGCCAGAAGTCGATGCCGTAGATCAGCAGCACCGCGCCCAGGCCGAAGATGATCGGCAGCATCATCCGGCCGAAGATCACGGCGACGGCGGCGTCCTTCGAACGGATGCCGGCCTGCATCAGCTTGATCTGGGCAGCCTTAAGCTGCTCGTCCTGCAGCACCTTCAGCGAGCCCAGGAACGAGCGCATCCGGTCGGTGGTCTCGTTGCGGGCATTGAGCTTGGCGCGCCGACGGGTCGAGGCGGTGATGCCCGCCTTCAGCTGCTCGCGGCGGTCGTTCAGCGCCTTGACGCGGCGCGCCATCGGGTCGCGCACCGTCATGATCGCATAGAGGGCGACCAGCACCATGAAGGTCGCGACGGCCGACAGCAGCGTCGCTACCCAGATGACGTCGATGCCGAGAAGGGTGGGTCCGGTCGTTTCCATGGCCTAAATCTCGAAATTGACCATCTTGGCCATGATGAATGCGCCGATCGCCATCCAGATAAGGCCGCCGATGCCGGCGATCATCAGCCGCTCGTCGCTGAAGAAATTGCCCATATATTTGTTGTTGATGAACCAGATCAGCCCGAACACGATGAACGGCAGCGAGCCGACGATATAGGCGGACGCCTTCGATTCCGACGACATCGCCTTGATCTTCAGCTTCATCTGCGCGCGCTTCCGCAGCACGTCGGCAAGGTTGCTGAGCGTTTCGGCCAGGTTGCCGCCGGTTTCCTTCTGGATCGCCAGCGTGATGCAGAAGAACTGGAATTCGGGAATGCCCAGTCGGTCGGCGGTTTCCTGGAGCGCGACGTCCATCGTCCGGCCGATCTTCATCTTGTCGGTCACGATCCTGAATTCTTCGCCGACGGGGCCGGGGATTTCAGCCGACACGACGCCCAGCGTCTCGCTGATCGGCAGGCCGGCGCGCAGGCCGCGCACCAGCAGGTCGATCGCGTCGGGAAAGCTGACCGTGAATTTCTGGATCCGCTTCTTGATCTTCATGCCGACCAGCATGTGCGGCAGGCCCAGGCCGATCATCAGGCCGCCGAACACGCCCAGCAGCACCGGCGCGCCCTTGCTCAGCAGCAAGATGCAGATCGCAAATGCGATTCCCAGATTGACCAGCACGTACTGGCCGACCGACCAATCCTTGCCGGTCATCGCCAGCCGCTTCTTCAGCAGCGCCGGATTGGGCAGCAGGCGACCGGCCAGGCTGTCCATCTTCGTGTCCTGCGCCGTCGTAATGCGGCGGAGCTTGTCTTCGACGGTCAGCGCCTTCGGACCGCCATGGCGCTCGCGCAGGCCTTCCAGGCGCCGCTTCTGCGCCTTTGCGCCGCTCGGTCCCGAAAAGGCGAGCAGCAGCATCGCGAGGGTCAGCACTGCCCCCAGCAGCGGAAAGAAGAGCTGCGTCATGCCCGCGCGGTCCCTTAGGCCTTCGCCGGCTTGCCGAGCTTCAGCTTGAACTCGCCGAGCTTGCCGAGCAGCGACTTGCCGGCCTCCTCCGCGCCCTTGTCGGCATCGTCGGACGACGCGGAGATCAGCCGGCCGGCGAGCGCATGCAGCGCCTGCCCGACCTTCGCACCCTTGCCCGCCTCGGCGAGCGGCTTGCCGAGCTTCGCCGCCTGCGCGGCGAGCTTCTGGTCATAGGGAACGACGAAGTCGATCTTGCGCTCGATCGACGCCTCGAAATCCTTGCGGCTGAGCTCCGGCACGCCGGATGCGGGCACCTTGTTCGCCACCAGGATCACGCTTGCCTGGGGGGCATGGCTCTTGAACCAGGCCAGGAAGCGGATGCAGTCGCGCGCGGCCGCCAGCGTGATTTCGGTGACGAGGACGACGGAGTTCAGGTCCTGCACCAGCATCGGGTGCTGGACCAGCATGTGGCGCGGCAGGTCGATGACCGTGCATTCGAAGCCGGCGCGGATTTCCTCCTGCAGCTGATAGAAAGCCGAGCCGTCGGTCAGCAGCGGCTGGTTGATCGGCGCTTCCGCCGACAGCACTGCCAGCTTCTCGTTCACCCGCACCAGCGCGCGTTCGAGGAACAGACCGTCGATGCGGCTCGGGTTCTCGATCGCGTCGGTCAGGCCGCGGCCGGGCTCGAGGTCGAGTGCCAGCGCGTCGGTGCCGAAATGCACATCGAGGTCGAGCAGCGCCGCCGAGCGCTTGTCCTTCTCGCCGAACAGCCAGGCGAGCGACGCCGCGACCGTCGACGCGCCCGCGCCGCCGCGCGACCCCATCACCGCCATCATCAGATGCGGCCGGTCCTGCGCCGGCTCAAAGCTCTTGGGCGCGTTGAATACCGCCTGCGCGCCGGTGAAGGCATCGCGTAGCTGCTCGGGATGCAGCGGCTTCAGCAGATAGTCCTGGATACCGCTGGCGATCAGGTCGCGGTACAGCCGGACGTCGTTGGTGACGCCGGTCGCGATCACGACGGTGCCGGGCTCGCACACTTCGGCGAGCGCGTTGATGTCGTTCAGCGGATCGGCGGCGTCGGACAGGTCGACCAGCAGCACGTTGGGGCTGGCGGCGACCGCCAGGTTCTGGATCGCCGCGCGCAGGCCGCCGCGGACGACCTTTTCAGGCGACCAGCCCATCTCGACCGCGATCGGACGGATCGCGTCGGCGGCGCTGTCGTCGCTCACATAGGCGACGAAGGGATCGCGCAGCGCTGCGGACCGGGTGGGGCTCCAGGGTGCGTTCATGTCAGTTCCCGTTCTTCGACGTGGTTTCGGCCTTGAGACCGCGGGTTCCGGTCGGGGCGGTTTCGCGATAGACGCGGATTGCCTTGCTGGCCGTGGCCGGATCGCCCGCGGCGCCTGCCTCGCGGCCCTGGATCAGGTCGTTCGGATCGGCGACCATCGCGGCCAGCGCCGCATTGCTGGCGCAGCCATAGTTGGACATGGTCGAGCCGACGAGCTCGGGCGAGGCGGAGCGGCTCCAGTCGGGGCAGCCGGGCACGTGCGCGCTCGCGCGGCTGACGACCACGCGGACCGATCCGGGCGCGATCGCGCCCGGCGTCACTGGCGCGTCATTGAGGACCACCATGCCGCGGCGGCCGAGCAGCGAGTCGACCTCGGCATGCACGCCGGTCGATCCGCTCGGATCGTCGACCGACACGCGGTCGCCATAGGCAAGGTCGATCGAGCGGAACCAGCCTTCCAGCCGTTCGCGCTCGCCCGGCGCAAGCCGGTCGCCCGACGAGGCAAGGTCGATCACATAGTCGGTCCGCTGCACGACCGGCTGGTGCACCGATTCGACGCCGCGATTGACGGTGCCGCACGCCGACAGCGCCAGCGCCAGGCCGATCAGGGGAAGGGATTTGCGAAACATCGTCATCTCCTTGGCCGCGCGCATCACTTGAGCGAGAAGCCGGGGGCCGGGGCCGCATCCGACTTGCGCTCGGCAGACTTGGCAGGCGCCTGCAGCAGCGGCGTCGCCTGCGATACCGGCTGTCCGGCGGGCTGGACCTGCGGCGGCGCCATCGTCGGCACCGGGCGCTGGGCGCCGCTGTCGCCGGTGAAGGTCTTGCCCATGAACACCCGCGCCGCATCGGTCGCCGACTTGTAGCCGTCGGTCGGCAGCGGGATCGGCCCGTTGGTGGGCTTCACCAGATAGGGCGTGATGATGATCACCAGCTCGGTCTCGCTGTGGCGGAACCGATTGGACCGGAACAGCGCGCCCAGGATCGGCACGTCGCCGATGCCCGGCGCCTTGTCGATCTGGTCGAAATGCTTGTTCTGCAGGAGTCCGCCGATCATGAAGCTCTGGCCGGAGCCGAGCTCCACCGTGGTCTCAGCGCGGCGGGTGGTGAGCGCCGGGATCTGGAAGCCGTTCAGCGTCACCGCGCCGTTCGCGCTCAGTTCCGACACTTCCGGGCGCACGCGCATCGAGATGCGGCCGTCGGCCAGCACCGTCGGCGTGAACGCCAGACTGACGCCGTACTGCTTGTACTCGACGCCGATCTGGCCAAGCCCCTGCGCCAGCGGGATCGGGATTTCGCCGCCCGCCAGGAAGCTCGCCGTCTCGCCCGACAATGCCGTCAGGTTCGGGTTGGCGAGCGTGGTGACCAGGCCTTCGGTCTCGGCAAGGTCGAGCGCGGAGGCGACGTCGATGCCGAACAGGCGGCCCGCCAGCGCGATCGAGGTCTTGCCGGCCCCCTGGCCGAGCTTGTCATAGTTGAACGCAGTGCCCGGATTGGCCGGGTTGATCGGCAGACCCGTCGCGGGGTTGATCGGGATCGTACCCGTCGCGCCCGGGAAGAAGGTCGAGGCCGGCACGGTCGGGAATTTCGACACGTCGACATTGCCGATCGAGCCGAAGTTGCGGCCCTGCGCGACGCCGAACAGGAAGCCGCCGGTCTGGTCGCGGGTCAGCAGGTTGTTGCCGATCTCCTTGACCAGGTCGCGGCTGACCTCGGCGATCCGCACCTGCAGGTTGACCTGCAGCGGCGTCGCCGTCTTCAGCCGGTTGATCACGCCCATCTTCAGCTGGGCGGCGGGATCGGAGACGTTGACGCCCGGATTGAGCGCGGTGAGCACCAGCCGTTCCGCGGCGGCGCTGTCCTCGGGCGAGCCGATCGTGCCGGTCAGCACCGCCAGCTGGCCCGCCGTGTTGACGGCGATATTGGCGTCCGGAAAGGCGAGCCTCAGCATCTTGTCCAGCGACGTGATGTTCTGGTTCACCCGCACGTTGGTCGCATAGACGACCTGGCCGGACGCAGTGGTCGCGAACACCGTCGCTTCGCCCGCTTCCTTGCCGAACAGATGGATCTGCCGCGGGTTGCTGACATAGACGTCGGCAACGGCCGGGTTGGAGGTCCAGACGTTGGCGATGCCGGTCGGCAGCGTCACCAGCTGTCCCTGGCCGATCGACAGCAGCACTTCGCTGGTCGGGCGCTGGGTGCCGGCCGGCAATTCGCCGACGCGGGCGGTGGGCTGGGCCGCGTTCGCCGCAGCCGGCAGACCCGCGGCGAGGACGGTGGCGAGGGCCACCGCAGCCGTCCGCATCAGAACGATCGATTTGCGCATCTTATTTACCCCTGACCGGGACGACGGTCTCCGCGTTGCCGCGGGCGATTTTGACGACGGGTCCGCTGAAGGCCGCCGCGGGCTCGCCGGACGGGCTGGCAGCGACGGGACCGGCGGAAACCGGGTTGGTGCTCGGCATCGTGCGGCGGGCGAAGCGGGACACATCGCCGCCGGTCACGAAGGTGGTGTCGGTATCGACCGGGCGCGACGCGACCTGAAGCAGCATCTGGCGCTCGGCCTTCGGGTCCTTGCTCTCGTCGACGCTGACCTCGCCGGCCGCGATCGCGCGCTCCAGCTCGGCATTGTTGTCGGCGATCGAGCGCAGCGACAGCGACAGCTGGCCCATGGCCTGGGCAACCGCGATCTTCTCCGCGATTCGCGGCGTCGCTTCGAGCGTCACGGTCGAGAAGGTTTTGACCTCGGACTTGCCGTCCTTGATTTCGTTATCGGTGCGCTGGTCGGTGGCGAGCACGCGGATGTTGCGCACGAACGTCTCGGACGCGCGGAGCGGCGGACCGCTGTTGCCGGCGACTTCCTGGGTCAGCACGAGGTCGACCCGGTCGCCCGGAAAGATGAAGCCGGCGACGCCGCTCTGCGCCGAGACCGGAACGGTGACGGCACGCATGCCCGGCCCCAGCGCGGCAGCGAGGAAGCCGCTGTCGCCGGGCTTGACCAGCGCGCCCTGGGTGATCGGCTGGCCGGCCGTGATCGCGTAGCGCACGACCGTTCCCGGTTGCGGCGGCGTCACGTCGCCTTTGATGTAATAGGCTTCCTGGACCAGTTCCTTGGGCCAGGGCTGATAGCGGAAGCTGTCAGCCTGAAGGATGGTCCCGACCGGCAGCGCACGCGTGGCGACGAGCACCTGCGGGCCATCGGGCTGCGGCGCGCCGACAGCGGCCGCCTGGGCCGGCGTCTCGGCGCCGCTGAACAGGCTCCTGGCCATGACCGCGGTGACGGCCGCGACCAGCAAAGCCCCGACAAGCAAAGCGATTTTTCTTACATCCACGACCGACGACTCCTCGAGCGGGTCGATGACCCTTGCCGATCGTCATCAAGCAAACTGGTTAAGATACAGTTCGCCGATGACCCACAATCCCGCAGTTGCGATGGCGACGCCGTACGGCACTTCCGGGCTGGTCTTGAGCTTGCGCAGCCGGTGAACCGCGACCACGATCACGGTCAGCAATCCGCCCAGCAGCGCCATCGCCAGCAGCATCCGCATCAGCGGCACCAGCGGCAGCCAAAGTGCCAGCGCACCGAGTAATTTCACGTCGCCGCCGCCCATCCAGCCTAATGCGAACAGCCCCGCGAACAGCGCGAATACGGTCAGCCCCAATGCCGCCTGCAGCGCCATGTCCGGCCAGGGCGCGAGCCCGCTCGCCCACCACCAGGCAGGGGCAAGCAGCGCGATCGCCAGATTCAGGCGATTCGCGATAATTCGTGCTTTCAGGTCCGTTACCGCGGCAGCGAGCAGCAGCAGGGCGAGAATCGCGAGAAGGGCATGGGCGACCATGCCGCGCCATCTAGACGCCAAGCCTTGCAAACCCGTAACCAGATTCGATGACGATCAACAGGCGCGCCGTTCCCGCCGGCGCCAATATCGGCAGCTGGCGCGCGGCGGACGGGTGGCCGCTGCGCACTTTCGCCTGGGACGGGGGCGGGCGCGGATCGCTGCTGTTCCTGGGCGGCCGCGGCGACGTGTTCGAGAAATATTACGAGGCGTTCGACCACTGGCATCGCGCCGGTTGGGGCATCGAAAGCTTCGACTGGCGCGGGCAGGGCGGCTCCGGCCGGCTGTCCGACGATCCGCTCGTCGGCCATGCCAGCGATTTCGCGCCCTGGATCGAGGACCTCGCCGCCTTCTACACACAATGGGCGGCGCGCACGCCGGGACCGCACGTCATCGTCTCCCATTCGATGGGCGGGCACCTGACGCTGCGGGCGCTGGCGGAGCGGCGAATCGCCCCCGACGCAGCGGTGCTGGTGGCGCCGATGCTCGGCCTCAGGAGCGCGCCCTTCGGCCCGCGCCTCGGCGCGAAGATCGCCTGGCTGATGACGAAGCTCGGCCGGCCCGAACGGCAGGCCTGGAAAAGCAACGAGCGGCCCGGCGTGCCGATGAAGAAGCGCCAGTCGCTGCTGACCCACGACGTCGCCCGCTACGAGGACGAGCTGTGGTGGAAGCGGGAAAAGCCGGAGATCGCGGTCGGCCCGCCCAGCTGGGCCTGGGTCGCGGAGGCCTATCGCTCGACGCTCGCGCTGCAGGCGCCGGGCCGGCTCGAATCGGTCGCGGCGCCGATCCTGCTGCTCGCGGCAGACCATGACCGGCTGGTCGATCCGGCCGCGATCGGCCAAGCGGCGGCGCGGCTGCCGGATGCGAAGCTGCGCGTCTGGGGCGCCGAATCGGCGCACGAAATCCTGCGCGAGGCCGACCCCGTCCGCGACGCCGCGCTGGCCGAGATCGACGCCTTTCTCGACGCACGCGCGCCCGCGCGATGAGCCGCTACGACGTCGCGATCGTCGGCGCCGGGATCGCCGGGGCCGGTCTTGCCGCCGAGCTTGCGCCGCACGCATCGGTGCTGCTGCTCGAGGCGGAGGACCAGCCGGGCTATCACGCGACCGGCCGCTCGGCCGCCTTCTGGTCGGAAACCTATGGCGGACCCTTCGTCCAGCCGCTGACCTCCGCCTCCGGGCCATGGCTACGCGCGCACGACCTGCTGAGGCCGCGCGGCGAACTTCATATCGCGCGCGCGCGCGAGGCGGCGCAGCTCGACCGGTTCGCGGCGGAATTCGACGGCCGGGTGGCGCTCGAGCGCTGGCCGGCGGACCGCGTGCGCCACTGGCTGCCGGAGCTCGCGCCCGAATGGGTGGCGGCGCTCTGGATGCCGAGCTGCACCGACATCGACGTGGCCGGCGCGCACCAGCTGTTCCTGAAAGCGGCGAAGCAGGGAGGCGCCGAGTTGCGCTGTGCCGCGCCGCTGACGGAGGCAACGCGAATCGGCAGCCGCTGGCGCTTGCGGGCCGGCGGCGACTCGGTCGAGGCGGCCGTCCTCGTCAATGCTGCCGGCGCTTGGGCCGACCCGGTCGCAGCGCTGGCCGGCGCGCCGCCGATCGGAGTCCAGCCCTATCGGCGCACGGTCGTTCAGCTGGAGGTCGATCCGCCCGCGCCGGCGGACTTGCCGGTGGTGCTGGCGGCCGACGGCAGCTTCTATTTCAAGCCGGAAGCGGGCGGGCGGCTATGGGTCAGCCCGCACGATGAGACGCCGGCGGAGCCGGGCGACGTCCAACCCGAGGAGCTCGACGTCGCGCTCGCGATCGACCGATTCGAACGGGCCACGAATTGGGCGATCAGGCGAGTCGAGCGGCGCTGGGCGGGCTTGCGCTCCTTCGCGCCGGACCGGCTGCCGGTCTATGGCTTCGATCCGGCGGCGCCCGGCCTGTTCTGGTGCGCGGGGCAGGGCGGCTTCGGCATTCAGACCGCGCCCGCCGCCTCGCGCATGGCCGCGGCGCTGCTGCTTGGCCGGCCGGTGGCACAGGTCGATCCGGCTCCCTATCTGCCGGACCGGTTCAGATAAGCGGAGGACGCGATGATCACGCTCTACACCTGGAAGACGCCCAACGGCCGCAAGCCGGCGATCATGCTGGAGGAGCTGGGCTGGGATTATCGGGTGAAGGGCATCGACATCGGCAAGGACGAACAATTCGCGCCCGATTTCCTGAAGGTGAGCCCGAACAACAAGATTCCCGCAATCGTCGACGACGAGTCGGAAGGCGGACCGCTGTCGATCTTCGAAAGCGGCGCGATCCTGACCTATCTCGCCGAAAGGAGCGGGCGTTTCCTCGCGCCTTCGGGCCATGCGCGCTTCAAGGCGCTCGAATGGCTCTATTGGCAGGTCGGGGGGCTGGGGCCGATGCTGGGGCAGCTCGGCTATTTCGCGAACCGCGCGCCCGAACAGCTCCCGCTCGCCATCGACCGCTTCAAGGACGAATGCGGCCGGCTGATTCGGGTGATGAACGGCCGGCTGGCCGACGCCGACTATCTGGCCGGGGATTATTCGATCGCCGACATCGCCTGCTATCCCTGGATGATCGCCGCGACGACGATGCTGAAGGTTCCGCTGGCAGGCGCGCTGGAACACGCGCCGGCGGTGCAGAGCTGGCTGGACCGCGTGGGAGAAAGGCCGGCCGTGCAGCGCGGGATGGCGGTTTTGCAGTCTTGACCCTCTCCCTATGGGAGAGGTGAGGTAAGCGCGTCGATCGCGCCCTGCAGGATGTAGGCGGCAGCCATCTTGTCGACCAGCTCGGCGCGGCGCGCCCGGCTGGCGTCGGCGTCGAGCAGGGTGCGGGTGACCGCCTGGGTCGACCAGCGCTCGTCCCACAGCAGGATCGGCAGGCCCGTGGGGCCCATATTGCGGGCGAAGGCACGGACCGACTGGGTGCGCGGCGAATCGCTGCCGTCGAGGTTCAGCGGCAGGCCGATGACGAGGCCGCGCACCGCCTGGGCCGCGATCAGCTTCTCCAGCGCCGCTTTGTCCGCGCCGAATTTGGCGCGCCGGATCAGCTCGGCGGGGCTCGCGATCGACCAGCCGGCGTCGCACAGTGCGGTGCCGATCGTCTTCGTGCCGACGTCCAGCCCCAGCAGCCGTCCGCCGTCGGGCAAGGCGGCGCGGAAGTCCTGTTTCGAGGCTGTGATCATGCCCTTTTGTGCTCCGGCGAAGGCCGGAGCCTTGGCCGCAACGCTCCGGCCTTCGCCGGAGCACGATCAGCGTTTCTCATAGCCCACCAATCTTCTTGCCGCGTCGGCGCGGACGTTTGCCCAGAACAGGCTGATGTCGAACACGTGATAATTGTTGCCGGGCAGCACATAGGGCCCAAGTTTGGGCGGTGCGCCGATCAGCAGGATGCCGCGCCCGGCACAGCGCGCGGGCACCTGGCCCGCCTTGATCTCCGCTGTGGAAAAATCCTCCGAAGGATAGAGCGTGCCCAAATTAGCCGATGCCGGCGCGGCGCCGTCCTTAGTGCCGGTGATCGGGTTCACGCACAGGAACGGCGTGCCGTCCCGCGGCCGGCCGTCGAAGCCGGTGCTCGCGTCATAGGTGTCGGTGATGAGGTCCGGGTCCGCCGGCTCGGCAAAGCTCATCCAGGACAGGATGCAGCCGGACTGGTCGGCGCTGGTGCAGGCGGGCAGGCCGAGTGCGGGCAGGTCGGTTCCGAGAGAAATCGGCCAGCCGACGACATAGGCAGCGACCACCCGCTTCGCGAATGGCGTGCCGGCAATCCGCTCGCGCAGCAGCCGCTCCAGATGCAGCGCCCCCTGGCTGTGCCCGGCAAGGAAGATCGGCGTGCCCTCCGGCACCTCGGCGATGAACGCGTCGAACGCGGCGAGCACGTCGCGATAGGCGAGGTCGAGCGCCTTCTGCGCGTCTGCCTTGTTGGTCAGGAACGCGCCGAACGTCGCCTGCCGGTATTTGGGCGCCCACACCGCCGCGACGTCGTTCCACGCGCTCGCCTGGCCGCGGATGAACAGCCGCGCACGCTGGTTCCCCTCCGCATTGTCCAGCGCCATGTTCCAGCTGCCGCGGTCGAGGAAGCTGGTCGGGTGGATGAAGAACAGCGCCGCCGGCGGATTCGGATTGGGCTTGTAGCCCGCGGGCGTCCACAGGGCCGGGTCGTTCGGGCCCTTGCCCGGCCGCGAATACCACATTGCCGGGTCGGCATAGGCACCCTTTGCCTGCGCGGGCTCGGCCCTGAACGCGACGCTCGGCACGAACACCCGCCGGAACAGGTCGGTCCCGAACAGCTGGTAGGCGATCCCCGCACCCAGCACGAGCACGATCAGCGCGGCGATCACATAGAGGAATTTGCGGTCCAAGGGCTCTCTCTCGTCACCCCGGCCTTGAGCCGGGGTCCACCTTCTTACGGGCCGCTAACGTGTAAGGAAGAAGGTGGATGCCGGGTCAAGCCTGTCCTGAGCTTGTCGAAAGGCCGGGCATGACGTGTCGCCTTGCCGCCCCGCTTCCCCGATGCTAGCCGCGCCGCCATGTCCGTCGACACTGCAACCGTAAGAAAAGTCGCCGGCCTCGCTCGCATCGCGATCAGCGATGGCGAGGCCGAGGCGCTGGTGCCCGAGCTCAACAACATCCTCGGCTGGATCGAGCAACTGCAGGAGGTCGATACCTCGTCGGTCGAGCCGATGACGGCGGTGATCGCCAACCATCTGCGCCTGCGCGACGACGTCGTGACCGAAGGCGAAATCCGCGACCAGGTGCTCGCGAACGCTCCGCAGGCCGAACACGGCTTCTTCGCGGTGCCGAAGGTGATCGAATGATGCGCGCAGCACATCGTTCGATCGTCCCCGCGGAAGCGGGGATCCAAGGCCGCAAGCGGCTCGCCCGGTACTTCTGGGCTCCTGCTTTCCCAGGAGCACGAGCATGACTGGTCTCACTGACCTGACCGTCGCCGAGCTGCGCGACGGCTTCCGCGCCGGCGATTTCTCCGCGCGCGAGGCGGCGGAGGCCTTCAATGGAGCCGTCGCCGCGGCCAAGGTTCTGAACGCGTTCATCGTCGAGACGCCGGAGCACGCGCTTGCGGCCGCCGATGCCGCCGACAAGGCACGCGCGGCGGGCGAGACGCCGAAGCCGCTTGCCGGCGTGCCGCTCGGCATCAAGGACCTGTTCTGCACCAAGGGCGTGCAGACGACGGCGGCCAGCCACATCCTCGGCGGGTTCAAGCCGGTCTACGAATCGACGATCACCCAGAAGCTTTGGGACGCGGGCGCCGGCATGCTCGGCAAGCTCAACATGGACCAGTTCGCGATGGGTTCGTCGAACGAGACCAGCGCGTTCGGCAACGTGATCTCCCCCTGGCGGCGGAGCGATGGCGGCAATGCGCCGCTCGCGCCCGGCGGCTCGTCGGGCGGCAGCTCGGCCGTGGTGGCGGCGCGGATCGCGCCGGCGGCGACCGGCACCGATACCGGCGGCTCGATCCGCCAGCCCGCCGCTTTCACCGGCATCTGCGGGATCAAGCCGACCTATGGCCGCTGCTCGCGCTGGGGCGTGGTCGCTTTCGCCTCGTCGCTCGATCAGGCCGGGCCGATGGCGCGCACCGTCCGCGACTGCGCGATCATGCTGGAGGCGATGAGCGGCTTCGATCCGAAGGACGCCACCTCGCTCGACCTGCCCGTTCCGGGCTGGGAAGCGGGCCTGTCGGCGGACCTGAAGGGCAAGCGGATCGGCATCCCCATGGAATACCGCGTCGACAACATGCCCGCCGAGATCGACGCGCTCTGGCAGCAGGGCATCGAATGGGTGAAGGACGCAGGCGCCGAGGTCGTCGAGGTTTCGCTGCCGCACACCAGATACGCGCTGCCCGCCTATTACATCATCGCGCCGGCCGAGGCCTCGTCGAACCTCGCCCGCTATGACGGCGTACGCTACGGCCTGCGCGAGCTGCCCGAGGGCGCCGGGCTGCAGGACATGTACGCCGCCACGCGCGCGGCCGGCTTCGGCCAGGAAGTGAAGCGCCGTATCCTGATCGGCACCTATGTGCTGTCGGCGGGCTTCTACGACGCTTATTACAACCAGGCGCAGAAGGTGCGGGCGCTGATCGCGCGCGACTTCGACGATGCCTGGGAACAGTGCGATCTGCTGCTGACCCCGACCGCCCCGTCCGCGGCGTTCGCGCTGGGCGAGAAGTCGGCCGACCCGATCGCCATGTATCTGAACGACGTCTTCACGGTGCCGTCGTCGCTCGCGGGGCTGCCCGCGATGTCGGTTCCGGCCGGCCTCGACGGCGCCGGCCTGCCGCTCGGGCTGCAGGTGATCGGCAAGGCCTTCGACGAACAGGGCGTGCTGAACGCCGGCCTCGCGCTGGAGCAACGGGCGGGGTTTGCCGCCCGGCCGGGGAAATGGTGGTGATCTAAAATCCTCCCCGAGCTTGCTCGGGGAGGGGGGCCGCGCGAAGCGCGGTGGAGGGGCCCGGAGCGGAGCGGAGGGTCTTCACTTCGCGCTTTGCGCTCAGCCCCTCCACCACCGGCTTCGCCGGCGGTCCCTCTCCCCTGCAAATGCAGGGGAGGATCAGGAAACCGGCGGCCGCAGCGCGAGATAGGCCAGCCTTTTCACCTCGCGCCGGCCGCGCGTCACCGTATCCAGGATCAGCCCGCACGACAGGCTGACGATCGCGAGCAGCACCAGCCCGGTGCACAGGATCGCCGTCGGGATGCGCGGGACCAGGTGGGTTTCGAGATAGGTGAACAGCAGGTCGATCGACAGGCCGATCGCCAGCACCGTCAGTGCTGCGCTGATCAGTCCGAAGAACGCGACCGGCTTTTCGAGACGGTAGAGGTTCAGGATCAGCCGGAGGATGCGGAAGCCGTCGCGATAGGTCGACAGCTTCGATTCGGACCCTTCCGGCCGCGCCGCATAGGCCGTCGCGACCTCGGCGACCGGCATCTTCAGCTCAAGGGCATGGACGCTGATTTCGGTCTCGATCTCGAAACCCTCGGTCAGCGCCGGGAAGGATTTCACGAAGCGGTGCGAAAAGACGCGGTAGCCGGACAGGATATCGCTGAAGGTCCGGCCGAAAATCCAGGTGACGCAGCCGGTCAGCATGCGGTTGCCGAAGCGGTGGCCGCGCCGATAGGCCTCCTGCTCATCGCTCTCGCGCGTGCCGACAACCATGTCGAGCTGCTCCGCCACCAGCCGCTCGATCATCTTGGGCGCGGCATTCGCGTCATAGGTCGCGTCGCCGTCCGACAGCACATAGACGTCGGCTTCCACGTCGGCGAACATGCGGCGGACGACATTGCCCTTGCCCTGGGTGCGTTCGCTGCGGACGATCGCGCCGGCTTCGCGGGCGATCCGGATCGTGTCGTCCTTCGAATTATTGTCGTACACATAGATCGCCGCGTCGGGCAGCGCGCGCCGGAAGCTCTCGATCGTCTGCGCGATCGCGGCCGCTTCGTTATAGCAGGGCAGCAGGACCGCGACGCTCGGTCGCGTTTGGGAGGCCGAGGCCGTCAGTTTTTCCGCCATGTTCATGGGCGCGTATCGATCCTTCCTGTGCAGGCGGCTCTTCGCACGGCCCGGCCTGTCCGGCAACGGTCGCGCGGCGCCGGTCGTGGTAAACCGGGGCGTGGATCGCTTTAGGCCCAACACGGTTAAGCATCTTTAACCTTGCAGCGGTTATCGCGTGACGGTTGCTCGCACGGCCCGTCCGGGCTAGCGGCAGCATCCGGCTGAGGGGTTCCTCGACGTGACGGGTAGAACGAGGTGGCTGAGTTGCTGAGCGTGCCGGACAAGCTCGCGCTGGTTTACCAGCCCAATTCCTATGTCCGTCGCGGGCCGCCGGAAACCTGCGTCCAGATGATCGCCCGGAACCGGAGCGCCGGCTTCGCGACCGAGCTGATGCTGGTCCGCGCGCGGGCGCCGCTGCCGCCGGGGCTGGCGGTGAGCGAGGCGCTGCCGCGCTTCCTCAATCGCGTGCCGTGGAGCGCGGTGAGCGGCATCGGCTTCCGGCGGCTCGACCGTCAGTTCATCCGCCGGCTGCGCCAGCTCGACCCCGCCAACACCGTTGTCGACGTGTGGCCCGGCTGGCCGTCGCCGATCATCGGCGAGGCACGGCGCCTCGGCTTCACGATCGTGCGGACTATGATCAACTCCGCCTGCGCATTGTCGAAGGACATCCTCGACCAAGCCTATCGCAACCACGCCCTCGCGCCCACGCATGGCGTGACCGATCGGCTGGTCCAGGCGGAAACCGAAGAGCTGCACCAGTACGACTATATCTTCTCGCCGAGCGCGGAGGTCGATCGCTCGCTGGCAATGATCGGCATTCCCGATGCGCGCGTGATCCACAGCAGTTTCGGCTGGAACCCGGCGCGGTTCGCCGCCAGCGAACCCGCCGAAAAGGCGGAAGGCCGGCTGCGTTTCCTGTTCGTGGGCTCGGTCGGCGTGCGCAAGGGCGTGCCGGAGCTGCTCGAGGCCTGGCGCCGCGCCGCGCTGCCCGACGCCGAGCTGCTGATCATCGGCAATGTCGAGCCGTCGTACAGCGACGAATTCAAGGCGAAGCTGCCGGCCCGCGTGGTGCACATGCCGTTCTCGATGAACATCGGCGGCTTCTACAAATCGGCCGACGTGTTCGTGTTTCCGTCGCTGGAGGAAGGCGCGCCGCAAGTCGTGTACGAGGCGGCCGGATGCGGCGCCGCGATCCTGACCACGCCGATGGGACAGGCGCGCATGATCGAGCCTGACGTGAACGGGCTGGTCGTGCCGCCCGGCGACGTCGATGCGCTGACGCAGGCGATCCGCCGTCTGGCCGAGGACCCGGCCCTGCTCGCGCGGCTGAAGCAGGCGGCGGCCGAATCGGCGAAGGACTTCGAATATCCGGTGGTCGCCGAACGGCGCGCGGCGGTGCTGCGCACGCTGCTGGAACGCCGCACCGCGACCGATCGCATCGCGGTCGGGGCCTGAAGGCTCAGCCCGCCGGCCGCGCGCGGGCCCGGCTGAGCATCCGGGCCAGGATCCACACCAGCAGGATCGTCGCGCAGAACATCATCGGCGCGAAGATCAGGTAGCGATAGCGCAGGATCGGCTGCACGATCACGTACGGCAGCGCCGGCGCCAGCACGAATATCGCGAGATAGAGCGCGCGGCTGCCATAGATTTTCGGCAGCAGCAGCGCGCCGAGCAGGCCGAGGATGCTTAGCCCCCAGACCAGCGCCTGCCTGAGTCCGACCGCCTGCGCGCCTTCGGTGTAGATGTTCCACTGCCAGGCGGGCGGGAAATAGAATTCGCGCAGATGGTGCAGGCTCAGCGCCGCGAACTGGCCCGGATTCCCGGCGATCCACGCCTTGGCCTGCTTCCCGAGCGCATCGGCATAGGCGATTTCGCCGCCGGCGCGCATCATCGTCTGGAAGGCGGCTTCGCTTTCCAGCGGGTGGATCGTGCGCAGCCGATTTAGGAAGCGCGCATGCTCGTCCTGTCCGGTGGTCGCGGCGGGACTGTTCGCCAGCGACAGCTCCAGCCCCAGATTGCTGCGCAGCGGGATGAAGCGGTCGAACACGACTGCGTTGCGGACGGTCCAGGGTGTCAGCACCGCGATCAGGCAGAGCGCGGCGATGCCGATCGCGGCCAGCCAACGCCGCACCGGGAACCGCCGAAGCAGCAACAACCCCATCGCGCCATAGACGGCGAGACCGATCGCCTGGTTGACGAAAAAGGTCAGCGCGCAGGCGATCGCAAGGCCGGTAAAGCCTTTCCATGTCGGCGCAGCGGCGCGGTCCAGCCTGAGCGCGATCAGCAGGCACAGGGCGGCGCTCGCCGCGGCAAGCGCGCCCTCCCAGGCACGGAACGCGACCACTTCCAGGCCGAAATTCATCGGCAGCAGGCAAAACATCGCCAGCGCGACCAGGGCGGCCCAGCGCGGCGCGCCGACCTCACGCACGACGCGGTACCAGAGATAGCCGGATGCGAGGCTGAGGCCGATGCTCAGTGCTGCCAACACCAGCTCCGCGGCGCCGGTCCGGACGCCGAACAGTGTATAGACGCCGCCTGCGACCAGCGTCATCGACGGCGTGAAATGCGCGCTGAGGCCACTGCCGCGCGCGAATGTGTCCGCGAAGGTCCCGTCGCGCGCGATCGAGATGGCGACGTTCGCCGCCTCGCCGACCGCATAGTCGAAGCCGTGCTTCCAGCCCCAGAGGCACCGGATCAGCAGGCCGAGGACAAGCAGGATCGCCACAGCGTGCCGGAGAAGGAAATCCCGCAGCTCGCCTGTCCGTGAATCTGCCGCCATTCGGATGCTCCCCCTCGCGCTGTTTCGCGGACTTGCTTGATCGGGTCCGCTCGCGCAAGAGGCGGACCATGAGCACTGCAACCGCTTCAGCGGGATACCGCATCCAGGGCGCGACCGGCGAATGGGAGGTCGTGATCGGCCTCGAGGTCCATGCCCAGATCACTGCGTCGAAGGCCAAGCTGTTTTCCGGCGCCGCAACCGCGTTCGGGGCGGAGCCCAATGCGCAGGTGTCGCTGATCGATGCCGCAATGCCCGGCATGCTGCCGGTGCCGAACCGCGAATGCATCCGCCAGGCGGTGCGCACCGGCATGGCGCTCGATGCCGAGATCAACCGCTGGTCGCGGTTCGACCGCAAGAATTATTTCTACGCCGATCTGCCGCAGGGCTATCAGATTTCGCAGCTCTACCACCCGCTCGTCGGCGAAGGCGCGGTCACGATCGAGCCGGAGGAGGGCCAGGAAAAGACGATCGGGATCGAACGCATCCATGTCGAGCAGGATGCCGGCAAGCTGATGCACGACCAGCATCCGACGCGCTCCTATGTCGACCTGAACCGCTCGGGCGTCGCGCTGATGGAGATCGTGTCGCGGCCCGACATGCGCTCGCCCGCCGATGCGGGTGCCTATCTGCGCAAGCTCCGCTCGATCCTGCGCTATGTGGGCAGTTGCGACGGCAATATGGAAGAAGGCTCGATGCGCGCCGACGTCAACGTGTCGGTGAGGAAGCCCGGCGACGAATTCGGCACGCGCACCGAGACCAAGAACGTCAACTCGGTCCGCTTCGTGATGGCTGCGATCGAATATGAGGCGAACCGGCAGGTCGACGTGCTGGAGAGAGGTGGCCGCATCGTCCAGGAAACGCGGCTGTTCGATCCGGACAAGGGCGAGACGCGGTCGATGCGCTCGAAGGAAGACGCGCACGATTACCGCTATTTCCCGGACCCCGACCTGTTGCCGTTGGAGCTGGACGACGCCTTCATCGCCGAATGCCGCGCCAGCCTGCCCGAGCTGCCGGACGCCAAGCGCCGCCGCTACGAGGCTGAGCTCGGCATCAGCGCTTACAACGCTGCGGTGCTGACCGCGGAGGTCGAGACGGCGCGGTGGTTCGAGGCGCTGCTCGCTGCCGGAGGCGACAAGGTCACGGCAAAGGCTGCGTCCAACTGGGTCATTTCCGACCTGTTCGGGGCGCTCAATCGCCTCGGCGTTTCGGTCGACGACAGCCCGGTCAGCCCCGAACAGGCGGCCGAGCTGCTGGCGCTGGTGGCCGATGGCACCCTGTCCGGCACGCTGGCCAAACAGGTCTTCGAGATCATGCTGGAAACCCGCGAGGACCCGGCTGCGATCGTCGAGGCGCGGGGCCTGAAGCAGACCAGCGACACCGGCGCGATCGAGGCCGAGATCGCCAAGGTGCTCGCCGCCAATGCCGACAAGGTCGAGCAGTACAAGGGCGGCAAACAGGCCCTGTTCGGCTTCTTCGTCGGCCAGACGATGAAAGCAATGGGCGGCAAGGCCAACCCTCAGGTGGTCAACGAGTTGCTGAAGAAAGCGCTCGGCTGATCGGCCGCTATGCGCGGCCGAATTGGGCAGCGATATCGCGCGCGGTGCGGATCAGGCGGAGGACCAGAACGTGATCCGCCTCAATCCGATAGACGATGACGACGCGGCGCTCGAACGTGGTTGAGCGGAGGCCAGGCTCAAGGTGGTCGCGCGGCGTCCCGCGGCGTGGGAAGTGGCCCAATTTCATACAGGCGGAATGGATGCGCGCCAGATAGGCTTCGGCTACGGCGCGGCCGCCCCGCTCTCCAATCCAGATGCCCAGTTCGCTCAGATCGTTGCTGGCGTCCTCCGAAAAAATGACCTTCAAACGATGTCTGTCCTTTCGGCGAGCTTCGCATGAGCTCTTGCAAAAGCCTCTTCCATCGGGATCGGGGGTCGCGGGTCAGCAAGCGCTTCGGCGACTTTCTCCTTGATCAGTTCGTCGAGGGCTGCTTCCTCGCGTTCCAGCGCGCGTAGCCCCGCGCGCATCACTTCGCTGACCGATGCGTACCGGCCTTCCTCGACCAGCCGCCGCGCGAGGCCTCCCATCTTGCCAAGGGTCACGGTCACGGGCTTTTCAGCGGGAGCGGGCATTTCATCCTCCAATATGATTTTATCATAGTGGCTGCACTGCCCGGTTCAAGCAGCAACAACGGAGGCCAGCTCCGCCGGCCGCAGCTCGCGCGCGAGCTGGTCCATCCGGCATTGCTCCGGCGCCTTGTCCGGGCGCCAGCGAAGGAAGCGGGTGGCGTGGCGGAAGCGTTGGCCCGTCACCTGATCGTACTTCACTTCGGCGACCAGGTCCCACCGGAGCGGCTGCCATTCGCCGGAGCGCTCGGTCGACCAGCGGCTCGGCCCGCCGGGCGCGTCGCCGGTGAAGCCGGGCGGTGCGACCATCGCTTCCAGCTGTTTCGTCAGCGCGGCCTTGTCGCCGGGAGGGGGGCAGAAGCCGACATGGTCCAGCTTCCCGTCCTCGTCGAACAGCCCGAGCAGCAGCGATCCGACTTCCTGCTTGCCCGACGCATAGCGGAATCCGCCGACCACGCAGTCGGCCGAGCGGATCTGCTTCACCTTCAGCATCGCCCGCTCGCCGGGCTGATATTGCTCGTCCAACCGCTTCGCGACGACCCCGTCCAGCGCGCCGCCCGTACTGGCGAGCCACGCCTCCGCCTGCGCGCGGTCGGTCGTGGCCGGCGACAGCAGCAGCGACGCCGAGCTGTGCTTGGCGTGAAACCGCTCGAGCTTTTTGCGCCGCTCGGACAAGGTTTCCGCCGCCAGCATCTCGCCATCCAGCGCCAGCAGGTCGAATAGCATATATTGCGCCGGCGTCTCGGCGGAGAGCTTGCGCACCCGGCTCTCCGCCGGATGCAGCCGCAACTGCAGCGCCTCGAACGACAGGCAATCGCCGACCGGAATGATCAGCTCGCCGTCCAGGATGAAGCGATCGGCGTTCAGCGCGGCCAACATCGCGACCACCTCGGGAAAATAGCGCCCGAGCGGCTTACCAGACTTGGAGAGCAGCTGGACCTCACCGCCGTCCCGCACCGCGATGCAGCGGAAGCCGTCCCATTTGGGCTCGAACTGCCAGCCGGACCCGGCGGGCAGTTCCGAAACCAGCTTCGCTTCCATGGGCGCGAGGGCGTTCATGAAGCGGGAACGCGCGAATCCGAAAATCCTCCCCTGCAAGGGGAGGGGGACCGCTCGCGAAGCGAGTGGTGGAGGGGTGTCACCGTCCGAGATTGATTCTGAAGCGCTGACACCCCTCCGTCAGTCCTTCGGACTGCCACCTCCCCTCGAAGGGGAGCATGCTACCCCGCCTTGTGGTGCTCCGCCTTGACCCAGCGGACGGTGCCGGTGCTGGCGCGCATGACGACGCTTTCGGTGGTCATCATGCCGCCCTTGCGGCGCTTGACGCCCTCCAGCAACGAGCCGTCGGTGACGCCGGTCGCCGCGAAGATACAGTCGCCCTGCGCAAGTTCGGTCAGGTCGTAGACCTTGTTCAGGTCCTCGATGCCCCACTTCCGGGCGCGGGCGCGTTCGTCGTCGTTGCGGAACAGCAGCCGCCCCTTGAACTGGCCGCCGACGCAGCGCAGCGCCGCCGCCGCCAGCACGCCCTCCGGCGCGCCGCCCGATCCCATATAAACGTCGATCGTCGTGTCGGGATTGGTGGTCGCGATCACGCCCGCCACGTCGCCGTCCGGGATCAGCATGATGCCGCAGCCGACTTCGCGCAGCTCCGCGATTAGCTTTTCGTGGCGCGGACGGTCGAGCACGCAGGCGATGATCTCGTTCGGCTGGACGCCCTTCGCCGCCGCGATCGCACGAACGTTGTCGGCCGGGCTCTTGTCCAGATCGATCACGCCGTCCGGATAGCCGGGGCCGACGGCGATCTTTTCCATATAGACGTCGGGCGCGTTCAGCAGGCAGCCCTTCTCGGCAATGGCGAGAACCGCCAGCGCATTCGGGCCGGCCTTGGCGGTGATCGTCGTGCCCTCCAGCGGATCGAGCGCGATGTCGATCGCCGGGCCGGTGCCGGAGCCGACCTTCTCGCCGATATAGAGCATCGGCGCTTCATCGCGTTCGCCTTCGCCGATCACGACGGTCCCTTCGATGTCGAGCGTGTTCAGCGCCGCGCGCATCGCCTCCACGGCGGCGGCATCGGCTTCCTTCTCGTTACCGCGTCCGATCAGCTTCGAGGCGGCGATCGCGGCGGCTTCGGTCACGCGGACCATCTCCAACACCAGCACGCGATCGAGATTGTGGCTAGCCGTCATTGAAATCGTCACTCCCTGAAGTTGCCGAGGCGATAGGGGAGCGTGGTTACATTGTCGAGAATGGCGGCAGCCGTTCCGGCCTGATCTGCTCCGGCGTGACGCCGGTGGCAGTGATCGTCTCCGGCCAAGGCGCGCCGAGCACCAGCGCCTCGGCAATTTCGGCCATTGCCGGCGCGGTCTGCAGGCCGTAGCCGCCCTGTCCCGCGAGCCAGAAGAACCCCTCCGCGTCCGGTGCATAGCCGGCGACCGGCACGCGGTCCGCCGCAAAGGTACGTAGGCCCGCCCAGCGGTGCGTGATGCGCCGGACTTCCATCGTCGTGAACTCGCTTACCCGGTGCGCGGCGACGGCCATGTCGAGCTCGTCGGGCTGCGCGTCGCACGGATCGTCGGGGTTCTCGTCGACCGGCGAGGCGAGCAGGCGCCCGGAATCTGGCATCATGTACATGTAATCGACAGCAGTCTTTACGAACGGCCACT
This sequence comes from Sphingomonas sp., assembly GCF_035758555.1. GTDB lineage: Bacteria > Pseudomonadota > Alphaproteobacteria > Sphingomonadales > Sphingomonadaceae > Sphingomonas_B. The sequence continues at coordinate 12,546 of NZ_DASTXI010000221.1, read as the reverse complement.
CATGCACATCCATCTCCGCCGGCGGGTCGAAGACGATGATCGTGCGGCGGAGCGGCGTCAGGCCCAGCGGGCGAACGCCGGCCATTTCGGCAACGCGATCGGCCCAGGCACCGGCGGCGTTGACGAGAATCGGCGCTTCATAGGTGTCGCCACTCGCGGTCCGCACGCGCCACCTCGGGCCGATGGAGACGACTCGCGCGCCGTTGACGACCTCGCCGCCTGACGCGCGGATCGCGCGCGCGAACCCCTGCAGCAGCGCGTGCGGATCCAGCTTCAGCCCTTCGCGGTGCACGAACGCGGCGACGACCGCGTCCGGTGCCCAGCGGAGCGCAGGGCAATAATGTGCCGCGCCGGCTTCATCGAGCCGCTCGACCGCCTCGGCGTGGGCACGAGTGATCCGTTCCAGTTCGTCGAGCGCAGAGAGCATCGCCTGGTCGGCAATGAACAGCGCAGGCCGGACCGCCGCGAGCGTGTCGAAACCATCCGGAGGATCCTGGAAGAAGGCGCGGCTGTACGCCGTCAGCGCCCGCACCGTGCCGCCGCCGATCCCGAAATGCGAAAAGGTCACGCTGCGCCCGGAGCTGTGATAGCCGACCGCATCCTCCGCTTCGAGCAGCACGACCTTGCCATGCCGCGCCAGCCGCGCGCCCGCCGACAGCCCGGCAATGCCGCCGCCGATGATCAGGAAGTCCGCTGTCTTGGTCATGCTACTCCGTCACCCTGGGCTTGACCCGGGGTCCACCTTCTCCTCTCTTGTCTGCCCGGAACGGAAGAACAAGGTGGATTCCCGCTGCGCGGGAATGCCGGGAGGGGGCGCAGACAGATGAAGCCATTTTTCGCAGTCCTTGCCGCCGCGCTGCTGACAAGCGCGGCACCCGATCGCGCCTATGATCTCGTGATCCGCGGCGGCATTATCTACGACGGGTCGGGCGCGGCGCCCTATGTCGGGGACGTCGCGGTGAAAGGCGACCGGATCGTCGCGGTCGGCAAGGTCGACGGCAGCGGCGTGCGGGAAGTGGACGCGAAGGGGCTCGCGGTCGCGCCCGGCTTCATCAACATGCTGAGCTGGTCGACCGACTCGCTGGTGCAGGATGGGCGCAGCCAGGGCGAGATTCGGCAGGGCGTCACGCTCGAGGTGTTCGGCGAGGGCTGGTCGATGGGGCCGTTCACGCCTCGGATGAAGGCCGATTACGAGAAGCGGCAGGGCGATATCGAATATCCGGTCAGCTGGACGACGCTGGGCGAATATCTGACGTTCCTGCAGAACCGCGGCGTCTCGCCCAATGTCGCGAGCTTCGTCGGCGCGACCACGGTGCGCATCCACGAGCTCGGCGAAAAGGATGTCGATCCGACGCCCGAACAGCTCGACCGGATGCGCGCGCTGGTGCGGCAGGCGATGAACGAAGGCGCGCTGGGCGTCGGATCGTCGCTGATCTACGCGCCCGCCAATTATGCCGAGACGCCCGAGCTGATCGCGCTTGCGACCGAAAGCGCAAAGTGCGGCGGCATGTATATCAGCCATATCCGCAACGAGAGCGACGACCTGCTGGGCGCGATCGACGAGCTGATCGAGATCGCGCAAAAATCGGGCGGTCCGGCCGAAATCTATCACCTGAAGGAAGCGGGCGCGGCCAACTGGGGCAAGCTGCCGGCTGTTATCGAACGAGTGGAGGCGGCGCGAAAGGCGGGGACGCGGATCACCGCCGACATGTACACCTACACCGCCGGCGCGACCGGGCTCGATGCCGCAATGCCGCTCTGGGTGCAGGACGGCGGGCTGGAGGCGTGGATCGCGCGGCTGAAAGACCCGGCGATCCGCGCGCGGGTGATCGCGGAAATGAAGCAGGCGGGCAAAGGCTGGGAGAATCTGCGGCTTCAGACCGGCGACGACGACAAGGTGCTGCTGCTCGCCTTCAAGAACCCGGCGCTGAAGCCCTTGACCGGCAAGACGCTGGCCGAAGTCGCGAAAATGCGCGGCAAGAGCCCGGAGGAGACCGCGATCGACCTGGTGATCGAAGACGGCAGCCGCGTCGGAACCGCCTATTTCCTGATGGACGAGAAGAACGTCGCTCGGCAGACGGCAATCCCCTGGGTCGCGTTCGGGTCGGACGCGGAAAGCCAGGCGCCCGAGGGCGTGTTCCTGAAATCGGCCACCCACCCGCGCGCCTATGGCAATTTCGCGCGACTGCTCGGCAAATATGTGCGCGACGAGCAGACGACGACCCTGCAGGACGCGGTGCGGCGGCTGACCAGCTTTCCGGCGTCGAACCTTGGGATCAGGGACCGCGGATCGCTGAAGCCCGGCTATTTCGCCGACGTCGTCGTCTTCGATCCCGCCACGATCGCCGACCATGCAACCTACGATCAGTCGCAGGTCTACGCGACCGGCATGCGCGACGTGTTCGTCAATGGCGTCCAGGTGCTGAAAGACGGCGAACACACCGGCGCCACCCCGGGCCGCGCGGTCTGGGGGCCGGGCAAGGGGCGGTGCAGCTAAGGCAGCCGCACGCCGAAGCTGTCGGCGAAGGCGCGGGCACCAGTAGGCGTCACCTCCAGCGCGCGCGTGCCTTCCCTTCGCCGGACCCAGCCGCGGGCGAGGGCCGCCGCGCAGATCGCGGCGCCGGCCTGTCCGGCGAGGTGGTGGCGGCGTTCGCTCCAGTCGAGGCAAGGACGGCAGACGGGACGGCGGCTTTCCGGCACCGCGATTCCAAGCGAGCCGAGCAGCGCCGTGCCGCTGCCGGTCAGCACGGCGCCCTCGGCGGAGACGCTGAGATGGCCTGCCTCGGCTAATGCCGCAAACAATGCCACGCCGAGCTCGCCCGCCAGATGGTCGTAGCAGATGCGCGCCTTGCGCAGCGCCGGATCGCGCGGGCCGGGCCGGGGCAGGCGATCGAGCCGGTCGGCGGTCACCACCATCAGGCCCTCCAGGATCGCGCCGATTTCGCCTGAGGCGATGCGGAAATAACGGTGCCGTCCCTGCGCCTCGACCGCCAGCATTCCGGCGGCGGCGAGCTGGGCGAGATGCCCGCTCGCGGTCTGCGGAGTCACGCCCGCGGCCTGGGCGAGCTCGCCCGCGGTAAAGGCGCGGCCGTCCATCAGCGCGTACAGCATCGCCGCGCGTGCCGGGTCGCCGATCAGCGACGCCGTTTCGGCCAGTCGTGCGACCGTAGTCATCGCGCCGGCCTAGCATGGCCGCGGCGCGGACGCTTCGGGCGCGGGCGAAACATCGCCGCGCGTGGACGGCTAGGCACCGGGCGAGGAGGAAAGCCCATGATCGCCTGTTTCATCCGCTACGAGCTCGACCCGTACAAGCCCAGGGAGTTCGAGCATTACGCCCGCGCCTGGGACCGTCTGATTCCCGAATGCGGCGCGGACCTGATCGGCTATTTCGCGCCGCACGAGGGGTCGGCCACGGTGGGCTATGGCGTCTACACGATCGACGACCTCGCCGCCTACGAAGCCTATCGCGAGCGGCTGCGGAACCATCCCGCGGCGGCCGAGAATTTCGCCTTCGCCAGGGCGGAGCAGTTCATCCGGCGCGAGGATCGGCTGTTCCTGCGCCCGGTCGCGGGCCCATGCGCATGATCGCGGTGATCTTCGAAGGCTGGACCGATCCGGACCATTGCGCCGAATATCTGGACCTTGCCGCACAGCTCCGGCCGCTGCTGGACGGCGTGCCGGGCTTTATTTCGGTCGAACGGTTCCGCAGCCTGGCCGACCCGGAGAAATTGCTGTCGCTGTCGTTCTGGGAGGACGAGGCGGCGATCGCGGCGTGGCGCACCATGCCCGAACACCGCGCTGCCCAGGCGCGCGGCCGCGCCGGTGTGTTCCGCGACTACCGCATTCGAATCGCGGCGGTTTCACGCGATTACACGCTCGCCGATCGTGTCGCGGCGCCGGCCGACAGCCGCGCTGGCTGACCCGAATCAGGAACCGCCGCTTGCGCCTGCACGTTCTGCGGCCCGGCTTTAACAAGTCGGGAGTAGAGTAATGCGACGCATTCAGAATCTGGCGCGGGGGATTGCCCTTTCGGGGTTGCTGATTGCGGCAGCCACGCCGGCCCTCGCTGGTGAAAAGGACCGGGCGCGGCAATCGATCGCCGAAGCCGATGCGAAGATCAGCGCGGCGCTGCAGGCCGGCGTCGCCGGCCAGTCGACGACCTTGTCGACCGAGGCGCAGGCTTCCCTGCGCGAAGCGCGCGAGCAGCTTGGCCGCGGCCACGAGCGGCAGGCGATCAACGCGGCGCTGAAGGCATCCGAGCTGGCCGACCGCGCGATGGCGGAATCGCAAAAGGCCGAGCAGGCCGCCGATGCCGCCACCCAGGTCCAGACCCAGGCGGCGATCGACGCCGCCCGCGATCAGGCCGCAGCTGCGAACGCCCGTGCCGATGCGGCCGTGGATGCCGCGCAGCAGGCCGCGGCTGCCGCCGACGCCGCGCGCGCCCAGGCTGCTGCCGCTGCCGCGCGGCCGCCGGCGCAGACCACGGTGACGACCTCGACCGAGACTGCCGGCACCACGGTCACCTCCGGCTCCGGCACGGTCCGCAAGGCGCCGGTGCGCAAGCGCCGCACGACCACGACGCGGACGGTCAAGACGACGCCGAAGGTGAAGACCACCACGACCGTTACCGAACACCATTGATCCGGATAACATGAGGGCGTGGCCGCAACCCGGCCGCGCCCTTTTTCGTGCCCGCTTGCCATCGCGCGCAAAAGCCTGAAAGCTGGTGAAAACGAGAGGGGGTACGGCTTGGCGACGCAGATCAAGGCAGAAGCGGTCCACCGCGACGCGGGGCTGGTCCGCGAGATCGGCGTCTGGAGCTTCGCCGCGACGATCATCAACGTGGTCGTCGGCGGCGGCATCTTCGCGGCGCCGGCGGCGCTCGCCGGGTCGGTCGGCGCATGGGCGCCTTTCGCGCTGCTCGCCTGCGGGATCGCGATGGGGGCGATCGTGCTGTGCTGCGCGGAAGCCGGCAGCCGCGTGCCGTCGAGCGGCGGCACCTATGCCTATGTCGAGGCCGCGTTCGGCCCCGCGCCGGGCTTCATCGCCGGCATGATGCTGTGGCTCAGCTGCGTCCTCGCCGCGGGCGGGATCGCCGCCGCCTTCGCCGATGCGATCGTCGCGCTTTATCCGGTCGGATCGCCCGGCGTGCAGCGCGTGGTGCTGATCGTCGCGGTGATGGCGTTGGTGACCGGCATCAACCTGCGCGGCGCGCGCGAGGGCGCGCGCTTCGCCGGCATTGCAACGGTGGTGAAGCTGGTGCCGCTGCTGCTGTTCATTATCGTGGGCGCCTTCTGGGTCGATCCGGCCAATCTTAAGCCGACCGGCAGCATCGATCCGGGATCGTTCGGCGCCGCGATCATCCTGTCGATCTTCACCTTTTCGGGCATGGAAACCATGCTGAGCGCGAGCGGCGAAGTGTCGCGGCCCGAACGCACGGTGCCGCGCGCGCTGATGCTGGCGATGGGCGGCGTGCTGCTGCTCTACATCGCGATCCAGGTGGTGGCGCAAGGGCTGCTCGGGCCGCAGCTGGCAGGATCGAAGGAGCCGCTCGCCGAGGCGCTGGGCGTCGTGCACCCCGGTCTGGTGCTGCTGATCGCGCTGGGTGCTGCGATCTCGCGCGGGGCCTGGCTCGGCAGCGACGTGCTCGGCGCGCCGCGCATACTGTTCGCCTTCGCGCGCGACGGCTTCCTGCCGGCAGCGCTCGGCCGCGTCAGCGAGCGCACGCAGGTGCCGACCGTCGCGATTCTGGCCCATGCCGCGATCGGCACTGCCCTGGCGCTGATCGGCGAGTTCGACTGGCTGGTGCTGCTTTCCGCCCTCGCGACCGCGCCCATCTATATCGGCGCGTGCCTGGCAGCGGTGAAGCTGCGGCGCGAGAATGTGCAACTGCTGGGCCCTGCCTTTCGCGTGCCGGGGCTCAAAGTGGCCGCGACGGTCGGGGTGCTCAGCATGGTGGCACTGATCGCGCTGGGCCAGCCGAACGAGATCATCGGCCTGTTCGCAGCGATCGGAATCAGCGCGATTCTCTACTTCGCCCGCCGGTCCGCCGGTCCGCGCTGATCCGTCCGGCCCGACGTTCGTCGAGGCCCGTTCTCCATTCGTCGGTTCGCGGAGTCCTTCGCAGAACCCAGGTCCTTGCCGGTCGAAGCGAAGCTGCATGGGCAGGGGCACCGGCGTAACCCAAGAGTGCGCGGCGGGGCGGTCGAGCTCCCCGGCCCCAACCGGCCCGCCGCCAAATGGCTCCGCCCCCTTCGGAGCCGCCCCGACGCACTCGAAGGAAGGACACGCCATGTTTACCCGTCATGTTGCCAAGGCCCTGTTGGCCTCCGTCACTGCCGGCCTCGTCACGTTCGCGGTCAGTCCGGCCCAGGCCGAACTGAACGCGCCGCGCTCGGTGCTGGTGCGCTACAGCGATCTGGACCTGAAGTCCGACGCCGGCCGCGCCACGCTCGACAAGCGGATCGCGTTTGCCGCCGGCACTGTCTGCGGTCCGGCCGACGGACTGTCGTACAGCTCGCGCCGCAGCGTTGCCGCTTGCGAAGAGCGGGCGATCGCGAATGCCAGCCGCGGCCTGGTCGAGGTGTTCGCCAGCGCCCAGGGCGAAATCCGCGTCGCCGCAAACTGAGCAATCGTTTCCCCCGGTCCGGTGCTTCCCCATTGACCCGGACCGCAACGGAGCCCCGGCCCGAAAGGGCCGGGGTTTTCTTGTTCCTCCCCTCGGCGAGGCCGAGGGGAGGGGGACCGCGCGCCAGCGCGTGGTGGAGGGGCTGAGCGTGCAGCGCGAAGTAAAGACCCTCCGTTGCTCCGGGCCCCTCCACCACTCGCCTTCGGCGAGCGGTCCCCCTCCCCTGCAAAGGCAGGGGAGGATTTAGCGTCCCGCCATTGCCTTGGCGTGGTCGAGATAGGTCCGCCCGATCCGTACTTCGTCGCCATGGCCGAGGTCCGCGGACCAGACGCCGCCGCCATCGTGCTTCAGGCCCTTGATGCGGTCGCGGCGGACGATCGTGGAGCGGTGCAGGCGGATGAATTTCTCAGGGTCGAGCCGCGCCTCCAGCGCGCTGATCGTCTGGTGCAGCAGATAGCTGCGCTGGCCGATATGGAGCCGCATATAGTCGCGCTCGGCGTCGATCCGTTCGATGTCCTCGGCCGCGATCCGGATCAGCTCGGATCGATGCGGCACCCAGAATTCTGTGACATAGGTGTGCGACGGCGCGACCGAATCGGCGCTGCCGCGGCGCTCGATCACGCGCTCCAGCGCGCGCGTCAGCCGCTCGGGCGACACGGGCTTCAGCAGGTAATCGACCGCGGCGACGTTGAACGCCTCGACCGCGAAGCTGTCGAACGCGGTCACGAACACGACCGCCGGCCGGTGCTTCGCCTGTCCGAGCGCGCGGGCAACGCCCATGCCGTCCAGCTCCGGCATCGAAATGTCGAGCAACAGCGCTTCCGGCTCCAGCGCTTCGGCCAGCCGCAGCGCCGAATGGCCGTCGGATGCGGTGCCGACAAGGTCGACCAGCGGCTCTCGCGCGCACAGCACCTGCAAGCGCTCGATCGCCAGCGGCTCGTCGTCGACAATCAGGGTACGAACCGGCTTGTTACTCGACTCAGCAACCATCCCTCACCTCAGGCATCGCCAGGGTCACGACGAAGCCTCCGCCTTTCGGCACGTGAGTCACCAGCCCCGCCTTGCTCCCGAAGCGTGCTTGGAGCCGATCGCGAACATTCGCAAGCCCGACGCCGGTGCCGTGCTCGGCCGCTTCGCCCGGTCCCTTGCCGTCGTCGGACACGGTCAGCACCAATTTGCCGCGCTCGCTGCGCGCGGAGATGGCGATGGTGACCGCGCGGTTGGCCTTGGAGACGCCGTATTTGATCGCGTTCTCGACCAGCGGCTGCAGGATCAGCCCGGGCACGCAGAGCTGCATCAGCTCCTCGGGGATGTCGATGTCGGTGTTCAGCCGGTCGGGGAAGCGCACCGCCTCGATCGCCAGATAGAGACGCTGCAGCCGCACTTCCTCCGACAGCGGCACGTCGTCCATCGGATCGCCCGACAGGCTCGTGCGGTAGAAGGTCGACAGGTTCATGATCATCGCTTCGGCCTCGCCGTTGCGGCCGGTCATGACCAGCGACGACAGCGAGTTCAGCGTGTTGAACAGGAAGTGAGGGTTGACCTGGTAGCGCAGCGCCCGGATCTCCGCCTCTTTCGCGGTCTGCTGGAATGCGGCGGCGCGCCGTTCCGCCTCGCGCGTTTCGCTGGCGTAGGAAATGGCGAGGTACAGCGCGGCCCAGGCGATCAGGAAGAAGTAGCGGGAGACGGCGACTTCGGCGACGTTCTTCGCGAGATAGGGATGCCGGATCATCTCGCGCAGCATCTCGGGATCGCGGTAGATGACTTCCGGCTTGTAGGCGTTGAAGAAATAATAATTCGCCAGGCCGATGCCGATCGCGCAGGGGATCGCGGCGATGAATGCGACCGCGATCCGCTCGCCGAAGGAGCGCTCGTCGACGCGGCGCAGGATCGCATACAGCAGGAACGTGATCGCGATGCCCGCGACGGTCACTCCGACGCGGCGCTGGACCAGCTCGAACTGGTTGTCCCATCCCACGATCAGCGACTGGGTCGTCGCGATGATCACGTAGAACAGCCAGAAGCCGAGGATCGAATAGGTGGCGACCTCGAGCGCGACGCGGCTGCGACGGCGATCGCCGGTGTCTTCCATCATTTTGCCCGTCCTAACGCTCCACAGGCTGGAAGGCGACCGGGTCTCGCGCCCCCGGTCGAACCGCAGGGCGGGTTCATCGAACGGCAGCAGGAAACCGACGTCGGGCTCGTTCGTTACGGGTGCGTCAGAAGACATGACGTGGAGTGATCCCATGGCCGACACCGGAACTCAAGATACGCCGCGCGACCCGCGCCAGGATGCCGGCCGCGATCCCTCGATCGAGAAAAGGCTGAAGCGCGACCCGTTCGACGCCGATGCCAAGGTCGATGCCGGCTCGGACGAATCGATGGACGCGTCCGATCCGCCCGCGGCCGCTGCTCCCGGCAGCCAGGACCCGGCGCCTTCGTCGGGCTATGACGAGGAAGCCGAAGCCGAGGCGGAGCGCGCCAACAGCCAGTAACGCCGGTTATCCACGGCTTTGATGCGGCGGCGGCGGCGTTCGTCGCAACCTATGTTGCTTTGCAACACCCTTTCTGATTCGATCTTTCGCGGGGACCGCGTGCGGTTAACGGGCCGGAAAGCACCGTGGGCGCATAAGGTTAACGGCAAAAGGTCGGAGTACGAAGTGATGGCGAGCAAGGTCGGACCCGCCGCTGGCGCGATGGCCCTGGTGGAAATGAAGGAGTTTGCGAGCTTTCCCGCGGGGACGCAGCGCTACATCCGCCGCTCGCTCGATATCGGGCTGGAGCGCGAGGACGCGATCAAGATCTGGTCGCGCGACATGGTCGAGGCGGCCAGCATCAAGGCGCAGACGAAGATGTACGAGCGGCTGGACGAGATCCGCGCGCTGGTGCCCGACGACAGCGGGCTCGACGCGATCGAGCCGTTCATGACGCCGCTGGTGACGCTCAGCGCCTTCGACCTCGGCCAGGACCGGCTGGCCAGCTTTTCGGCCTATCGCTTTCTCTACGAGCGGCTGATCGGCCCCGGCGTGCGGCCGTGGCTGCCGAGCTCTTTCTGCGCGGCCGCCGCCCTCCCGCACCTGCATCCGGAAAAGCGCCGCAAGCTGCTGCAGTCGATCAGCGAAGCCGCGGCGACCGCGCCCGGCTGGTCGAGCCGCTCGCCGGCTTTCTACCCGCAATGGGTGGACAAGGTGGACACCAGCGCGCTGCCGCACTGATTCGTCGCAGCTTCGGCGGCTTTGGTCGCCTTGCCTCCCGAAGCTGCGGCTTCGTCGAACGTTCCGTTTCCTCGCATGTGGCTTCTGTCACAGCGCGCCTCCGACGGCCTGCCTAGTGCGGGCCGCAGGAGTTCAAACGGAGACGTTCATGCTGTTCCATTTGTCGATCGAAGCCGATGATCCCCAGCGCGTGGCCGAAGTGCTCGCGGAAATCTGGGGCGGCACTGCGCTGCCGTTCCCGCCGGTCGGCGTCGGCTCGTGGATGGCCTTTTCGGGCGCCGACAACGGCACGATGATCGAAATCTATCCGCGCGGCACCACGCTGACCGAAACCGCCGCCGACGCGGTCGGCACGATCGGCGAGCAGCGCCGCCACAGCGGCATCCATTTCGCGATGTCGACCGAGCTGCCGCTCGAACAGGTTCTCGAGATCGCGGCGCGCGAGGGCTGGAGCGCCAAATACTGCCGGCGCGGCGGCAAATTCGGCCTGATCGAGATCTGGATCGACGGCTGTCAGATGATCGAGGTGCTGACGCCCGAGATGCAGCGCGAATATCTGGATTTCGTGACCGTCGAGAATTGGTCGCGGATGCTGGCGGCGGGCGCGCCGCAGCCGCTCGCGGCCTGAGAGCTTCCTCGCGTCGTGCCGGTCCTCCCCGGCCGGCATCCGCCTCCTCTCTCTCCCCAACCCGCAGGAGGCGGTCCCGGGTTCTGAAGCCCTTTCAGGATTCGGGCGGCGCGAGGGGGATGGGTTCGGCGCCTGGCACGCCGGCGACTTTCTGCACCTCCGGATACGGCATGATCAGCCGCCCGTCGGGCGCGGCGGTGAAGGTCGTCTGGGTCGGATAGGCGAGGTCGATCTTCTCTTCGTTGAAGCGCTTCAGGATCGCCATGCCGATCGCGTGGCGGGCCGCGTAGAAGACTTCATAGTCGGCGCTCATCACGTCGAATTCGACTTCGAAGTCGAGCGTGCTGGCGCCGAAATTGACGAATCCCGCGCGTACGAAATGCTGGCCCTCGCCCTCGACGATCTCGCGGAGCATGGTGATCAGGGCGGCGGCGCGGCCGGGGTCGAACTGATAGACGACGCCCAGCGCGAATTTGCCGCGCCGATAGTCGAGCCGCGTGTTGTTGCGGATTTCCTTGTCGAGCAGGTTCTTGTTGGAGATGATCCGCTGCTCGCCGGTCGCCGCCCGCAGGCGAGTGGATTTGAGGCCGATCGCCTCCACCGTCGCGCCGGTCTGGTCGTAGGCGATCGAATCGCCGCGGCGGAACGGCCGGTCGAACAGGATCGAAAGCGCCGCAAACAGGTCGGCGAAAATGCCCTGCGCGGCGAGGCCGATGGCGATGCCGCCGATGCCGAGACCCGCGACCAGGCCGGTCACGTTGACCCCCAGATTGTCGAGGATGACGATCGCCGCGATCGCGAACAGGGCGATCGTCACCAACAGGCGGATGATGCCGATCGCGCTGCCCAGCGCCTCGTGCTCGCCGGCGACCGTGCGGTGCTCGATGAAGCCCAGGATGATCTCCCGCACCCAGATCGCGACCTGGATCACGCTGGCGATCACGAAGATGAAGTCGATCGTCTGCTTGAACAGCTCGGGCGGCTGGGCATAGCCGTCGACCAGCTTGGCGGCGAGCGCGAGGATGAAGATGCTGCCGGTCCGGTCGAGCGCGCGGCCGAAGATCGTCGCCCAACCGTTGCCGGAGCGGTCGCGCCGGCACAATCTGGCGCCCAGGCTGCGCACCGCCTGCAGCACGACGACGATCAGCGCGGCCGCGGCGACGCCGATCAGGATCTGCAGAAAATGCTCGTGCAGCCACTGCGTGGTATCGCTGGAAAGCTGGTTCAGCTGCCGGCGGGCCGCGTCGAAGGCGCCGGTGGGACGTTGGATAGCGATCGGTCTGTCTCCTTGCTCAGGCGGCGCGCGCGCCCGCGCCAGCCTCGTCGAGCTGGTCCAGAAATGCAATCAGACCGCGCTCGTAACGGTCGAGATAGCGGGTCGACCGCGGCAGCTTCATCTCCGCGTCCCAATGCGCGCCCGATTTGGCGAGCTCGATCAGCGCCGGGTGCACATAGGATTTGCGCGCGATCGCCGGCGTGTTGCCGAGCTCGTCGGAGACGGCCGCCAGCATCTGCTTCAGGCTGATATCGCCCCTTGCGTCGAACAGCTCGCGGAACGCGACGACGGAGGCGCCCCAGGTCCGGAAATGCTTGGCGGTGAAATCGGCGTCCATCGCGTCCCGGATATAGGCGTTGACGTCGGTCGAGGTGACCGGATTGGCCTCGCCGTCCTCGCCGATCCAGCGGAACAGCTGCTGCCCGCGCAGATCCTGCATGCGTTTGACGAAGCGGAGCAGCGAAGCGTCGCTCAGCCGCAGCCGGCAGACCTTGCCGGACTTGGCGCGGAATTCGAGCTTCAGCGTCCGCCCCTTCACGTCGACGTGGCGCTTGCGCAGCGTCGTCGCGCCGAAGCTCTTGTTATCGTGCGCATAGGCCTCGTTGCCGATGCGGACCTTGGACAGGTCGAGCAGCCGCACCACCGCCGCGCAGGCCTTGTCCTTGCCGAGGCCGGGCCGCTTCAGATCCTTCTCGACCCGCGCGCGCAGCCGGGGGAGGGCTTCGCCGAACGCGCCGCAGCGGTCGTATTTCGCCGCTTCCTGCGCGGCGCGGAAATCGGGATGATAGCGATATTGCTT
>NZ_DASTXI010000205.1:0-10909 GCF_035758555.1 Sphingomonas sp. | reverse complement strand
CTTTATAGTGTCACTCTCTTAATCTCGAGAGCACCCAAGGCCGACCGCTAAAGAACTCCGGCTGTTCCACGCGGGCCGCCAGTCGTAATTCGATCCGGATGGTCGGGGAGACAGGATTCGAACCTGCGACCCTCTGCTCCCAAAGCAGATGCGCTACCAGGCTGCGCTACTCCCCGACGCCGTGGTGCGCGGCAGATAGCGGAGCTATCTGGACGACGCAACGCGGCCGGCCGGCCTTGCTTCGCAAGGACCGACGGCGCGGCTTTGCCGCGGCGGCTTCACTTTCTTCCGACAAGCGGCATGGCGCAGCCACGCCGTCGGTCCTCGCTTTAGCGAGGCCGGCCGATCCCGCCTTGAGCCCGGCTGCAGCTCCGCTGCAGCTTTGGCCGGCGGGATGGTGGGCCCGGAGGGATTCGAACCCCCAACCTGGCCGTTATGAGCGGCTGGCTCTACCGTTGAGCTACAGGCCCCGCCCGGCCGGCGGGCGATAGCGGAGCCGCAGGCGGCTAGGCAAGCGGCTGCGGCCCGCCATTCACGGCCTGGCCGGTTTCGGCCGGCGCCTGCTGTGCGGCGGTTGCGGGCAGGCGGACACGGAAGCGGTCGGGCGAGATCACCAGCACACCGCCGCAGCTTTCCGCCACGCCTCGCACCATCCGCAGGGTGAAGCCCAGCCCCAGAAGCGGCGGCGCGCCTTCCTCGCCGGGGATGTCGCAGGCCTCGAGCAGGTCCGATTCGGCTTGCCCCGCCACCAGCGACGGCCGTTCGACCGACAGCAAGGTCTCCGATTTCGCCCCGTCGCCGGGCGAAAGCTCGACCGCGATCCGTTCGCCGGGCCGCGCGAGGCCGATCGCCGCGCTCACCAGCCGTGTCGTCATCCGCTCCGCCGCCGCGGGATCGATCAGCGCCGACGCGCAATGCGGCGCGATCGCCAGCGCGATCGTCACCCCCTTCTCCGCCGCCAGCGGCCCGAGCGCGGCAGTGACGCGCGCCAGCAGCATCGCGCAATCGACTTCCGCAGCCGCCATCGGCGCGGACCCGCCGTCGAGCTGGGCCGCTTCGTTCAGATCGTCGAGCACGTCCTGCAGCCGCTGCGTTTCTTCCAAAATCGTCGTCGCCCGCTCGCGATAGGCGCGCGGCGCCGGGCCAAGCATCTGGCGCTCGATCATCTCGGCAAAACCCGCGATCGCGTTCAGCGGCGTGCGGACTTCGTGCGCAAGCTGGCGCAGCGAGTCGCCCGACAGCACGGAGCCGAGCAGCCCGACATTCTCCGCGCGTTCGCCGACACGCGGACGGCGGGCGGTGCCGCGATAGCCGGTGAAGCGCCCGGTCGCGGCATCGAAGATCGGCACCCCCGAAATGCACCAGGCGCCGCCTGCCTTGCCCGCTTCGGCGACGGTCAATCGCGCATCGCGGAACGGCGCACGGCGACGAAAGGCACCGGCGGCCTGTCCGTCGACGCCGTGTGCCTGCCCCGGCGCCGCATCGGCGATCGACAGGCCGACGATCGCCCCCCGCCCCGCCGCGTCGCACCAGCGGATCACGCCGTCCGCACCGGTTTCGAAGCGGAATTCGGTCGGCTCCGCCTGCTCGGCATGGAGCTGCCGCTCACGGAACGCTTCGATCCGTGCCCGCAGCTCGCGAATGTCGGGCGCGGCATAATGCTCGTGGTGCGCGTGCTCCGCATTCTCGTGATGCACGGGCTCCGGTTCGGCGGCCGGCTCAGGCTCTGCGACCGGTCCCTCGATCACCAGATCGGCCTGCCCGAATGCCTCGAGCGCTCTCAGCGCCCCGTTCGGCAGGTCGCGGCGATGGCGGAGCAGCGCGCGGGCGACCGGGGACAGCCGCGGGATCAGCTTGCGCCAGACCTTGCCCGGCAGCTCGACTCCGGCCAGCAGCGGCGCGAACACCACCGTCGCGTCTTCGGCGAAGAATTCGATCAGGTCCGTCGGGACCGGCTGGTCGCCCAGCAGCAGCATCCCCGCGCTCTGGCGGCCGATGATCGGCACGTCGGCGCGCCATTGCCGCAGCCGGTCGAAAGCGGCGGCGCGCAGCGGCGACTCCTCGTCATGATCCTGGCCGAGCAGGTCGACGAGCTGGCGCCAGATCGCCTGGCGCGCGGCAGGAACCTCTGCCGGCTGGCCGAGCGCCGTCGCAAGCCTGTCGTCGAATCGCACCGGCGCCTTTCCTCCCCCGAGCGGCTGGGATAGCGCGCTCTAAAGGACGCTGACAGACCCGAAAAGATGAACGTAACAAAGTGAGACAATTGCGGGTCAGGGCAATTATCTTATAAGCGGCCGTCGGAATTCTCGCGAGGTGTTGCGCATGACGGCCCAATCACTCGACGCGGTCGATCTCGAAATCCTGTCCGCCCTTCAGGAGGACGGGCGGATGACCAATGTCGACCTGGCGGCGCGAGTCGGACTGACCGCCCCGCCCTGCCTGCGCCGCGTCCGCAGCCTGGAGCAGGCGGGCGTGATCCGCGGCTATCATGCCCGGCTGGACCCGGCCGCGCTCGGCTATGGCATCACCGTGTTCGCGATGGTCAGCCTGAAAAGCCAGGCGGAGCATGAGCTGCGCGCCTTCGAGGAGCATGTCGCCGGGCTGCCGGAAGTGCGCGAGTGCCACATGCTGAACGGCGAGATCGATTTCATCCTGAAGATCGTCGCACCCGACCTTCAGTCGTTCCAGCATTTCCTGACATCGGAGCTGACGACCGCGCCCAACGTGGCGAGCGTCAAGACCTCGCTCACCATCCGCACATCGAAAGACAGCCCCGGCGTACCAATCGCCGGGGCTGCTCCTTCGTTCGATCGCGGCGGCTGATCAGGCCGCTGCGCCGGCCTTCTGGTCGGCCCAGAGCGACCAGAACTGCGCGAGCTCGGCACGCGGGCCGGTGACCTTCGCGAAAGCCTCCTTTGCCTGGGCCATCTGGCCAGTCTTTGCGAGCGCCTCGCCGAGCCGCAGATTGGCGACGTTCGCGTCGATCCCGCCCTTCTGCAGCGCCAGCTGATAGAGCTGGGCAGCCTTCGCATAGTCGCCATAGCCGAAATAGGCGTCGGCAGTGCCGAGCGCCACGCGGCCGTTGGCGGCTGACGCCGCGCTCTTTTCCGAGCCGGCGAGCGACGCCTTGTCGGCCGTCACCTTGGCCCCGGCAGCGGCGCCGATCTCATTGATTGCCTTGCTGCTGGCGTCGAACGCGCCCTTGGCCCGGCCCTCGTCGACCACCGCCTTGGCTTCGCCCGGCAGACCGACCTTGTCGGCCAGAACGGCATATTCGTAATAGTCGCGCTCACCCGCCAGCGCGCCGGCGAAGCGCTTCAGGCGCAGCAGGTCGAGCTGGGTCTGGTCGTCGAAATGGTTGGAATCGCCGAAGATGACCAGCGCGCTGCGCCAATTCTCGGGCGTGGGATAGGCAGCGACCTGCGCCCGCGTCCACTTGGCGGCCTCGGCCATGTTCTTCGACTGATAGGCGATCGACGCCGCGCGTCCGTACCATGACTGCGGAGCCTTGCGGCCGGCGGCCTCCTCGCTCTTGATCGCCTCTTCCAGCACGGCCATGCCCTGCGGGACCTGCTTGGTCTGGAAATAGGATTCCGCCAGCATGATCTGGAAGTTCGAGTCCGGCTGGCCGCTCGCATCCTTGGGCTGATAGCCGGCGGTCTTCGCAGCGGTCAGATACTGGATCGCAGTCGGATAGTCCTTCGACTGGAACGCGAACTGGCCCGCATACCACGAGAATTTGCCGCGGTCCGGCTCGACGCCCTGCGAACCCGAATTCAGCGCCTCGATCACGCCTGCCTTCATCAGCTCCTGATTCTGGAGGCCCTGACCCAGCGCGATCTTGAACTGGCCGACATAATATTTCTCGTCGGGCGCGGAGGCCGCGGCCTCCACTGCCGGCAGCAGCGACTGGGCCGTCGCATAATCCTTGGCCGACAGCGCCTTCTGGAAGGGCTGCACTGCGTTGCGGAAGCCCTTGCTCAGCTCCGGCGAGAATTTCGCCGCCTCGGTGTTTTCCTTCTTGTCCTTGGCGATCGACGGCGCCGCCATGCCGAAGCCGGCGGCCAGCGCCAGCCCCAGCGCCAGTTTTGAAACCTTCATTACAACGCTCTCCTCTCGAGGGGGACACTCCGGCGAACGGGGTCGCTCTTCGCCCCCCTATACTCCGGTCTACCGCCGGACAAGCGGCGGGATCGACAAGCGATTTACCGATTCGCCACTGAACGCGGGTTGAACCCGCTTTGACGCATTCGCCGGATCGAAATAGGGCCGGCTGCGCATATCGCGGGGTTGTCCACAGCTCTCGCGCGCGTGCGCGCGTGCGCGGGGTGGCGTTTCCGGACAGGCCTCGCTAGGACGATCCGATCCGGCGCGTCCTGCGCCTCACCAGCAATCACCGGAACGAACTCTTGGCCACTCTGCCGCCGCCTTCTGCCCCGTCCAGCGACATCGAACCCGTCAACATCGTCGACGAAATGAAGTCGAGCTATCTCGACTATGCGATGTCCGTGATCGTCGCGCGCGCGCTTCCCGACGTGCGCGACGGCCTGAAGCCCGTCCACCGCCGTATCCTCTACGCCTGCCAGGAAGCCGGCTATGTCGCGGGCCGGCCCTACCGCAAATGCAGCCGCATCGTCGGCGACGTGATGGGTAAATACCACCCGCACGGCGACGCTGCGATCTACTTCACCCTCGCGCGCATGGCGCAGGACTGGTCGATGCGGGTGATGCTGATCGACGGCCAGGGCAATTTCGGGTCGATGGACCCGGACGATCCGGCGGCGATGCGTTACACCGAAGCGCGGCTCGCCAAGGTCTCGAACGCGCTGCTCGACGATCTCGACAAGGATACGGTCGACTTCCAGCCCAATTATGACGCGTCGGAACGCGAGCCGCAGGTGCTGCCGGCGCGCTTCCCGAACCTGCTGGTGAACGGCGCCGGCGGCATCGCCGTCGGCATGGCGACCAACATCCCGCCGCATAACCTGGGCGAGGTCATCCGCGCCTGCCTGGCCTTCATCGACAACGGCGCGCTGACGGCCGAAGAGCTGATGCAATATGTGCCGGGGCCGGACTTTCCGACCGGCGCGATCATCCTCGGCCAGGGCGGCGCGCGCAACGCCTATACGACCGGTCGCGGCTCGGTGATCGTCCGCTCGCGCCACACGATCGAGGAAGGCCGCGGCGACCGCCGCTCGATCGTGCTGACCGAGATTCCCTATCAGCAGGGCAAGAACGCGCTGGTCGAGCGCATCGCCGAGGCCGCCAAGGACAAGCGCATCGAAGGCGTCTCGGATATCCGCGACGAATCGAACCGGCTTGGCGTCCGCATCGTGATGGACCTGGCACGCAATGCCCAGGTCGATGTGGTGCTGAACCAGTTGTGGCGGCACACGCCGGCCCAGCAGAGCTTTTCCGCCAACATGCTCGCGATCCGCGGCGGCCGGCCGGAGACGCTGAACCTCCGCGACATCATCGAATCCTTCGTGAAGTTCCGCGAAGAGGTCATCACCCGCCGCTCGAAGTTCGAGCTCGCCAAGGCGCGGGAGCGGGCGCACATCTTGCTCGGCCTCGTCATCGCGGTCACCAATCTCGACGAAGTCGTGCGGATCATCCGCGCATCGGCGAGCCCGGCCGAGGCCCGCGCCTCGCTGCTCAATCGCGAATGGCCGATCGCCGAGATCGCACCCTATATCCGCCTGGTCGAAGCTATCGAGCATGAGGTCGAAGGCGACATTTACCGCCTCTCCGACGCCCAGGTCCGCGCGATCCTCGACCTCCGCCTCCACCGGCTGACCGCGCTTGGCCGCGACGAAATCGGCGGGGAGCTGCAGGAGCTCGCGACCAGCATCGGCGCGCTGCTCGAGATTTTGGGCGACCGCGCCAAGCTCTACGGCGTGATGCGGACCGAGCTCGAGGCCGTCGCCGCCGAGTTCGACACCCCGCGCAAGACGGAGATCGCGCCCGCCTTTGACGGCATCGAGGACGAGGATCTGATCGAGCGCGAGGACATGGTCGTGACCGTCACGCTCGATGGCTATATCAAGCGTACGCCGCTGAACGCCTTCCGCGCACAGAAGCGCGGCGGCAAGGGCCGCTCGGGGATGCAGACCAAGGAAGAGGATGCGGTCACCGAGCTGTTCGTGACCTCGACCCATTCGCCGGTGCTGTTCTTCTCGACGCTCGGACGCGTCTACCGGATGAAGGTGTGGCGGCTGCCCGAGGGCGGGCCGGCGACGCGCGGGCGGCCGATGGTCAACCTGCTGCCGCTCTCCGAAGGCGAGACGATCGCGACCGTGCTGCCCCTCCCCGAGGACGAGGAAAGCTGGGGCGAGCTCCACATCCTGTTCGCGACCGCGCACGGGGCCGTTCGCCGCAACTCGATGGACGCGTTCAGGAACATCCCGACCGCCGGCAAGATCGCGATGCGCTTCGGCACCGACGAGAATGGCGACGAGGAAGACATGTCCGACCGCCTGATCGGCGTAGCACTGCTCACCGAAGGCGACGACGTGCTGCTCGCCACCCGCGGCGGCAAGGCGATCCGCTTCCCCGCCACCGCGGTGCGCGAGTTCCAGAGCCGCACGTCGACCGGCGTGCGCGGCATCAGCCTGGCCGAAGGCGACGAGGTCATCTCGCTGTCGATCCTGAAGCGCGTCGGCACGACGCAGGAGGAAAAGGAGGATTATCTCCGCTTCGCCCCGTGGAAGGCCGAAAAGGAAGGCGAGCCGTCGCTCTCGCCCGAACGCTTCGCGGAGATGACGGAGAAGGAAGAATTCATCCTGACCGTCACGGCCAACGGCTATGGCAAGCGGAGCTCCGCCTATGAATATCGCCGCACCAACCGCGGCGGCCAGGGCATCACCAACATCGTGATGTCGGAGCGGAATGGCGACGTCGTCGCCAGCTTCCCGGCGCGGAACGGCGAGGAGATCATCCTCGTCACCGACCAGGCGAAACTGATTCGCACGACCGTGGGCGATGTCCGCGTGATCGGCCGCAACACCCAGGGCGTCCGCCTCTTCCATGTCGCCGACGACGAACGTGTCGTCGCCGCGGCACGGATCGACGAGACGGAGGACGAGGAAGGCTTCGAGGAAACCCGCGAAACCGATCCGGACACCGGCGCGACCATCGGCGAGGATCTGGCCTCGGGCGAGGAGGACGGCGATCCGTCCGACACAGGCGAGCAGGACTCCTGAGGCCTTTGTTCGTGACGGGTTCAGGTGCGAAAGGTCATCCAAAATCAATGTTGCGTTTGCTCACCCTGATCCTTGCCCTGATCGCTACCCCTGCGCTCGCGGCGCCCCGGGTCGCGATCAAGACGACGCTCGGCACCATCGTCGTCGAGCTGGCCGACAAGCAGGCGCCGATCACGTCGAAGAACTTCCTCCACTATGTCGAGGCAGGGAAGTTCGACGGCACGACCTTCTACCGCGCGGCACGCTCGCCATCGGCACCGCAGTTCGGCCTGATCCAGGGCGGCATCGATCATAATATGCGCCGCGCCTTCTTCTCGATCGACCACGAACCGACCAGCAAGACCGGGTTGAAGCACGTCGACGGCACGATCTCGATGGCGCGAAATGCGCCGGGGACGGCGATGGGCGACTTCTTCATCTGCGTCGGCGCGCAGCCGTCGCTCGATGCGCGCGGCGATTATCCGGGCTATGCGGCCTTCGGTCACGTCGTCAGCGGCATGGGCGTGGTGAAGAAGATCCTCGCCGCCCCGACCTGGATCGGCCGCGGCCGCGGCGCGATGAAGAACCAGGTCATCAAGCAGCGCATCCGCATCATCTCGGCCAGGCGCGTCAAGTAGCTCTGGCCCGTCATCGATTTGAGGGAGGGAGCACATATGCCGCAAAGCCCGTGGGAGCATCGCCGCCAGTCCGGGATCGCCGACGATATCGATTTCGAGATCAAGGGCGAGGAGTTGCAGTTCCTCGAGATCGAGCTCGATCCGGGCGAAAGCGCGGTGGCGGAGGCCGGCGCGATGGTCTGGAAGAATGCGTCCGTCGAGATGACGACGGTGTTCGGCGACGGCAGCGGCGGCCAGGGCGGCGGTTTCATGGACAAATTGCTCGGCGCCGGCAAACGCCTCGTCACCGGCGAAAGCCTGTTCACCACCGTCTTCACCCATCGCGGTTCCGGCAAGGCGCGCGTCGCCTTCGCCTCTCCTACGCCCGGCGCGATCCTGCCGCTGAAACTCGGCGATCTCGGCGGCGAGCTGATCTGCCAGAAGGACAGCTTCCTTGCCGCCGCCAAGGGCGTGTCGATCGGCGTGCATTTCCAGCGCCGAATCCTGACCGGCCTGTTCGGCGGCGAAGGCTTCATCATGCAGCGGCTGGAAGGCGACGGCTGGGTGTTCGTGCAGATGGGCGGCACCATCGTCGAGCGCGAGCTCCGCGCGGGCGAAGAGCTGCACGTCGATACCGGCTGCCTCGCCGCCTACACGCCGGGCGTCGATTTCGACCTGATCACGGTTGGCGGCGTGCGCAGCACCTTCTTCGGCGGCGAAGGCCTGTTCTTCGCGCGGCTGACCGGGCCCGGCAAGGTCTGGATCCAGTCGCTGCCCTTCTCCCGCCTTGCCGGGCGGATGCTGGCGGCGGCCGGCAGCCGCGGCGGCCAGAACCGCGGCGAAGGCTCGGCGCTGGGCGCGCTCGGCGACTTCATCAGCGGCAACGAATGACGAAAAAGCGCCGCCGGTTCAGGGTCCGGCGGCGCTCCTCCACCCCCTCGGTGAAGCGTTTCCGTGCCGCGCATTCTGCCTCAATTCGGCGCCGGTTGCGAGCCGCTAAATCGAGCGAATTCAATCTGTCCCCGTGCGGCACGTTAACGGCGATCGGCAACGAACGGGCGTTGACTTGCCTGGTGGTCAGGCGGCGAACAGGTCGGTGACTTCGGCCTGCGGCATTGCCGCAGCGATCAGCAGCGTCCGATGGCACATCGCCGGATCCCGCTCGAAGCAGAGCAGCGCGGTCGGCTTGTCCTTCACTATCGCTTCCAGGGCTGCCGCTTCAGCCCGCGCCTCCGGCAGCTCCAGCTGCCCGGCATAGACCCGCTCCAGCGTCGCACGATCGCCCTTCTTCGCGGCATCGCGGCCGGGCTTTGGCGTGCCGAGCGCGCGCAGATGCCGATAGCCGATCCCCGCCTCGGCCAGGCTGGCCGCCAGCGACGTTTTCGAAAAGCCGGGTCGCCGGGAGGCCGCGATGGCGCGAACGTCGGCAACCTGCTCGACGCCGGCCCGTGCCAGCGCGGACAGGACCTCGTCCACCGTCGCGCCTTCATAGCCGATCGTGAACACGCGCATGCCTGGCCTCCTGCCCTTTACCTGGGGAAACATCTTGTGCCACAGTCGTTTGCGCAACAGGGGAATCAACAGGGAGGACGCTTTGGGGAAAGTTCCTGCCGCCAATCTGGGCCCGGGAGCAGCGACTCCGGACGGCACGGATTTTTCGTCGCCATCGGGCCCGTCGGCCTTTCAGCGCGAGCTCGACCGCGCCCGACGCCATCTCGCCAAGCTCGAGGCCGAAGACCGGCTCCGTCGCCAGCGGCCGGTGATCCTGGAAGAACATGCCGGTTTCGATGAATCGCCGACTTTCGTGCGGGTCTGCAATCTGTTGATCTGGGCGATCGTGCTGCTGCCGATCGCGCTCGCGGTGCTCGCACTGGTGCGCAGGATCGCCGGCTAGCTGCGGCTCCGCGCCCCCACGTCCCAGGCGATCGATGCCTGGCCGAAGAAATAGAGCGGCCACACCAGCAACGCCGGCAGCCACGATCCGGCAAGCGGCCCCAGCCGTGCGAAGATCAGCAGGTCCGACACGACGAACATCAGCGCGCCTGCGGCGGCCAGTCGAAAGCGGCTCATCAGCGCGCACGCCGCCATAGCGGACACGCCTGCCCCGTAAAGCGCGACGCCGGGCGCCGCCGACCGGTCCGCCGGCACATCGCGGAGAGGGCAACCACCGCCGGCACAAGCAGCAGCGCCGACCAGCCCGCACCGGCCCGCCGGTTGCGCAGATACAAGACGATCGCAACGACATGCCCGGCGAGGAACACGCCGCCCCCGATCTCCAGCCGCGCCACCTCCAGCAGAACATCCCCCGCCGCCCCCAGCGACAGCACCGCAACCAGCAGCCAGCCGTCAGGGCTGCGCGCCCGCGCTGCCGCCCACGCGGCAAGCAATGCCACGCCGGCGCCTTTCCAGACGGTCAGCAGCACCGGATCGAGACCCAGATGCGATGCCGGCCAATAGCTCAGGCCAGCGAGCAGCGCGGCCGGAAAAAGGACCGACGCGGCAGCTCTTGCATAGTTGACGACTGCAATTTCTGTCATTACAGAAATATCCGATGAAACTGACCGATCACCCAGACGCCAAGGCCTTTATCCTTCATTGGGGAGAGATGGGAACCCAATGGGGGGTGAACCGGTCGGTCGCGCAAGTTCATGCTTTGCTCTATCTTTCCAACCGCCCGCTCCCGGCCGACGAGATCGTCGACCAGCTCGCGCTCGCCCGGTCCAACGTGTCCAACGCGCTCAAGGAGCTGCAGGGCTATGGCATCGTGCGGCGGGTTCATGTCGAAGGCGACCGGCGCGACCATTTCGTCGCCGAGACCGACCTTTGGGAGATGCTGATGCGCATCGTTGCCGAGCGGAAGCGCCGCGAGGTGGACCCCACCGTGGCGCTGCTCGGCGAACTCGCGGCCCGCCTGTCGCGCGACGACGCCGCGCCGCCCCAGGTGCGGGAGCGAATCGTGCGCATGCACGAGTTCATCTCCACGCTCGGCGACTGGTACGACCAGGTGCGCACGCTGCCGAAGCCGACCCTCGTCACGCTGATGAAGCTGGGCAGCAAGGTCGCGCGGTTCATTCCAGGCAATTCCAAAGGCTGAAAGGAGAAAAGCGCTTA
>NZ_DASTXI010000197.1:0-32787 GCF_035758555.1 Sphingomonas sp. | reverse complement strand
CGAGACGGCAAAATCGGTGCGGAGCGCTATGGGGACGGCTTCGGGCCTTTGGTTTCGAACCGCACTTGGTCGGTTGCGAAAAGCATTTCAGGCACGTTGATTGGGATCGCGGTCAAACAAGGACTGCTCGCCCCCAATCGGGCCGCATCCGTTCCCGAATGGCAGACTGACCGGATCGATCCCCGAGCCACCATCACCCTCGACAACCTGCTCCGCATGGCGAGCGGGCTGCACAGCGACACCGCCGGCAACCGCACTGACGCGCTTTACATGGGCGCGACCACGGTCACTCAGGAAGTCACGCATTGGCCGCTGGAGGCCGCGCCCGGCACCCGCTTCCGCTACGCGAACAACGACATCCTGCTGGCGATCCGCTCGCTTCGCGCGGCGCTGAACGACGATCAGCGCTACCTGGCGTTCCCGCACACTGAGTTGTTCGACAAGATCGGCATGACGCACACGGTCGCCGAGACCGACTGGCAGGGCAATTTCATCCTTTCCAGCCAGGTCTGGTCCACCGCCCGCGATCTCGCACGGCTGGGGCTCTTATGGCTGAACGACGGCGTCTGGCAGGGCGAGCGCATCCTGCCCGAAGGCTGGGTCAAGTACATGACCACGCCGTCCGGGCCGCAGCCGGCCGAAGGGCCCGGCTATGGCGCGACGATGTGGCTGTTCGGGCCCGCGCAGGGCCTGCCCGCGGGCAGCTACGCCGCCCAGGGCAATCGCGGCCAGTATATCATGGTGATCCCGTCAGAGCGGCTCGTCATCGTCCGCCGCGGCGAGGACCCGGTCGGCGCGCGCTTCGACATCGCGAAGTTCTCGGCAGACGTGGCGGCCGCGCTTCAGTGAAGAGCGGGGGTGGGCTCTGTAGAAACTGATACGTCGGCGGCGTTCCCGCGCCTACCGAACCGCCAGAACAGGAACAGGGCCAGCGCTGCGGTCGCCAGGCGCAGCGCGTTTCCGACCCAGCCGGTGCCCATGCTGTCCGGCGGCGTGCACACGACCCACACCGCGTTCATGGAGACGTGGATCACGAAGCCGCTCCAGATCGTGTAGCCGTCGATCGCGTCCACGACCGCGAACAGCACGGCGCCGAGCGCGGTGATCGCGAAGATCTGCAGGCCCGCCGTGTCTCCGCCGGCGCCCATCCAGTGTATGGCGCCGAAGCCCAGCGCCTGCACGGCGATCGCCAGGCCCATCGGCCAGCCGAGAGCCCGCCGGGTCAGCACGAAGCCGAAGCCGCGAAAGACGATCTCCTCCGCCAGCGGAAAGGCGAAGGCGAGCATCACAAGGTCGAGGGCCGACCAGTCGGTCGCCGGCTTGCCCAGCCACACGACGCCGATCCAGAAAGGCAGGGTTGCGACCGCCGCCAGCACCGGGCCGCGCCACCCGTTGAAACGGAGCCCGAGGTCCCGCGCCAGCCCGGCCGGCCGGCGGAGCAGCAGCCAGGCGCCTGCGGCGACGATCAGCACTGCCAGCAGATTGTCGAGGCCGGAGCCGCCATAGGGGATCGGCAGCGGGGGGATCGGCGATCCGACCGCCTTCGCCAGGTCGCGAATTTCCTGCGAGAGCAGGAGGATCAGGATCACCGCCACGCCCGCACCGATCCGCCACGCCGTCTTTGCCACCAATCCCTCCCGCTATTGCCCCGTTCCCGCGCTGTGTTACGGGGATAAGACGCAGCCGGCAACCGACGGAGACCTGGATGCTGAGAGACTGGGACGAGGTCGCGGCGTTCGCGCTGGCGCTGCCGGGCGCGGAGCTGTCGACCAGCTATGGCCGGCCGGCGGTCAAGGTGAACGGCAAGGCGTTCGTCTATCCGGGGCGCGAGGCGGACAGCTTCGCGATCTCCGCGTCCTTGCCGGAAAAGGAGCTGCTGATGGAAACGGACCCGGATACGTTCTGGGAATCCGCGCATTATCGCGGCTGGCCCGCCGTCCTTGTCCGCCTCGGCAGCGCGGACCGCGAGCGCATCGAAACGGTCATCACCCGTGCCTGGTGGGACCGGCTGAAAAAGCCGCAGCGGGAGGCGTTCGGGGAGCGACCGTGAGCCGCTTCACCCGTTTCGCCGCGATCGACTGGTCGGGCGCGGCCGGTCCGCGCCAGAAAGGCATCGCCCTGGCGGTGTGCGAAGCGGGGAGGGAAGCGCCCACGCTCGTTCGTCCCGGCCCTCTCTGGTCGCGGCAGGAGGTGCTCGACTGGATGCTGGCGCTGGAGGGCGACTGGCTGGTCGGGCTCGACCTGTCGCCGTCGCTCGCCTTCGCCGATTGCGGCGCCTTCTTTCCCGGCTGGGACCGCAGCCCGGCGGACGTGCGCGGGCTCTGGGCGCTGGTCGAGGAGATCGCCGGCGAGGAGCCGCATCTCGGCGCGAACCGCTTCGTCGATCATGCGGACGCAAGCCGGTATTTCCGCCGCCACGGCGGCCGCTGCGGCGATCTGTTCCCGCCCGGCGCCGGCCGCTTCCGCGTCGTCGAGGACGCGTCACGCGAACAGGGTCTGTGCAACCCGTACAGCAATTTCAACCTGGTTGGCGCCGCGCAGGTGGGCAAATCGAGCCTGACCGGCATGCGCCTGTTCCACCGGATCGACGGCAAGCTGCCGATCTGGCCCTTCGACTTCGCTCAGGACAGGCCCTGCGACCCGGTGCCGGAGCGCGGACCCGTCGTCGTCGAAATCTACACCAGCATCGCTGCCACCGCCGCCGGCCTGCCGCGCGGCCGCACCAAAATCCGCGACGGGGAAACGCTGGACCGGGCGCTCGCCGTTCTCGGCAGCCGCCCGCACGTGCCGCTGGCCCGTTATGACGACCACGCGACCGACGCCATTCTCGCGGCCGCCTGGCTGCGCGCGGTGGCGCACGATCCAGACCTATGGGCCCCGGCCGCCCTCACGCCCGATCTCGCCCGCACCGAAGGCTGGACCTTCGGGGTCCGCTAAAAATCCGTTCGCTTCGAGCGAAGTCGAGAAGCGGCTGCCGTGAACCACTCGTTTCTCGACTTCGCTCGAAGCGAACGGGCGAGGGGTGTCAAATCCGCCCCTCGTTCCGCATCCGGATCAGCTCGTCCGGGCTGGAGCGGCCGCCCTGGGCGTTGGCGCGGCGGATCGAGGCGATGGACACGCCATTGTCGCGCAGACGGATCATCTCGGCGGGGCTGAGGTCGCCATAGCCCACCTCGCGCAGCTCGCCGACGAAGCCGGCGCTGAGGCCATGGTCGCGCATCCGCACCACGTCGTCGGGCGAAAAGCGCCGGCCGCTCGCCGCCAGCTCGCGGACGAAATCTACGCTGACGCCGTGGTCCCGCATGTCGATCAGCTCGCGTACGCCGGCGTTGGGGAAGCCGTTCCGCCGCACCGCCGCCACATAGTCGGGCGTGACGCCATGATCGCGCAGGTCGATCAGTTCCTGTGGGCTGAGCTTGCCGAGGCCGTTCGCCATCACCGCGCGGATGAAGTCGGTGGTGACGCCGTGGTCGCGCATGTCGGCAAGCGCGCCGAGCGTTGGCAGATGGTAGCCGAGCGCGCTCACCTCGCGGAGCATGTCGAGGCCGACGCCGTGCTCGCGCAGCCGGATCACATCGGCGACGCTGGCGCCGCGATAGCCCTGGCGCGCGACTTCGGCGAACATCGGCAGGCCCACGTCCATCATTGTCAGCGACAGCAATTGCCGCTCGTCGGCATGGCCGAAGCCCTGCCGCTCCAGCTCCGCGACGAAGTCCGGATTGCCGGCAAAGCTGCAGTCGCCTTCGCCTTCGCCGGAGCCGGCGGTGCCGCTGCAATCGAGCGTGCCGGCATCTTCCCTGACCGCGAACCGCACCGGCCCGCGCCGTCCGCGCAACTGTTCGGCGGTCAGTCCGCTCAGGCTGGAGAGTTCGACCGGGTGGCTGTGGATGTTTTGGCTGCGCCCTTCGCGGTGCATCAGCGTGAACTGCACCTTGCCGTCGCTGCGCTTTTCGCCGTGATCGATCGACCATTCGATGCGGCCCGGCATCTGCGCGCAGGCGAAGGACGGCAGCGCGGCGAGCACGGCGGCAAGGCTCAGGATCAGACGGTGGTTCATGCAGGCTCTCCCCATTTCGGGGACCGCCATGCAACAAGCGTGCAGGAGCTAAGCTGTTGATTTGAGGGAATAACAAGTCCCGTCGCTGTACGCATGCGAACGGCTCTGGCCGGAATCGGACATCGTCCGGGCTGGACCTTCGCCGCGACCTGTCGCATTGCGGCGAACCGTGCCGGGTTAGCTCAGCTGGTAGAGCAACCGCCTTGTAAGCGGTAGGTCGTCCGTTCGAGTCGGACACTCGGCACCACTTGCTTCGTTTGTCTCGTGCGCCTAGATCGGCGGCGATGTTCGGCCGCTCCGGGAAGGGGCGGCCCTATTTGTTTCCGGAGGTTCTCTTGGCTCAGCCGCTCATGCCGCACGCGACCGCTTCGTGGCTGGTCGACAATACGTCGCTCTCGTTCCAGCAGATCGCCGATTTCTGCGGCCTGCACGTGCTGGAGGTTCAGGCGATCGCCGACGATACCGCCGCGACCAAGCTGACCGGCCGCGATCCCGTCCGCGCGCACGAGCTGACGATGGACGAGATCGAAAAGGGCCAGAAGGACCCGAATTACCGGCTCCAGATTTCGAAGGGACCGGAGCAGATCCGCCGCACCAAGGGGCCGCGCTATACGCCGGTCTCCAAGCGCCAGGACAAGCCGGACGGCATCGCCTGGATCATCCGCAACCACCCGGAAGTCTCTGACGGCGCGATCGGCAAGCTGATCGGCACGACGCGGACCACGATCGCGGCGATCCGCGACCGCAGCCACTGGAACATCGCCAACATCACGCCCAAAGACCCGGTAACTTTGGGCCTGTGCTCGCAGCGGGAGCTCGACGCCGCGGTGGCCAAGGCTGCGAAGGCGGCCGGCATCGAGGCGCCGACCGACACCCGCTTCGAAGGCGACCGCGAGGCGCTGATCGAGCAGCTGCGCGCCGAACGCGAGCGTGCTGCGCAGGAGGCGGACGCGGCCGCCGCGGGCGAGCTTCAGGCGCCGGATCATCCGGCGTTCGCCGACCCGTTCAAGCACGGGTGAGCCGCGCGCCCGACGCAGCGCTGGCCGACCATCACGCCAGCGCGACCAGCCACAAGGGCCTGCACTATCCCTTTGGCGATCGCGCGCCCGAACCGGGCGAGCTGATCGAGGTTGCGCCGGGCGTGCATTGGGCGCGGCTGCCGGTGCCGGGAGCGCTGAAGCACATCAACGTCTGGACTGTCGAGGAAGAGGGCGGGGTCGCGATCGTCGATACCGGCCTGCCGCTCGACGATTGCAAGGATGCGTGGCGCGCGATCTTCGACGGACCGCTCGCCGGGCGGACGGTCACGCGCGTGATCGTCACGCACATGCACCCCGATCATCTGGGGCTCGCCGGTTGGCTGACGCGCAAATTCGGCGTGCGGCTGTGGATGACGCGCGGCGAATATCTGACCGCGCGGCTGCTGGTCGCCGATGCCCGGCCCGAGCCGCCGGAAGACGTGCTCGCGATGTGGCGCGGCGCCGGCTGGTCGGACGATCAGATCGCGGCTGCCACCGCGCGCGGCTGGAGCATGTTCGCGCGGGCGCTGCACAAGCTTCCCGACGGCTATGTGCGGGTGCAGGCCGGCGGCCGGCTCGGCGCGTTCGACACCATCGTCGGCAGCGGCCATTCGCCCGAGCATCTCTGCCTGGTCGATCCGGCGCGGCGCGTGATGATCGCGGGCGATCAGGTGCTGCCGCGGATCAGCTCCAACGTGTCGCTGACGATGCTGGAGCCGGACGGCGATCCGCTCGGCGAATGGCTCGACAGCCTCGCCCGCTTCCGCGCCGAACTGCCCGGCGACCTGCTGGTGCTGCCGGCGCACGGCTCGCCCTTCACCGGTCTCCACACCCGGCTCGACGCATTGATCGAAGGGCACGAAAAGCAGCTCGCCCGGCTGGAGGAGCGGCTGGCCGAGGCGCCGCGGCGCGCGGTCGATTGCTTCGGCGTGATGTTTGCGCGGACGATCGACGACAAATTGCTCGGCATGGCGACCGGCGAGACGCTGGCACATCTGCGCTACCTCGAACAGCGCGGCCGAGCCGTCCGCGAAGACCGCGACGGCGTCTGGTGGTGGCGCCGATAGTGGTCCCGATCCGGGACGTTAATCTCCGTTAACGATGTTGCGTTGTTCAGCTTGAGTGATAACCCTTTGGCGCGGGCTGCGAATCAAAACAAAATTGTCTTCGCAACTTATTCAGGGGTGTCTCGATGAAAATTGCTGTTTCTCTCGCCGCGATTGCGGCGACGATCGCCTTTGCCTCCGCGGCACAGGCAAGCGACACGGGTGTCGTCATTCACGACGGCGTTCAGCAGATCCTACCGGGCGTTTTCGCCTATGATTCCGTCACGGAGCAAGGCGGCGGCGGTTACACCAAGGTGACCAATTCGGCGCCCCGCGCAGCGCCGGGTACGCCGGGTGCCAACGGTTCGCTGGAAATCCATGGCGATCGCTCGCGCTACGTGATCGGCAGCATCTACAAGGACCTTTTCCCCGGCACGCCGGCGGTTTCGATCGGTGCGTTCAACGTTCTCTCGCAACTCGATTTCGACTGGCAGACTGGCGTGGTCGGTTCCGGCCAGACCCACGCTGCGCCGGCCGTTCGCATCCATATCATAGACAATGGCGTGCGCTCCGAAATGATCTGGGAGCAGGTCTATAATGGCGGCGCATCGGGCGTTGCTCCGCCTTCGGGCTGGCAGACTGCTGGCGATGATTCGCTGTTCTATCTGAACGTGCGCGACAACGGCGCGGACTTCCTCGCGTCGCACGCCGGCTACACGCTGGACGCCGGCACGAAGGGGGTCGTTCTGTTCAACGGTGGCCAGGTCAATCGGTCGATCGGCAGCTGGCAAAGTCTCTTCAGCGCGGATGCTTACATCACCGGCTTCAGCTTCGGTGCCGGTTCGGGGTTCGGTTCGAACTTCGTCGGTTATGTCGACAATGTGCGGATCCGTAACGCCTTCGGCGACACCACGATCATCAACTTCGAAGCGGTGCCGGAGCCGGCCACCTGGGCAATGATGATCGGCGGCTTCGCGTTCGTCGGCGCCGCAGCCCGCCGTCGCAAGACGCGCGTGGTTTTCGCCTGACCAGAAGGGGTGCTCCCTCTTCCGGATGAAGAGGGAGACGCCCGCCCGGTATCGCCGGGCGGAAGGATGAGGGTGACCGGCCGGTCACCCTCATTTTTGTTTAGAACACCGGCTCGTCGTCGGGGCCGGCGTGAATCCCGCATTCGGTCTTGTCCCAGCCGCGCCAGCGGCCGGCGCGCGGGTCCTCGCCGGGACGGACCCTGCTGGTGCAGGGCGAGCAGCCGATCGACAGATAGCCTTGCGCCTCCAGCGGATGGCGCGGCAGTTTGTGCTCGGCGAAATAGCCGTCGAGCTCCGTCTTCGACCAGTCGGCGAGCGGGTTCAGCTTCAATCGGCCCTCGTCGATCTCGAAGCGCGGCAGCGCCGCCCGGGCCTTGCCCTGGAAGCCCTTTCGGCCCGAAATCCATGCATCGAACGGCGCCAGCGCGCGTCGCAGCGGCGCGACTTTCCTGATCTCGCAGCAGCCGTCCGGATCGTAGGACCAGCGCAGCCCGGTCTTGTCGCGGGCAGCCAGATCGTACGGATCGGGCCGGAACACCCGCAGGTCGGTATAGCCGAGCTGTTCCGCGAGCGCGTCGCGATAGGCGAGGGTTTCGCCGAACATCTTCTGCGTGTTGACGAAGATCAACGGGATCTCTCGGTCGATCGTCGCGACCATGTGGAGCAGCACCGCCGATTCCGCACCAAACGACGACACGATCGCGGTCCGGCCTTTCAGCTCGGTCGTCAGCAGTTCGCGCAGCATTCCGGCGGTGCCGACGCCGTCGAACCGCGCGTTCAGCCGGTCCGCGTCGGTCTGAACGAAGGCCGGCGCGGTGTCGATCGTGTCGAGCTTGCGGACCGCGCTAGCCATGGCGGAGCTTCCACACCGGAACCGCCGCATCGGCAGCGGTCTGGTAGACGAACGGGAACCGCTTCAGCGCTTCGCCGACCAGCCGGGCATCGAGCGGCTGAGCCGGCACGAAGCTGTCGAAGCCGCAGCGGCGCATGAACAGTATCTGGTCGACCAGCACGTCGCCTTCGGCGCGAAGTTCGCCGCTGTAACCGCTCTCGCGCAGGATACGCGCTGCCGAATAGCCGCGGCCGTCGCGGAAACGGGGGAAGGAAATCTCGACCAGCTTCAGCCGGCCGAAATGCGGGATCAGCTTGCGCACATCCTCGCCCGCCTCGACCCGCACCGCGTGCGCGTCGGGTTGTTCGAGGAAAGCGTCGAGCGTGACTGCCGGCTCCTCGTGCGGATCGTCGTCGCGGTATCTAAGCATTGAACCAAGCTCCGTTCGCTTCGAGCGAAGTCGAGAAGCGCGAGCGCCGGGCCAGTCGTTTCTCGACTTCGCTCGAAACGAACGGGTTCTTTTGACCCCGCTCAGCCATAGATCGCCTCCTTGAACGGCTCGAACCCGACGCGGCGGTAGGTGTCGAGGAAGCGTTCGCCTGGCGCCCGCACCTCGCGATACCGCTCGACCGCGCGTTCGACCGCATCGACGATCCCGTCCTCGTCGAACCCGGGGCCGGTGATCCTGGCCGAGCTGGTGTCCTCCGCGCCCGATCCGCCGAGCAGCAGCTGGTAGTTCTCGGTGCCTTTCCGGTCGACGCCGAGGATGCCGATATGCCCGGCATGGTGGTGGCCGCAGGCATTGATGCAGCCGCTGACCTTGATCTTCAGCTCGCCCAGATCGAGCTGCCGGTCGAGATCGGCGAAGCGCTCGGCGATCTTCTGCGCGATCGGGATCGAACGGGCATTGGCCAGGCTGCAATAGTCGAGTCCCGGGCAGGCGATGATGTCGGTGACGAGGTCCAGGTTCACGTCGGCCAGCCCGGCGGCGTCGAGCGCCTGCCAGACCGTGTAGAGGTCCGCCTTGCGCACGTGCGGCAGCACCAGGTTCTGCGCGTGGCTGACCCGCAGCTCGTCGAAGCTGTAGGTCTCGGCCAGGTCGGCGACCGCGTCCATCTGTTCGGCGGTGATGTCGCCGCCGATGCCGCCGATCCTTTTCAGGCTGATGTTGACGATCGCATGGCCGGGCGCCTTGTGCGCGGCGGTCTGCCGGTCGGCCCACAGCGCGAATTCGGGGTTCGAGCGGTCGATCTCGTCGGACAGGCCGGCTTCGAACGGCGGCAGCGCGAAATGGGCCGCGATCCGCTCATATTCGACGCGCGGGAAATCGGCGCCGATCTTCAGGATATGCCCGAATTCCTCCTCCACCTGTCTCGTGAACTCTTCCTCGCCCAGCTCATGGACCAGGATCTTCATCCGCTGCTTGTGGATGTTGTCGCGCCGCGCATGGCGGTTCCAGACGCGGAGCACGGCCTGCAGGTACGAGAAGATCTGCTCGGCGGGCAGAAAGGCGCGGATCGGATAGGCGATGAAGGGCGTCCGGCCCATGCCGCCGCCGGCGAACACTTCGAAGCCGGTCTCGCCGGTCTCGCCCCGCACGATGCGAAGCGCGAAGTCGTGCCAGCGCAGCGCCGCGCGATCCGCGGGCGAGGCGATGACCGCGATCTTGAACTTGCGCGGCAGGTAGCTGAACTCGGGGTGGAAGGTGGTCGCCTGGCGCAGCAGCTCCGCCCAGGGCCGCGGGTCCTCGATCTCGTCGGCGGCCGCACCGGCATAGTGATCGGCCGAGATGTTGCGGATGCTCTCGCCCGAGGTCTGGATCGCGTGCATCTCGACCGTCGCGAGCTCGGCGAGAATGTCGGGCGCCTGCTCCAGCTTGATCCAGTGATACTGGATGTTCTGCCGCGTCGTGAAATGCGCGTAGCCTCGGTCGTAGGTCCGCGCGATGTGCGCCAGTGTCCGCAGCTGGCGGCTGCTCAGCGTGCCGTAGGGGATCGCGATCCGCAGCATATAGGCGTGCAACTGCAGGTAGAGCCCGTTCTTCAGCCGCAGCGGCTTGAACTGATCCTCGGTGATCTCGCCGGCGATCCGCCGCCGCACCTGGTCGCGAAACTCGTCGACGCGGGCATCGACGATCGCCTGGTCGTAAACGTCGTACTTATACATGGTGATGGTGCCGGATCGGGTTCGCGCGAAGCTGCGAAGACGCGAAGAAGAAAGGTTGGTTCGCGCGGAGGCGCGGAGACGCGGAGATTCTGGTGCCGCGAAGCGGCTCTACCTCACCTTCGGCCTCAGAAATGCTTCGCCGGCGAGCGCCGGCGGAAGGGCAAGGTGCGGACCCTTCGCGCCTCCGCGCCTCCGCGCGAACCCAAATTCCTTCGCGTCTTCGCGTCTTCGCGTGAACCACGCTCATATCACCCAGCTCCCCGCGTTCGGGTCGGCGGGCTTCAGCGTCAGGTCAGGGCGCACGGTGGGGCCGAGCGCGCGGATGCGGTCCTTGATGTGGGCGGGACGGGGGCCTTCGGGGGTGGCGACCGCCTCGATGATATAGGCGTTGTTGACCCGGCGCGCGCCTTCCTCGCGCGTCAGGATCGGCTCGCCTGCCTCGCCGACATCGGCCGCATCCTCGACATGGCGCGACCAGCCGTCGCCGGCCCACCAGATGACGGCGCCGCTCGGCAGGTCGTTTCCGGTCAGGATCTTCATGCGATCCGCTCCGCATGTGCTGCGAAGCGAGCCAGGCAATCGACCGCATCCGACCGGTCCACGACCTCGCCGACGACGATGATCGCGGGGCTCTTGACGGTCTCGCGCGCCAGCATCCCGCCCAGGTCCGCCAGCAGCGAACGCAGCGCGCGGGCGCCGGGGCGGGTGCCGTTCTCCAGCACCGCGACCGGCATGTCGGGCGAGACGCCGTCGGCGATCAGCTTCTCGGCGATGTCGGCGCCGGTCGCGACGCCCATGTAGATGACGAGCGTCCGGCCCTTGCCGGCAAGGCCGGACCAGTCCTGGTCGGCGAGCCCCTTGCACTGGCCGGCGACGAAACTGACCGCGCTCGACACGTCGCGGTGCGTGAGCGGCAGCATCGCTTCCGCGGCGCAGCCCAGCGCCGCACTGACGCCGGGCACGACTTCGACCGCCACGCCAGCTGCGCGGCACGCCTCCGCTTCCTCGCCGCCGCGACCGAAGATGAAGGGGTCGCCACCCTTCAGCCGCACGACCTTGCGCCCCGCGAGCGCTTCCTCGACCAGCAGCAGGTTGATCGCGTGCTGCGCAAGCGTGTGGCGGCTGCGCTGCTTGGCGACCGAGATGCGCGGCGCCGCGCTCAGCTCCAGGATGCGCGGATCGACGAGTCCGTCATGAACGATCAGGTCCGCCGAACGAAGCAGCTCCGCCGCGCGCAGCGTCAGCAGCCCGGGATCGCCCGGGCCTGCGCCCACAAGATAGACATGGCCGTGTTCCATGCCCCGCAGATGGGCCGGTCCGGCGCGCGCGACAAAGCAAGGATGCTTGTGCGGGGTTTAGCGTGGCTTTCTCCAGCTTCGTCATGCCGGACTTGATCCGGCATCCACCTTTCTTTCCCGCCGAACGAGAGAAGGTGGACCCCGGATCAAGTCCGGGGTGACGCGTTAACGCAATCCCACCGTTATGCTCGCCTCCGCCTTGTCCACCTCGGTCGACACGACCGGATAGGCGACATAGTCCGCCGCGTAATAGGCGCTCGGCCGGTGGTTGCCGCTGAGGCCGATACCGCCGAACGGGGCAGCCGAGGAGGCGCCGTTGGTCGGCCGGTTCCAGTTGACGATGCCGGCGCGCGCGCCCGCCCAGAAGCGGTCGAACAGCGCCTGGTCGCCGCCGATCAGCGAGGCGGAGAGGCCATAGCGGGTGTCGTTCGCCTCGGCGATCGCGGCGTCGAAGTCGGGCACGCGCACCAGCTGCAGCACCGGGCCGAACAGCTCCGCGTCGGGCCGGTCCGGCACGTCGGTCACATCGATCAGTGCAGGCGTGACGAACGGGCGATTGGCGTCGGGGCGGTCGAGCGGGTGGATCACCCGTCCGCCGCGCTCGACCAGCGACAGGAACGCCTCGATCAGCGCGTCGGCGGCGTCGTTGTCGATTACGGGCCCCATGAACGGCGCCGGCTCGTCGTGCGGCGCGCCCAGGATCAGGCGGTCGATCAGCCCCTCCAGCGCGCGCAGCAGCGGCCCCTCCGCGCCGTCCTGCACGATCAGCCGCCGCGCGGCGGTGCAGCGCTGGCCCGCGGTCATATAGGCGGATTGCACGATCAGCGCTGCGGCGGCGGCCGCATCGGCCGCATTCCAGACCAGGATCGGATTGTTGCCGCCCATTTCCAGCGCCAGGATCTTCTCCGGCGTGTCGGCGAACTGCCGGTTGAGCGCGAGGCCGGTGCGCGCGGAGCCGGTGAACAGCAGCCCGTCGATATCCTGATGTGCCGACAGCGCGCGACCCTCGGCCGGCCCGCCGATCAGCAGCCGCGCGACGCCGTCGGACACGCCGGCCTCGCGATACAGCCGGATCAGCATCTCGCCGCTCGCCGGCGTTTTCTCCGACGGCTTGAACACCACTGCGTTCCCCGCCAGCAGCGCCGGCACCATGTGCCCGTTCGGCAGATGGGCAGGGAAATTGTAGGGCCCCAGCACCGCCAGCACGCCGTGCGGCTTGTGCCGCAGATGCGCGCCGGCGCCGAGGTCGCGCGTGCCGATCCGCTCCTGATGCGCGCGGATCGAGATTTCGACCTTGTTGACGACCGCATCGATTTCGGTCCGCGCTTCCCACAGCGGCTTCCCCGTCTCGCGCGCGATCAGGTCGGCGAACAGCTCCTTCCGCTCGCGCGCGAGATCCGCGAAGCGGCGCAGCACCGCGATCCGCTCGTCCAGCGGCCGCCGCGCCCAATCGGGGAAAGCGGCGCGGGCAGCGGCGACTTCGGTCTCCGCATCGCCGACCGGCGCGCGCCACAGTTCGGCGCCGGTCGCGGGTTCATGAGAAATCAGCATGGTCATGAAATCCGCTTAACAGCCCTTTCTCCCCCGGAGTCTAGCGCCCCGCGCGACGGAGGTGCGTGAGGGGGTGCCATGCGCGCGCGTTCTCCTTGAACTGGTTGAGGCGCGGAGACGCCAGCGACCAGCGCAGCGGTCGCGTCAGCGGTATGTAGAGGCCGGAATTCGCCAGCACCCGGTCGGCGGTGGCCAGCTGCACGCTGCGGTCGAGCAGCGACTGGGCATTGCGCGCGCCTTCGAGCGCGTCGAGCGCTTCGTCCGAACAGGCGTCCGCCGACGGACAGGCAACCGTGTCGAGATACCAGAGCGCGCTGCCCGCCGGCGCGACCTCGTCGACGATCGCCAGATCGGATTGCGACGGTTTCGTGACGCGCACCGTCTCGATGCCGACGCGCCGCCAGTCCGCCGCCAGCCGGCCGTAAAGCAGCGTGTTGCCCGGCGACGGCGGCAGATAGAGGCGCACCTGCAGCGGCTCGGGATCGGTCGCGCGCCAGGCTTGGACGCGGCGCTGCGCTTCGGCGATGCGGCCGGCGATGTCGAATGCCGCCCAGGGCGGAAACGCGGGATCGGTCGCGGAGCGATAGCGCTGCGGCAGGATCGGCAACGCGCCGAGCCACCCGGGCGCCTTGAACGCGTCGAGCAGGGCGTCGCGGTCGATCGCCATGCCGAGCACCTGCCGCATTTCCGGATCGGCGAGCCAGCCGCGCGACTTCAGGACAGACAGTCCGAACAGTCCCTCCGCCGGATCGATGCGGATCGTGCGGTTCGGCGGCTGTGCCACCTGGACCAGCGGCCAGTCGCGATAGGTGCCGCCCAGCACCAGGTCGCTGCCCCCTTGGATGAACCGCGCGACCGCGAGTGCCGCGCGTTCGCCGGTCAGGCTGATGTCGGGCAGCGGCGGTTCCTTCGATTCTTCCGGCGGCTTGACGCGCTGGGTCAGCGCGACCGTGCTGCCGACGCGCTTGCCGGGCTGATACGGCCCCGTTCCCCCCATCGCGCGCGACAATATGCTGGCCTCGGGCTGGGCGAGCAGCTCGAACAAAGGCGGCCGCGGCACGGTCAAGCGGAATTCGATCACGTCCGGCGTGGTCGGGTTGATCTCCTCGATCGAATCGAATGCGTCGCGCAGCGGGTTGCGGCTGTTGGGCGTGATGATGCCTCGCGCCCGCCGCGCCACTTCCTCGGACGTGACGCTCTTCCCGTTGGGCCAGATCGCCGGGCGCAGACGAAAGATCGCGCTCAGCCCGTCGCTGGTGACGATCCAGCGCTGCGCAAGCGCCGGGCCGATCTGCGCTTCCTCGTCATAGGCGACCAGCGTTTCGGCGACTGCGCCGAGCAGCACGCGTTGGGTCGCGTCTGGCTGCTTGCGGCTGGGATCGACCATCGTCGGCGGGCCGCCGATCACGCTGACGCGGATCGGCCCCTGGTCGTCCGACCGGCTGCAGGCCGCCAGCAACAGCAGGGGAAGGAGCCATCGCCTCATCGGCAAACCTCTATGGCCGCAACGCGCCAAGGCCAAGCGTTGCCTTAATGCGTCTTTTACCGGTGATGGCTAAGTTGTTGGGAATGGCTCTGACTGCGCGCGATGGCGGTGAAGCTGCGCCCACGGGACCCGATCGGCTGCTGGCCGAGGCGGCCCAGGTCGCGCGCCATGCCGATGCGCGGCTGACGGCGGCGCTCAACGATCTGTTCCTGCCCGATTTTGTTCGCCCTACGGACAGCCAGCGCGCGGCGATGGCGAACATGCTCGACGCGCTCGTCACCGAGGTCGATCACGATCTTCGCGCCGGCCTGATCGCGCGGCTGGGCGAGGCCGCGCCGCCGGTGCTGGGCGTTGCGCGGATCCCGATCGTCCGGCCGATCTTCGATCGCGCGGGCGTGCTTCGCGACCGCGAGCTGGTGGCGCTGCTGCTCGCCCGCGCCGAGGAGCACCGCATCGCCCAGGCGATTCGCCGCGTCGCCCAGATCAACCCGGAACCCACGCCGATCGTGCATCTCGCCGTCGCGCCCGAGATCGAGGCGGCGCTCCAGCTGGCCGAGAATCGCCGCACGGGCAGCCACGGCGAACCCCATGTGACGATCGCGGACCTGCCGGCCGACCTGCTGCACCGGCTGCTCTGGTGGGCAGCCGCGGCGCTGCGCGATTATCTGGAGCGGTCGACGACTCTCGACGCCGGCGCCCGCGACGAGGCAATTTCCGCCGTCGTCGCGAACCGTCTGGCGGCGCATGACGAGGGGCAGACGCTCGAAGCCGCAGCGATGCGCGTCGCGATCGCGCTGAACGGTGACGAATCGCTGCTTTTCGAGCTGTTCCGCGCCGGCCGCTTCAGCCTGTTCGTTGCGTTGCTTGCCGTCCGCGCGCGCATCGACTTTGCGCCGGCGTTCATGCTTGCCGCCGATCCCGGAATTGGCGCGCTTGCCGTGCTGCTGCGTGCGGTCGAAGCCTCGACGCAGGTTGCGGCCCCTATCCTGCTGCAGATGGCCGCGATAAACCGCCTCTCCGAAGCCAAGCTCGAGGAGCGGGTGAACGACTTTCTGGATCTCGAACTCGCGGCCGCGCACGACGCCGTCCGTCCATGGCGGCTCGACAAGGCATTCCGGCACGCGATCGCCGATATCGGGCGGGAGCGGCGGCAGAAATGAGCGGCGCGCTCGCCTATGGACGCGTCGACCGCGACGGCCGGCTGGTCGAGGCAGAGCTGCCGCTGCAGCGGCTGCAGGAATCCGCAGGCTCTGCGCTGGGGCAGCCGGTCGCGGTTCCGCAGATCGCGACGATGGCGCGGCTGGCGCAGCGGCTCGGCATTCTCGTCTCGCGCTGCGTGATCGCGGCCGAAGGCAGCGACGATCTCGATCTCTGGGTCGAGGCGAAGCCCGATGACGAGGGCGTCGCCCTGTCGGTCGGTGGCTGGGCGCGGCGGCCCTCGCGCGCTGGCGACGACGGCGGCGAACGCGTCTATGATTTCATGCGGTCGCGCGGCGACTGGCTCTGGGAAACCGACCCGTCTCTGAAGATCACGTCGATCGGTGCGGATGGCAGCGAAGCGATGGTCGGTCAGCCGTTCGGCCGGATCTTCCAGTTCGTCGACACCGGCGAGGGTCTCGCGATCCTCGAAGCGCTGGCGACTCGCGCCCGTTTCGAGGGGCAGGAAGCGGTGGTCCGCGCATCCGGCGAGCGCGTCCGGCTGACCGGGCTGCCGCTGATGGACGGCGGCGGACGCTTCGCCGGCTATCGCGGCAACGCCTTCCGGCTCGACGGCGAGCCGGCGCCCGCGGAGCCTCAGGAGCCGGTCGTC
The DNA here is from genome assembly GCF_035758555.1 of Sphingomonas sp. Taxonomy (GTDB): domain Bacteria; phylum Pseudomonadota; class Alphaproteobacteria; order Sphingomonadales; family Sphingomonadaceae; genus Sphingomonas_B. The sequence continues at coordinate 16,494 of NZ_DASTXI010000197.1, read as the reverse complement.
GACGCGTTCGGCGCGCGGCTGGAAAAGGCGCTGCGCGGGCCGCTGTCGCAGATCATCGAGCAGGCGGAGAATATCGGCGCGCAAAAGGACGGTCCGATCCGCCGCGACTATGCCGAATATGCGAACGACATCGCCAGCGCCGGGCGGCACCTGCTGGGCGTGATCGGCGACCTGGTCGACCTGCAGGCGATCGAGCGCGAGGACTTCCGCCCGCGCACCGAACGGATCGACCTGACCGAACTCGGCCGCCGGGCCGCCGGCCTGCTGAAGGTCCGCGCGTCCGAACGCGGCATCCGCATCGACGCGCCCGCCGCGGACGAGACGCTGTTCGCGTCCGGCGACGATGGGCGCGTGACCCAGATCCTCGTCAACCTGATCGGCAACGCGGTCCGCCACTCGCCGGACGGTGCGTCGGTGTGGCTGCGGGCCGAGGCGCAGGACGGCCACGCCGTGCTGGTGGTCGCGGATCAGGGTCCCGGCATCGCGCCCGGCGATCATCAGCGGATTTTCGAGAAATTCACCCGGATCGATCCCGCCGACGGCGCCGGCAGCGGCCTTGGCCTCTACATCGCCCGCCGGCTCGCTCGCGCGATGGGCGGCGAGATCGCCGTCGATAGCGCGCCGGGTCAGGGCGCCCGCTTCATCCTGAGCCTGCCGCTCGCCTAATCGAGTTTGCGGATCGTCTCGTCGAGGTGGCCGACGGTGATCCCCAGCTTGGTCAGCCGCATCCGGTTCAGCGCCGTGCGTCCGCCCGGCTGCAGGTAAATCCACTGCTCGGCAGTGACGCCGTCTTTCATCCGGTAGCGCAGGTGCAGCATGTTGCCCTGCACGTCGCCGGAGACCGGGCCGGTGGCGTCGGTCAGCGTGCCGGTGTAGCGGTTGCCGCCGAGCGGCCGGAACCGCCATTGGCGTTTTTCCGGCGGCCGGTTGCCCCTCTTGACGACCTGATCGAGGACCAGCGTGCCGTCTGCGGCCGCGCGGCCCAGCCCTTCGACGCGGACCGGTTCCGGGTCCTTGAAGATGATCTTCAGCGTCGCGTCGCCGTGCGTTCGGCCGGCGAAGAACGCGGCCACGTCGAAGACCGGCTGCGGCCGCGCCAGCTCCTCGCCCGGTTGCCTGGCCGAACAGCCGGCCAGCGCAACCAGGCCGAGAAGGCCGGCTCTAGCGCCGGTCGATCGGAACATAGTCGCGCTGGGTGGGGCCCGTGTAGAGCTGGCGCGGACGGCCGATCTTCTGGTCGGGATCGGTGATCATCTCGTTCCACTGCGCGATCCAGCCGACCGTGCGGGCGAGCGCGAACAGGGCGGTGAACATCGACGTCGGGAAGCCGATCGCCGACAGGATCACGCCCGAATAGAAGTCGACGTTCGGGAACAGCTTCTTCTCGATGAAGTAGGAATCGTTCAGCGCCATTTCCTCGAGCTGCAGCGCAACCTCGAACACCGGATCGGTGACCTTCAGCGCGTTGAACACCTCGCGCACTGTCTTCTGCATCACTGTCGCGCGCGGGTCGTAGTTCTTGTAGACGCGGTGGCCGAAGCCCATCAGGCGGAACGGGTCGTCCTTGTCCTTCGCGCGTTCGATATAGTGCGGGATGCGGTCCGGCGTCCCGATCTCGCGCAGCATGTTGAGCGCCGCTTCGTTTGCGCCGCCGTGCGCGGGGCCCCACAGGCAGGCGATGCCGGCGGCGATGCAGGCGAACGGGTTCGCGCCCGACGATCCGGCCAGCCGCACCGTCGAGGTCGACGCGTTCTGCTCATGATCGGCGTGCAGGATGAAGATGCGGTCCATCGCCTTTTCGACCGCGGGATCGACTTCGTACGGCTCGGCCGGCACCCCGAACGTCATGCGCAGGAAATTGGCCGAGTAGCTGAGCGAATTGTCCGGATACAGGATCGGCTGGCCGACCGAATATTTGTACGCCATTGCGGCGATCGTCGGCATCTTCGCGATCAGCCGGTGGCTGGCGATCATCCGCTGCTGCGGATCGGTGATGTCGGTGGAATCGTGATAGAAGGCGGAAAGCGCGCCGACGATGCCGCACATGATCGCCATCGGGTGCGCGTCGCGCCGGAAGCCGCGCAGGAAGGTCGTCAGCTGCTCGTGCAGCATGGTGTGGCGGCTGATCGTGCGGCTGAACGTCGCCAGCTCGTCCTGCTTCGGCAGCTCGCCGTTCAGCAGCAGATAGCAGACTTCCATGAAGCTCGACTGTTCGGCGAGCTGTCTGATCGGATAGCCGCGATGCAGCAGCACGCCCTGATCGCCGTCGATATAGGTGATCTTGGACTGGCAACTGGCGGTCGAGGTGAAGCCCGGATCATAGGTGAAGGCCCCCGTCTGCGCATAGAGTTTGCGGATATCGACCACTTCGGGGCCGACCGATCCCTGCAGGACCGGGAATTCCGTTTCTTTTCCGCCGAGCGCCAGCTTTGCCATGTCACCCATATCGTTACTCCTTGATCATCTGCGCCTCGGCGCTGCCCCTGTTTCCTTGCGCAACGTCCGCCAAGCGCGCCAGCGATTCCTCGCGGCCCAGCAACACCAGCACGTCGAATATGCCCGGAGAGGTCGTCCGGCCCGTAAGCGCGGCGCGCAACGGTTGCGCGACCTTTCCGAGACCTATCCCGGCCTCCTCCGCAACCTGCCGCACCGCTTCTTCGATCGGCCCGGCCGCCCAGTCGGAAACGGCCGCGAGCGCGTCGTGGGCTTTCCCCAGGAGCGTTGGCGCGTCGCCTTGTAGCAGCGCCGCAGCCTTGTCGTCGAGAGCGAGCGGGCGCGGAGCGAACAGGAAGGTCGCGCCGTCCGCGATTTCGTCCAGCGTCTTCGCACGCGGCTTCAGCTCCGGCATCGCGCGGACCAGCAGCGCCTGCTCGTCGGCCGACAGCGCACGGCCGATCAGCTCTGCCACACGCGGGCCGACAAGGCCGGCCAGCCGCTCGTCGTCCGCTTCGCGCAGGTAATGGCCGTTCAGATTTTCCAGCTTCTTGAGGTCGAAGCGGGAAGGGGAGCGTCCCACGCCGCCGATGTCGAACCACTCGATCGCCTGGTCGCGCGAGATGATCTCGGCATCGCCATGCCCCCAGCCGAGCCGGAGCAGATAGTTGTTCACCGCCTCCGGCAGCATGCCGAGCTCGTCGCGATAGGCGTCGACGCCCAGAGCTCCGTGGCGCTTGGACAGCTTGGCGCCGTCCGATCCGTGGATCAGCGGGATATGCGCATAGGCGGGCTCCGGCCAGCCCATCGCCTTGATGATGCCGAGCTGGCGGAAGGCGTTGTTCAGATGATCGTCGCCGCGGATCACGTGCGTCACGCCCATGTCGTGATCGTCGACGACCACCGCGAGCATATAGGTCGGCGTGCCGTCGGAGCGGAGCAGGATCATGTCGTCCAGCTCGCTGTTCTGGACGGTGACGCGGCCCTGGACGAGATCGTCGATCACCGTCTCGCCGTCGCGCGGCGCCTTAAGGCGCACGGCGTAGGGCACGTCCGCAGGCCAGTCGGTGCGGTCGCGCCAGCGGCCGTCATAGCGGAGCGGCTGCTTCGCCGCGCGCTGCTGCTCGCGCAGCTCGGCCAGCTCTTCGGGAGTCGCGTAGCAGCGATAGGCGTGGCCGCTCGCCAGCATCGCCTCCGCCACCTCGACGTGCCGCGCGACACGCTGCGACTGGAACACCGCCTCGCCGTCCCAGTGCAGGTCGAGCCAGGCCATGCCGTCCAGGATCGCGTCGATCGCTTCCTGGGTGGAGCGCGCCTTGTCGGTGTCCTCGATGCGCAGCAGGAATTTGCCTCCGTGATGACGCGCGAACAGCAGGTTGAACAGGGCGGTCCGCGCGCCGCCGATGTGCAGGAAGCCGGTCGGCGAGGGGGCAAAACGGGTAACGACGCTGCTTGCGCTCAAGCGCTTATGCTCCCTACGCTGCGGTGGACCATGAACTCAGGTGCCGGCGCCCCTAGCATGTACTTTGCCCCGCGCGGAAGAGGGGGGCGGCTGGGCGGAGCGATCGACCGGATCGAAGCCTGGCTGGAGGCGGAGCGCGACCAGCTACCCTTGTGGCTGCCGGTGATGCTGGGACTCGGCATCGCCGGCTGGTTCGTGCTGCCGGACCGGCCGAGCTGGACGGCGCTGATCGCGGCGGCATTGGGGCTGGCCCTCGGCGGAGTGGCGGTCGGGCTTGCCAGGCGGGCCGGATTCGCGCTGCTGGTCGCCGGCCTCGCGATCGCGGGCGGCTGCGCCCTCGCCTGGGCCAAGGCGGAATGGGTCGCGGCGCCGGTGCTGACTCGCCCCACAGTCGCCGCCTTCGATGCGGACGTCGAGCGCGTGCAGCAATTGGCGGCCAAGGACAGCGTGCGCGTGGTTCTTCGTCCGATCGGCGCGCCGAAGCTGCCGCCGCGCATCCGAGTCAACATCGCCAATGCCGACGCGCCGGCAGGGCTGGCGCGCGGCGACCGGCTGCGGCTGCGCGCCCGGCTGGTGCCGCCGCCGACCGCATCGCTGCCCGGCGGCTACGACTTCGCGATCACCGCCTGGTTCCGGCAGCTCGGCGCGACCGGCAAAGCGTTCGCGCCGGTCGAGCGGCTGACGGCCGCACCTGACGGCGGCTCGGTGAGGGAACGGATCGGCAAGCACATCCGCGATGCGCTCCCGGCCAAGGGCGCCGGCATCGCCGTCGCGCTGGTGACGGGCGACCAGGGCAATGTCGGCGAAGCCGATGCCGACGCGATGCGCCGCTCAGGCCTTGCCCACCTGCTGTCGGTCAGCGGCCTGCACATCACCGCTGCGGTCGGAGCAGCGATGCTGCTGACATTGAGGCTGCTGGCGCTGAGTCCCGCGCTCGCGCTGCGCTGGCCGCTGATGCTGATCGCGGCGGGGGTGGGGGCGCTGACCGGGATCGCCTACACCTTTATCAGCGGCGCCGAGGTGCCGACCGTCCGCGCGTTAGTGGCGGCCTTGCTGGTGCTGGCGGGCCTCGTGATCGGGCGCGAGGCGCTGACCTTGCGGCTGGTCGCGGCGGGCGCGCTGGTCGTGCTGCTGGTCTGGCCGGAAGCGCTGATCGGCCCAAGCTTCCAGCTGAGCTTCGCCGCCGTGGTCGCGATCATCGCGCTGCACGAGCATCCGCGAATGCGCGCCTTCACCGCCGCGCGCGAGGAAGGGCCGCTGTTCCGCCTCGGCCGCAACGCCGCCGCGCTGCTGCTGAGCGGCATCGCGGTCGAGCTCGCGCTGGCGCCGATTGCGCTGTTCCACTTCCACCGCGAGGGGCTTTACGGCGCGCTCGCCAACATCGTCGCGATCCCGGTCACGACCTTCGTCGTGATGCCGCTCGAAGTGCTGGCGCTGCTGTTCGACCTGATCGGGCTCGGCGCGCCCTTCTGGTGGGCGACCGGCAAGGCGATCGCGCTGCTGCTCTGGATCGCGCACGCCGCCGGCAACGCGCCCGGAGCCGTCGCGCTGCTGCCCGGCGTCCCACGCGGCGCCTTCGCGCTGATCCTCGCCGGGGGATTCTGGGTATGCCTGTGGCGCACGCGCCTGCGCTGGCTGGGCGCGCTGCCGTTCGCCGCCGGCGCGGCCTGGGCGCTCGCCGTTCCGGCACCGGACCTGCTCGTCACCGGCGATGGCCGCCACCTTGCGCTGCGCGGCGCCGACGGCAGCTACGCGCTGCTCCGTCCAAGAGCGAAGGACTTCGTCCGCGACATGCTCTCCGAAGCCGCCGGCATCGACGACGAACTCGCCGATCTCGACGACCTGCCCGGCGCCGCCTGCACCGCCGACACCTGCCGCGCGACGATCCGCGCCGACGGCCGCGACTGGCACCTCCTCGCCACCCGCAGCGCCTACCTGACCCCTATCGCCGCCCTGAACCGCGCCTGCGCCGCCGCCGACATCGCCATCAGCGACCGCCGCCTGCCGCGCACCTGCCGCCCCCGCTGGTTTAAGCTCGACAAGCCGATGCTGGAGCGAACGGGCGGCGTGGCGATCGTGTTCGGCGAGGAGCCGACGGTGCGGGTCACGAAGATGGCCGGCGACCAGCACCCGTGGGTTGCACGCGCATCAAAGAGGCCGTGGCGTTGATTGCCTGTCGGCGTTCGACCAATTGCGGACATTGCATGGTCGACTTAGGTTGCAACATGATCCACCGAATCATCGCCCTCATTTTGAGTTGTGGCCTGACAATCTCTTGTCAAGACGAGACGTCCTCGGCGCAACCGGCCACATCTGATGACTTCGTGCCACTCAGCATTTCGCGCGCAAAGATTCCGGAGAACGAAGTCTGTATGGCGGAAGCGCCTGAAATGCGCGAACTACAAACGCTGTTCGAGAGAAGTGGCTGGAGTGTTAAGCTGATGGGCTCCAAACCCTGCCCTGTGTTGGTACACTTCAATGAGGTTTATCAGGAATATCCATCGCTTTCAGCGCGGGACTTACGGGTGTTCAAATCCGGAAAATGCATGTTTGATGCGTTTATGGCGCCTAATGGATCGATATATTTGCTGCGAGCTGCGGCGATCCGCTCCAAGCCAAGATCATACGAAAACTGCGCGCTTCGTGCACTTAATGCTCTAGAGGGACGCATCGCCGCCTTAGAGGTTCCTGATGAAGTCCTTGCCAAGCGAGGTGCAGCTAGCCCGGAACAAACACTGCGCGCGCTACTCACCTCAGTGAAGGCTGTCCGCTAACCACCCCTTGCAGACGTAAGAGCCACCTCTCCCACAGGAGAGGGATCGGATCCCGCCGCCCCTCACCAAGTCGCTAGACAGTCTCCCCCAAAGGCCGCACAATTGCCGCCGCACTGCAGGGGGCGTCGCGTTGAGGATACGATTCTGGGGAACGCGCGGTTCGCTGGCGAAGCCGGGACCGACCACCGTCCGCTTCGGCGGCAACACGTCGTGCGTAGAGCTGCGCTCGGCCAGGGGCACGCGCGTGGTGATCGACTGCGGCACCGGCGCGCATGCGCTCGGCCAGGCGATCATGGGCGAAGGCACGCCCTCGCGCGGCCATGTGCTGATCAGCCACACGCATTGGGACCATATCCAGGGCATCCCTTTCTTCGCGCCGCTGTTCGTGCCCGGCCACAGCTGGGACATCTACGCGCCCCAGGGTTTCGGCGAGTCGCTGAAGGACACGCTGGCCGGGCAGATGGAGTACACCTACTTCCCCGTCACGCCCGAGGCGTTCGGCGCCAATGTCCGCTACCATAATCTGGGCGAGGGCTGCTTCACGATCGACGACCTGACGATCCGCACCCGCTACCTGAACCACCCGGCGCTGACGCTCGCCTTCCGCATCGAAGGGGACGGCGCCAGCATCGCCTATGCCTGCGACCATGAGCCGCATTCGCGCGAGCTGGCGGTGGGCGAGGGCATGATCCACGGCGAGGACCTGGCCCATGCCGAGTTCATGGCCGGCGTCGACCTGGTCATCCACGACGCGCAATATCTGGCGGACGAATATCCGGCGAAACAGGGCTGGGGGCACAGCACCGTCGAATATGCGGTCGCGATCGGCCGTGCGGCGGGCGCGGACCAGCTGGCGCTGACCCATTACGATCCGAGCCGCACCGACGACGAGGTCGACGCGATCCTGGCCCGCGTCCGCGCCGAGATCGGCACCGGCAAGCCGCAGGTGATCGCCGCGTTCGAGGGGCTGGAGATCAGCATCGGCCAGGAGGACGGCACCGCCCATCCCGCGGCGATGCCCAATCTGGAAAGCGCGATCCGAACCGATTCGTCGCAGGAGCAGGCGCTGGTGCTGCTGATCGCGCCGAGCGATTCCGTCGCGGAGCGGATCGGCCGCGCGGTCGCCGCGGAGCCGGTGCGGCTGGTGCGCGCCGAAAGCCTGGAACAGGCGGCGGCTTCGCTGAACGGGCGCCGGCCGTCGCTGGTGCTCGTCGAAGACGGAACGGATATGCAGCCGTTCGTCCCCAGCCGGCTGGAGTCGCCCGGCAATCCTGGCGAGTCGCATTTCGTGCTGCTCGGCGGATCGGGCGCGGCCGATCGCGGCTATGCCGACCGGCTGGAGGAGCCCTGGTCGGTCGAATATGCGCGCACCCGCATCCGCACCTGGCTGATGCGCGCCGAATGTCACTGGGCGCGCCCGGCGATGCCCGACGATGAGGCGGAGCGGATCGCGGCGCTCCACCGGCTCGGCCTGCTCGACACGCCGCCGGAGGAGCGGTTCGATCGGCACACGCGCATTGCCTCGGCTTTGTTCAGGGTGCCGATCTCGCTGGTCAGCCTGATCGACGAGGACCGGCAATGGTTCAAGTCGTGCTTCGGCACCGATGTCTGCGAAAGCGCGCGGGAAACGAGCTTCTGCGCGCATGCGATCGCCGCCGGCGACACGCTGATCGTCCCCGATGCGCTGCAGGACGATCGCTTCCGCGACAATCCGATGGTTTCGGAAGGTCCCCGTATCCGCTTCTATGCCGGCGCGCTGATCCATTCGCCCGAAGGCAAGAGGATCGGCACCTTGTGCATCCTCGACGTGCGGCCGCGGAACCTGTCGGCCGACGAGGTCGCGCTGCTGAAGGACGTGGCGGCCGCGGTGGAGGCGGAAATCTGCGGCAGGAACGCGAAGGCCGCCTGACGGATGAATGCGCTCAGCCCAAGCCTGTTCGGACGCGCCAGGGAAGGCGAAGGCGATGACGGCCGCGCGCTGCTGTGGCGGCTGATCTGGATCTACCAGGGCGGCTGCGCGGCGGCGGTCGTGATCTCGCTGGCGCTGGTGTTCCTGGGGCTGGAAGTCACCGGCTATCAATGGGCGATCCTGTTCTCGATGCTGCCGGTCGCGGTGGCGCTCTACAACTTGCCGGACGTGTGGCTGTTGCGCCGGCACGCGGCGCCGATCGTCGATGCGATGCGCGCGCAGCAGGCGGGCGCCGCGACCGAACCGCTGCTGGCGAACGGCCTCGTGCGCGCGCTGAACCTGCCCTATTTCTCGTTCCTGCGCGTGACCTTCCTGCACGGACCGTTGGTGACGGTGCTGGTGTTCGTCGTGACCGGCTCCGCCGACTGGCTGCTCGACGCTCAATTCGCGGACTGGCAGATGCTGGCGTTCGGGGCGACGACCTTGTTCTTCGCTTCGCCTACCCACGCGATCTTCGAGTATTTCGCGGTCAGCCGGGCGATGGAGCCGGTGATCGTGCGGTTCAGCCGGGCGCTCGGCGGCGTCCTGCCGCAGGAATATCGGCAGGGCCTGATCTCGGTCCGTCTGAAGAGCAAATTGCTCTACCTCGCTATTTTCGTCACGACCCTGCCGCTGATCTTCTTCGCCGCCTCGATGGTGTTCAAGGTCCAGCGCATGTTCGCGCAGGTCGGCGTGACCACGACCGGCGACATGATGTGGCCCTTCTACGCCTGGATCATCGGCGTCGTGCTTGCCTGCGGCCTCGGCTCGGTGATGATGGCGCTGCTGACCGCGCGCGACGTCTCGCGCTCCGCGATGCGGCTGATCGACGACATGCGGCTGGTCGAAAGTGGGCGGTTAAATGAAGTCCGGCTCGAAGTCTTCTCCACCGACGAATACGCCGACATCTTCCATGGCTTCCAGCACATGCTCGATTCGCTGCGCGAGGAGCAGCAGATCCTGGAGATCAGCCACGACCTGGCGGGCGAGCTGCAGCTCGACGTGCTGATCGCGCGGATCATGACGGCGACGACCGAGTTGCTGAATGCGGAGCGGTCGACGCTGTTCCTGCACGATCCGAAGACCGACGAGTTGTATTCGGTGTTCGCGGAGGGGGATTCGATCACCGAAATCCGCCTGCCGGCCAATCGTGGCATTGCGGGCGCGGTGTTCACGACCGGCAAGGCGGAGAATATTGCCGATCCGTACAGCGACGACCGGTTCGACCAGAGCGTCGACCTCCAGACCGGCTTCCGCACGCGCAGCATCCTGTGCCAGCCGATCGTGAACAAGCATGGCGGGCGGATCGGCGTCACGCAGGTGCTGAACAAGAAAGGGGCGGGCGGTTTTTCCGAAAAGGACGAGGCGCGGCTGCGCGCCTTCTCCGCCCAGATCGCGGTCAGCCTGGAGAATGCCAAGCTGTTCGACGACGTGCTGAGCATGAAGAACTATAACGAGAGCATCCTCGAAAGCACGTCGAACGGCTTCGTGACACTGGACGCGGAAGGTCGGATCGTCACCGCCAACACCGCCGCGCTCGAAATCCTTGGCGTGCGCGAGAGCCTCGCCGGCAAGCCGGCCGCAGAGGTGTTCGCGGGCGAGAACCGGTGGATCGTCGACAAGCTTCGCCGCGCCGCCCGGGCGGGGGAGACGCAGCTTGCCGTCGATGCAGAGATCGTCCGCGCGACCGACGTGCCGGCCTCGGTCAACCTCTCCGCCGCGCCGCTGATCGACGCTGCCGAGCAGCGGATCGGATCGATGCTGGTGATGGAGGACATCACCGCCGAAAAGCGTGTCCGCTCGACGATGGCGCGCTATATGTCGAAGGAAGTGGCCGACCAGCTGCTGCAGGCGGGCGAGGACGTGCTCGGCGGGCGCGACCAGATGGTGTCGATCCTGTTCTCCGACGTGCGCGGCTTCACCACCATCGCAGAGGCGATCGGCGCGCGCCAGACGGTCGCGATGCTCAACGAGTATTTCACCGAGATGGTCGACGTCATTCTGGAGAATGGCGGCATCCTCGACAAATATATCGGCGATGCGATGATGGCGTTGTTCGGCGCGCCGTTCGTGGGGCCGAGCGATGCGGACAATGCGCTTGCGGCCGCCAACAACATGCTGCTGTGTTTGGGCGAGTTGAACGCGCGGCGGGCGAAGGACGGCAGGCCGCCGCTCGACGTCGGGCTGGGGGTCAGCACCGGCGACGTGATCGTCGGCAACATCGGCTCGTCGAAGCGGATGGAATACACTGTCATCGGCGACAGCGTGAATTTGGCGTCGCGCCTGGAAGGCGCGAACAAATTCTACGGCACGCACATCCTGTTCTCGGAGTTCACGCGCGACCGGCTGACGCGGCCGTTCCTGACGCGCGAAGTCGACCTGATTCGCGTCAAGGGCAAGGATTTCCCGGTCGCCGTTCACGAATCGCTCGAACATTGCCGGGAGCGGCTGAACGGCGCGCTGGACGACATGCTGGGGTATTACGGCCGCGGCCTCGACGCTTATCGCAACCGCTGCTGGGGCGATGCGAAACGCGCCTTCGCGGAGGCGTGCAAGGCGGTGCCGGGCGACGGCCCCTCAGCCATGTACATCAGCCGCTGCGAGCAATTCGCGAAGGTGCCGCCACGCGAGGATTGGGACGGCGTCTGGTCCCTGAACGCGAAATAGTGGACGTCGTCGCAGTCGATATCGGCGGCACGCACGCTCGGTTCGCCGTCGCGGAGTTGAGCGGCGAGGGCATCGCACTCGGACCAGAAACCGTTCTGAAGACCGGCGATTATGCCGGATTGGGCGAAGCGTGGCGCGCGTTCGGCGAGCGTGCCGGCCGCCCGCTCCCGAACGCTGCCGGCGTTGCCGTTGCCGCTCCCGTAGAAGGCGATGAGGTCAAGCTCACCAACAATGACTGGGTGCTCCGCCCGACCATGCTCGCCGCCGAACTCGGGATCGAGCGGGTAACGCTGGTCAACGACTTCGCGGCGGTCGCGCATGCCGTCGCCGTCTGCGACGACGACCAGCTCCGGCACGTCTGCGGGCCCGACCGGCCGCTGCCGCGAGGCGGCGTTATCAGCGTGGTCGGCCCCGGCACCGGCCTCGGCGTCGCGATGCTGGTGCGGGGCGAGGTGGTCGCGACCGAAGGCGGCCATATCGGCTTTGCACCCGCCGACGATGTCGAGGACCGGCTGCTCGCCCGGCTCCGCGAGCGCTATGGCCGCGTGTCGGCCGAACGTGTGGCGTGCGGCGCCGGGCTGGCGGAGATTTACGCGGTGCTGACCGGCGGCGATGCGCCGCTCGACGATCGCGGGCTATGGCAGCAGGCGGTTGCCGGGAAGAATGCAGCAGCGGCGGCCGCGCTCGACCGATATTGCGCGATGCTGGGCAGCGTGGCCGGCGACCTCGCGCTCGCGCAAGGCGCTGACGCGGTGGTGGTCGCAGGGGGGTTGGGACTAAGGCTCGCTGCGCATCTGCCGCAATCGGGCTTTGCCGACCGCTTCGTCGCGAAGGGCCGCTTCGAGACAAAGATGGCGGCGCTGCCGGTCCGGCTCATCACCTATCCGCAGCCGGGCCTGCTCGGCGCCGCCGCTGCATTCGCGTCCGCGAACCGCGCATAAAAAGAGGCCCCGCTCCAGGGGTTGGAAAGCGGGGCCCTATTCAGGGAGTCATGTCAGCAGCGGGGGGTGAGATCGCTGCTTCGAAGACAGCTTATCAACTGAAGCTGTCACCAAACTATGTCGGGCAATGGTTAATATTGTCTCAATCTGTCGCCGCGGGCTCTACTGGATCGAGGAGATTTCCTTGCGCTTCGGCGCCTTCGGATCGGGGCGTTCCTCGCGTGTCGTGAACTGGATATGCGCCAGCTGCTGGCGGATCAGCACCTCGCCTTCGCGCACGCTCGGCACCGGATGCTCGGAAAGGATTTGCTCGCCCAGCTTGAACACCACCTTGTACGGATGATCCTCGCCGGGCGTGATGACGACGCGGCCGGAGGCGGTATCCGCGGGCTTGGTGAACGGAAGCGCGGGATGGATGGCTTCGGTCATGGGTTCCCTCCCTTCGGCTGCCAAAGCTGTAAAACCCGCGGAGCCTGCGCTGCGTTCCGCTCAGCTGTTCGCGCGGACCCACGCTTCGTAGGGAGTGTGCGCCTGCGAGATCGGCCAGGCAACAGCCGCCGGCACATCATAGCTGTGCAGCGCCGCGATCCGGGCGATCAGAGCGTCGGGCTGCGCGGTCTTGAACAGCGCCGGCACTTCCTCCGCCCGCTCGACCGCGCCCTGCCAGCGATAGATCGAGCGGCAGGGCGCAAGGATGTTGGCGCAGGCAGCGAGCCTTTCCGTCACGACCGTTTCCGCGATCCGCTCGGCCTCTGCGGCGTCGGCAAACACGGCATAGACAGTCGCGATCATGTGCGCCGTCCGGCTGCGTGCGCGCACCAGGTTGCGCTCGCGACGACCAGCGCGGCGACAGCCTGGTGAAGCACGGCGATGGTCAGATCGACCCCGGTCATGATCGTCGCGATGCCCAGGACGATCTGCGTGCCGAACGCGGAGTGGAGCGCGATGCTCGCGCGCCGGTCGGCGCGTCGCGCCATTCGCGCGAGCACGACCAGGGCGGCGACTGCGACCCAGGCCCACCAGCGATGCTCCCACTGCACCAGGAACGGATCGTTTGCCATGTTCCACGGCCAGTTTGGCGAGACTTCGGGGAAGAAGCGGCCGTTCATCAGCGGCCAGTCGCTGGCGGCCAGTCCCGCGCGCAATCCCGCGGTCCAGGCGCCGAGCAGGATCTGGATCGCCAACACCAGCAGCATCCCGGCTGCCAGAGGTTTCAGCCGCGCGGGCCGGGCGCGCGGATGGCGGGCAAGGTCGCGCAGGTCCAGCGCAGTCCAGATCAGCCCGGCGAAGATGAACAGCGCCGTCATCAGGTGGACGGCGAGCCGATAATGGCTGACCTCGGTCCGGCCGGCGAGCCCGGATTTGACCATCCACCAGCCGATCGCACCCTGCAACCCGCCGAGCGCGAGCAGCGCAACCAGCCGCCAGCCATAGCCTTCGGGAATCTGCCGCTTCACCGCGAACCAGATCAGCGGCAGCGCAAAGGCGACGCCGATCAGCCGACCAAGCAGACGGTGGATGAACTCCCAGAAGAAGATGAACTGGAAGTCGCCCAGCGTCATCGCGCTGTTCAGCGCCTGATACTGCGTCGTCTCCTTGTAGAGCGCGAACTCCCGCTCCCAATCCGCATGCGTCAGCGGCGGCAACGCCCCCGCCACCGGCTTCCATTCGGTGATCGACAGCCCGGATTCGGTCAGCCGGGTAATGCCCCCGACCACGACCATCAGGAAAACGAGCGCGGCAACGGCGAGCAGCCACCAGGATAAGGCGAGGGGGCGGGGGGATCGGCTTGGCACCGAGCGGCTTTGCTCCGGCCACAGGAGCGAAACAAGCCTTTCATCACCCGATGATATATTGTAACCGAGCCCGCTTTCTGCCATATAGGCGAGGACACGAGGAGTCGCATTTGCTCGAGCGGTTGCCAGGGACGGGGACGTTCGACCGGCTGGCCATTGGCCTGTCGGGCCTTTGCCTCGTGCATTGCGTGGCGAGCGTGTTCCTGCTGTCGCTGCTCGCATCCGCCGGCGGGATGCTGGTGCATCCGGCGGTACACGAGATCGGGCTGGCGCTTGCGATCGCGGTCGGCACTTTCGCGCTGGTGCGCGGAGCGATCGAGCATGGCTATTCGATGCCCGCGGCGGTGGGCGGACTCGGCCTTGGCGTCATGGCCGGCGCGCTGTCGATGCCGCACGGGCCGATGGAGACGGTCTATACGATGCTGGGCGTCGGTATCCTGGCGCTCGGCCACGACCTCAACCGGCGCGCCGCCAACTAGGCTGAGAGCTCATATTTGACTGTCGTCACCCGGCCTTGAGCCGGGGTCCCGCTGCCTTTTCAGAAGGAAGAAGCGGGATCCCGGCTCAAGGCCGGGATGACGATAAATATGTCCGATGACTCGGATGGGTTCTCACCCCAGGACGCGCGCCGGCGAGGCTTTTCGGATCAGGCGAGGACCGGACGCGCGGCGCTGCGCCGGCGCGCGAGGCCGCCGACCAGCCCGAAACCGGCAATCATCATCGCCCAGGTCGCCGGTTCCGGCACGGCATCCAGATCGACCACATTGATGCGGCTGGCGTGGTAAAGCGCGCCGAGGCCGGCCGAATAGACGAGGCTGCTGATCTGCGGCGTCGTGCCGGGATGCTGCAGGAAGAAGCCGAAACCCGGCGTATTCGGTGAGACGGTGTAGTTCACGAAGCCGATATTGGTGCCGGTGATCAGTACGTCGTTGCCCTTGTTGAACGAGAACAGCGCCGTTCCCGCGTACGGAACGTTGAAGTCGGACAGCGCCACCGCCGCCGGCGGCGTGATGAACGCGGCGTCGTTATAGGTGTAGCTGAACTTGCCCGACACGGCCGAGACCGGCGCGCCCGATTCAAAGCCGAACGCGGTGATCTGGAAATTCCGGGTGACGACCGCGGCCGAAGCCTGCTGGGCACCGGCAAGGCACGCCGTCGCGGCGAGCAGACGAAGAAGATAGCGCATGAAAACCCCATGTGATGTGAAAGCGGATTGCTGCGGCGCCGGGCCGAAGCGGGCGGGCCGTTAACCATCGCCGGCCCGGCCGGCCCCCACCGCGCGACGAGCATGTTTGCACCCGCGACCGGCGCCGCAGCTTGCCGTCTTCGTCGCGCGAGCCTACCTATTCGTCATGGGTGCCCATCATCATGCGCATCATGCCGGCGACGATCTGGTCTCGGCGGCGCGCCACGCGCTGGAACGCGCGGGCGAGCAATGGACCGCGATGCGCCAGAGCGTGTTCGAGACGTTGAACGGCTTCGATCGGCCGGCGTCCGCCTACGACATCGCCGAGGAAGTCTCGAAGCGGCAGGGCCGGCGCGTCGCCGCCAACAGCGTCTACCGCATTCTCGATGTGTTCGTCGGCGCGAACCTTGTGCGGCGCGTCGAAAGCGCGAACGCCTATGTGACGAACGAACATCCCGATTGCCTGCACGACTGCATCTTCCTGGTCTGCGACAGCTGCGGACAGACGACGCATATCGACGACGATTCGATCTCGTCCAACGTGCGCGGCGCCGCGGCGAAGGCGGGCTTCGCGCCGGAGCGGCCGGTGATCGAGGTCCACGGCCGCTGCTCCGACTGCGCCGAAAGCTGACAAGCATTTCATCCCGCGGAAACAGCGGGTAAGGAACGCCGAATGTCCGACTTGCCCGACACGCCGCTGCTCGATTCGGTTCATCTTCCGTCAGACTTGCGAAAGCTGGAGCCGGAGCAGCTGCGCCAGCTTGCCGATGAGCTGCGCGCGGAGACGGTGTCGGCCGTCTCCGTTACCGGCGGCCATCTCGGCGCCGGGCTCGGCGTCGTCGAGCTGACGGTGGCGCTGCACTATGTCTTCGACACGCCGAATGATCGGCTGATCTGGGACGTCGGCCATCAGGCCTATCCGCACAAGATCCTGACCGGCCGCCGCGACCGCATCCGCACGCTGCGCCAGGGAGGCGGCCTTTCCGGTGTCACCAAGCGTCAGGAAAGCGAATACGACCCGTTTGGCGCCGCACATTCGTCGACCTCGATCTCGGCCGCGCTCGGCTTTGCTATCGCGAACAATATCACCGGCAGGCCGGCCAAGGCGATCGCGGTGATCGGCGACGGCTCGATGTCCGCCGGCAAGGCCTATGAGGCGATGAACAACGCCCGCGACGCCGGCAATCGCCTGATCGTGATCCTGAACGACAACGACATGTCGATCGCGCCGCCGGTAGGAGGCTTGTCCGCCTATCTGGCGCGGCTGATCTCGAGCCACGAATATAT
>NZ_DASTXI010000160.1:0-7011 GCF_035758555.1 Sphingomonas sp. | reverse complement strand
TGGACCCAGGCGAGCAGCGGGCCCCATTGCTCCGCCTGGCGGGCGGTCAGCTCGGGCGGGTTTTCGGCGCGATAGGCGAGCAGATCGCTCTCGCCATATTTCGCGAGCGCTTCGCCGAAGGCGAGCCGGTCTGGCGCTGGTCGAACGGGCGTTTGACGCCGATCAGATATGGGACGCGGTCAATCTCGACGAGCTGTGGCAGGAAGAGCTGTGGGGTGCTGATGCGCTCGCCACCTCCGCCCGTGAGGCACGCCGCCGCGAGTGGGACGCGGCGGTGCGGTTTCTGCAGCTGCTCAATCCTCCCCTATAGACGAGGATCAAGCCTCAGTCCGCGAACAGCAGGACCGGGGTTTCCAGCAGCTTTTTCAGCGCCTGGACGTAGCTCGCGGCATCCCAGCCGTCGACGACGCGGTGGTCGCAGCTGATCGACAGGTTCATCAGCTTGGCGCGGCGGATGTCGTCGCCGTCGAAGACCGGCCGCTCGACGATCTTGTTCGGCCCGATGATCGCGACTTCGGGGCGGTTGATCACCGGCGTGGTCGCGATGCCACCCAGCGGTCCCAGCGACGTGACGGTGAGAGTCGAGCCCGACAGCTCCTCCGACTTGGCCTTGCCGGTCCGCGCCGCCTCGGCGAGGCGGCTAATCTCGCGCGCCAGCTGCCACACATTCTTCGCCTGGGCGTCGCGGATCACCGGGACCATCAGCCCCGCATCAGTCTGGGTCGCCATGCCGAGATGGACCGCGCCGAACCGCGTCACCACGCCCGCTTCGTCGTCGTAGCGCGCGTTGAGCATCGGGAAGTCCGGCAGCGTCTTGCAGATCGCGACGATCAGCAGCGGCAGCATGGTGAGCTTCGGTCGCTCGCCGCGATTGGCGTTCAGGTCGGCGCGCATATCTTCGAGGTCGGTGACGTCGATCTCGTCGACATAAGTGAAATGCGGGATATTCCGCTTCGATGCCGCCATGTTCTCGGCGATGCGCCGGCGCATGCCGATCACCTTCACCTGCTCGTCCTGGCGCGGTGCGGCCGGGCGGCCATAGCCTTGGCCGGCATTGTAGGTGAGGAATGCATCGAGATCGGCGTGGCGGACGCGGCCTTCCTGCGATGGCTGCACGCTGGCGAGGTCGATGCCGAGCTCCTTCGCGCGGGCGCGGACAGCGGGGGAGGCGAGAATCTGGGCGTGCGCAACCGGCTCGCTCGTCCCGAGCGAAGTCGAGGGGCGCTGCTCCGGCCCCGGAACTTCTTCTTTGGCACGCGCCTCGACTTCGCTCGGCACGAGCGGGATAGGGGCCGGAGCGGCAGCACTCGGCTCGACCCGCGGCATCGGCTCGGTCGCGGTCTCGCTCGCAACGGGCGCGGCGACGTCGCCCGCGTCTTCCGCTTCGCCCTCGGTCTCGATGACCGCCAGTGCCGAGCCGATCGCGATCGTGTCGCCGACCTCGCCCGCAACTTCGCGGACCACGCCGGCAACCGGTGATTCCATCTCGACGGTCGCCTTGTCGGTCATCAAGTCGGCGAGCTTGCCGTCTTCCTCGACCCGGTCGCCGACCTTGACGTGCCAGGCGACGATCTCGGCCTCGGCAATGCCTTCGCCGATATCCGGCAGCCGGAAAGTGAAAAGGCCCATCTCGTCAGTCCTTCATGATCTTCTTGATCGCCTCGCCGATGCGGACAGGGCCGGGGAAATAAGCCCATTCGAGGCTGTGCGGATAAGGCGTGTCGTAGCCGGTCACGCGCTCGACCGGCGCTTCGAGGTGATAGAAGCAGCGTTCCTGCACCAGCGCGCTTAGCTCGGCGCCGAAGCCGGAGGTGCGGGTCGCTTCGTGGATGACCATGCAGCGGCCGGTCTTTTTCGCCGAAGCTTCGATCGTCTCGATGTCGAGCGGCAGCAGCGTGCGCAGGTCGATCAGCTCGGCGTCGATGCCCTGCTCCTCGATCACACCGGCCGCGACATGGACCATCGTGCCGTAAGCCAGGATCGTCAGGTCCGCGCCCGGCCGGACGACGCGCGCCTTGCCGAGCTCGATCCGGTAATAGTCCTCCGGCACTTCGCCGTCCGGATGCTGCGACCAGTTCTTTGCCGGGCGATCGTAATGGCCGCTGAACGGGCCGTTATAGATGCGCTTGGGCTCGAAGAAGATGACCGGGTCATTGTCCTCGATCGCGGCGATCAGCAGGCCCTTCGCGTCATAGGGCGTCGACGGGATCACCGTCTTCAGGCCCGAGACGTGGGTGAAGATGCCTTCCGGGCTCTGGCTGTGCGTCTGGCCGCCGAAGATGCCGCCGCCGAACGGCGAGCGCACCGTGATCGGCGCGGTGAACTCGCCGGCCGAGCGATAGCGCAGGCGTGCCGCTTCGGAGACGAGCTGGTCCAGCGCCGGGTAGATATAGTCGGCGAACTGGATTTCGGGCACGGGCCTCAGGCCATAGGCGCCCATGCCGACCGCGACGCCGATGATGCCGAGCTCGCTGATGGGCGTGTCGAACACCCGCGTCTTGCCGTATTTGGCCTGCAGCCCCGCGGTCGCGCGGAACACGCCGCCGAAATAGCCGACATCCTCGCCCATCACGACGATGTCGGGATCGCGATCCATCAGCACGTCGAGTGCCGAGTTGATCGCCTGGATCATGTTCATGCGGGCCATCAGCTCGTCTCGATTCCTGCCGCGCGCGCTTCGGCCAGCATTTCCTGTCGCTGCTCCTCCAGATGCCAGGGCAATGTCTCGAACACGTCGTAGAACATGGTCGACATCGGCTGGTGCATGCCGTGGCCCAGGATGCCGTTCTTCTCGGCCTCCTTCTGCGCGGCTTTCACTTCGTTAGCGACCTCGAGGTCCATTGCGGCGTGACGCTCCTCGTCCCATTCGCCTTGTCCGATCAGGTGCTGCTTCAGCCGGCTGATAGGATCGCCCAGCGGCCATTTCTCGCGCTCCTGGGCGGAGCGATACGCGCTGGGATCGTCGGAGGTCGAATGACCCTCGGCACGGTAAGTGAAGAACTCGATCAGCGTCGGGCCCTGATTGGTGCGCGCGCGCTCCGCCGCCCATTCGGTTGCCGCATAGACGGCCAGCGCGTCGTTACCGTCCACCCGCAGCCCGGCGATGCCATAGCCGATCGCGCGCGCGGCGAAGGTCGTCGCCTCCGCGCCCGCAAAGCCGGAGAAGCTGGAGATCGCCCACTGGTTGTTGACGACGTTCAGGATCACCGGCGCGCGGTAGACGGAAGCGAAGGTGCAGGCGGAATGGAAATCGCCTTCCGCGGTCGATCCCTCGCCGCACCATGTCGCGGCAATGCGCGTGTCGCCCTTGATCGCCGATGCCATCGCCCAGCCGACCGCCTGGGGCAGCTGGGTCGCGAGGTTGCCGGAGATCGAAAAGAAGCTGCCTTCCCGCGTCGAGTACATGATCGGCAGCTGCTTGCCGCCCAGCCGATCCCCCTTGTTGGAGTAGATCTGGTTCATCATGTCGATAAGCGGCCAGTCGCGTGCGATCAGCAGCCCCTGCTGGCGATAGCTGGGAAAGCACATATCGTCGCGGTGGAGGGCATAGGCCTGCGCGCAGGCGATCGCCTCCTCGCCGGTGCACTTCATGTAGAAGCTGGTCTTGCCCTGGCGCTGGGCGCGGTACATCCGCTCGTCGAACGCGCGCGTCTTCGCCATCGCGCGCAGGATGCCGCGCAGCGTGTCGGGGGACAGCTTCGGGTCCCACGGCCCGACGGCGCAGCCGTCTTCGTCGAGCACCCGGACCAGGTCATAGGCGAGGTCGTGGAACGCAGCGGGCGCGGCCTCGACCGCCGGACGCGGCGTCGCGCCGGCAGCAGGAATGGGCACATCGCTGAATTCGGCTTCGTCGCCGGGCCGGAATTTCGGCTCCGGCACATGCAGCCTCAAGGGCGGCAGATTGGGGCGGGTGGACATCCTCTCTCCACGGGAATCGCGGGGCGCGTGGCCCTTTGGCGTGCTTGTTATAAAATTTCAAAGCCTGTTGCGAGCGCCCGATGTGCTGCGCCGCACAATCGCGATGCAACCAAGCAGCTTCTACTTGCGTTTTAATCTCATGTTCAGCTTGGCCACAGCCGAAACAATCCCCGCCACCACCCCCTCAACGACTCCCAAGCCAGCCCCGTCGACGCCGCGCGATCTCGTCGCGGTGATGCTGCGCGCGGCCGACAAACTTCGAAGCCAGCCGGAGCTCAGGAGCGCGCGGGCACTGCTGGAACGAGGGGGCGAGCAATTGGTCCAGCTGCTCGATCCGCTGCGCCGGCCCGACTGGGCCTGGTTCGAGATCGTGTTCGAGGAAGATGCGTGCCGCCTGCCCGAAGCGCTGCTTCGCGCCGGCCGCACGCTCGGCCGCGACGATTTCATCGCCTGCGGCGTCGAGACGCTCGACTGGATGCTGCGCGGCCGCGTGCTCGCCAAGTGCGTCGATACGATGGCCGATGCCTGCGATGCCGCATTCGCGGCTACGGGCGACCTCAAATGGCTGATGATCAGCCGAACGGCCATTCTGGCACGCCGGGCGCATCCACCGCAAAGCTGAAGATCCCGCCCGACTGGCGTTCGCCTTCCGCCCGCGCGCTGGTGACGTACGCCGTGCGCCGGTCCTCGCCGCCGAACACGATCATTGTCGGACGCGAGACGGGCAGCGCGATTTCCTCGACCACGTCGCCTTCGCCCGACAGCCGGACGATCCGGCCGCCGTCGAACAGCGCCGTCCAGTAAA
This sequence comes from Sphingomonas sp., assembly GCF_035758555.1. Taxonomy (GTDB): domain Bacteria; phylum Pseudomonadota; class Alphaproteobacteria; order Sphingomonadales; family Sphingomonadaceae; genus Sphingomonas_B. The sequence goes on along the minus strand of NZ_DASTXI010000160.1, from coordinate 2,288 downwards.
AGCCTGCCTCGTCGAACGATCCGCCGTCCGGGCGCCCCTCGCCGACCGGCCATTGGTGGAAGGTGCGGCGGTTGGTCAGCTTGCGGTCGATGACATCGTAGATGCGCAGCGCGTGGCTGGGCGTGTTGGCGTGGGTGAAGCGGCCGCCGTCGGCGCTGAACGCGGCGCCGTTGCAGGTCAGCATCTCGCCCTCGATCCAGGTCACCCGTCCGTCCGGGTCGAGCCGGTACAATGCCGCCTCGCCGGTCTGCTTGGCGGTGTCGACGCTTCCCACCCAGAATCGCCCCCACGGGTCGGTGCGCCCGTCGTTGAAGCGGTAATCGGCCCTGTCCTTCAGCACCGCCTCGCCGAACGGCGCCGGCTCCGCGTCCCAATCGTCGATCGTCGCGAATCCGTCCTTCATCGCCAGCAGCAGCCCGCCGGTCTTGCGGAAAGCGAAGCACCCGACCGGCTGCTCGAACACGCGCTTCTCGTCCGCGCCGGTCGCCGGATCGAACCGGTGCAGCTCGCAGCGCGCGATATCGACCCAGTAAAGCCGCCGCTCGCCCGCATGCCAGCGCGGCCCCTCGCCGAGTTCCGCGCGTGCGTCGAGGATCAGCTCCGGGCCCATGGCCCATCCATGCCGCCCGTCCCGAACGAAGTCGAGGGGCGCACCTCCCCTTGACGGAAACGTAAACTCCGTCTCTCCTGCCTCAAACAGGAGAGACCCGCATGCTCGATACTCACAACCGCACCGTCTACACGCCCGAGCATGAGGCATTCCGCCAGACGGTGCGCGCGTGGCTGCAGAAGGAAGCGGTGCCGCACATCGCCCGCTGGGACGAACAGGGCATTGTCGACAAGGACATCTGGGTGAAGGGCGGCGAGATCGGCATGCTGTGCCCCACCGTGCCGGAGGAATATGGCGGACTCGGCCTCGATTTCGGCTACAACGCGATCATCGACGAGGAAGTGAGCTACGCCGGCACGCCGCTGGGCTTCAGCCTCCAGTCCGACATCGTCGTCAACTATCTCGTCTCCTACGGCTCGGAAGAGCAGAAACGCGAATGGCTGCCCAGGATGGTCTCGGGCGAGGTCGTCACCGCCATCGCGATGACGGAGCCCGGCACCGGCTCCGACCTGCAGGGCATCCGCACCACCGCGAAGAAGGACGGCAACCACTACGTCATCAACGGCTCAAAGACCTACATCACCAACGGCCAGAATGCCGACCTGGTGCTGGTCTGCGCGAAAACCGACACGGAAGTGGAGCCCGCCTGGAAGGGCGTCTCGATCATCCTGGTCGAGGCGACCCGCGACGGATTCAAGCGCGGCCGCAACCTCGACAAGATCGGCCAGGACGCCGCCGACACGTCGGAGCTGTTCTTCGAGGACGTGCGCGTGCCGATGACCAATTGTCTCGGCGAGGAAGGCAAGGGCTTCATCTATCTGATGTCGGAGCTGCCGCAGGAGCGGCTCGCCATCGCGATCGGCGCCCAGGCCTCGGCCCAGCGCGCGTTCGACGACACCGTCGCCTTCACCCGCGACAGGAAGGCGTTCGGCAAGACCGTGTTTGATTTCCAGAACACCCGCTTCACGCTCGCCGACCTGAAGGCGAAGCTGCAGGTCGGCTGGGCGCATCTCGACTGGGCGCTGGCGAGGCACCTTCGCCGCGAGCTGACGCCGGAGGAAGGCGCCGCCGCCAAGCTCTGGCACACGGAGCTGCAATGGGAAGTGATGGACAAATGCCTCCAGCTCCATGGCGGCGCCGGGTACATGAACGAATACCCGATCGCCCGCGCCTGGCGCGGCGCACGCGTGAGCCGCATCTATGGCGGCACCAACGAGATCATGAAGGAGCTGATCGGGAGAAAACTTTGAGCGCCCGCTAGTTGCCCGCCCGCATTTCCTCAGCGCGCCTTTCCGCTGCGTCGATCTGCTCGAGCAGCTCGTCGAAGCACGGCGTGTCGTCGACCCGGAATGCGCGGCGAAAGCCGGTGCCGAGAATATCCAGATCCTGCTCGGTCAGCAGCCCGATGGCGACGATACGCTCCGCCTCTTCCATTTCACCTGCACCACCAGCTGCGAGTCGTTCTTAACGCATGAGGGCGTGCGCGGTGCCGCGCCGCGCGCGCCGAAATTTGCGCCAACACCGCGCTTGAAAGCCGCTCCGCCCCCCGCTATGGGCGCACGTCTTGCCTCCGCGGGCCGCTTCGGCTGCCCGGTCCCGGTCGGGGAGTAGCTCAGCCTGGTAGAGCACTGTCTTCGGGAGGCAGGGGCCGGAGGTTCGAATCCTCTCTCCCCGACCA
>NZ_DASTXI010000151.1:0-2581 GCF_035758555.1 Sphingomonas sp. | reverse complement strand
GATCAGCTGGTATTTCGGCTGGAGCGCCTTCCAGCGCGTGCGCGGCAGCCGCTCGATCCTCGACGCCGTACATGCGAGCAAGGATCCGCCGAGCTTCATGGTCCTGTTCGAGGACAGCGCGGCGCTGACCGGCCTCGTCATAGCGGCGATCGCCACCGCCCTCAGTCTGCACTTCGACGCTCCGTGGATAGACGGCGCCTGATCCATCTGCATCGGCCTCGTCCTCGCCGGGGTCGCGGTGCTCCTCGCGCGCGAAAGCAAGGACCTGCTGATCGGCGAGCGGGCGCGGCCGGAGCTCAGCAAGTCGATCCGGGAGATCGCCCGGAAGGAGCCGGGAGTGCTCAGCGTGTCGGGGATCCTGACGAGCCAGCTGAGCCCCGACCAGGTGATCGCCAATGTCGGGGTCGAGTTCGCGGACAATTTGCGGACGCCCGACATCGAGAAACTGATCGGCCACCTCGAGACCGAGTTGCGCAAGAAGCACCCCGACCTATTCAGGGTCTTCGTTCGGCCGCACCCCGAGAAGTACCAGGGCGAGGTGGGGCTGCTGGACGTTGGACCGGACTGAAGGGGGCTAGCATGCCGCTTTACGCGATCAACCGGGTCGAGCCGCAGCTCGGCGAGAACGCGTGGGCGGCGCCCTCGGCCGACCTCATCGGCGACGTGCGCCTCGGAGCGCGCGCGAGCGTCTGGTTCGGCGCAGTCCTCCGCGGCGACAACACGCCGCTGATCCTTGGGCCGGAGACCAACTTCCAGGACGGGTCGATCGGCCACAGCGACGCGGATTTTCCGCTGGCCATCGGCGCCCGGGTGACCGTCGGCCACCAGGCGATCCTCCACGGCTGCACGATCGCCGACGACTGCCTGATCGGCATGGGCGCGCGAATCCTCAACGGCGCCTTGATAGAGACAGAATGCATCGTCGGCGCCGGCGCGCTGGTCACCGAAGGCAAGCGATTCGAGAGCGGCAGCCTGATCGTCGGCACGCCCGCACGTATGGTCCGGCAGATCACCGACGAAGAGCGCCAGCTCCTCCGCGCCTCAGCCGCGCATTATGCGGAGAAGGCGAAGCGCTACGCGGCGGAGCTGCAGATCATCTGAAGTCAACGCAGCGCCGCGAGCTGCATCTGGCTGCGGTTATCCAAATAGCTGATCGTGATCGGCACGGGCTTGGGGAGAAGGACATTCTCCTCCGGGACCGAGCTCGCGGGCGGGTCCTTGCCGAGGAGCCAGCGCGCCAGCTTCTCCGCGTCCTCGAGTCGCACGCAGCCGTGGCTGAGGCTTCGGTCGTCCTGCGCGAACAGCTCCTTCTTGGGCGTGTCGTGAAGATAGATCCCGTCGCCGTCCGGCAGGTCGAACTTGAAGCGGCCGAGCGAATTGGCGGGGCCGGGCAGCTGGCGAACGTGGACCTGCGCGGTGCCCGCCGCGACGGCGTTCCAGTCGACGCTCTCGGCCGGAATGATGCGAGCTCCAGGCGCGAAGGCGGTGACGACCTGATAGCCTCGCTCGCTCAGATACGACGGCCCCAGCTTCAGCACGTTCGGCGCGATGAGCGTCCGAGTGAGATCGGGAGTCACGTGCCAATAGGGATTCAACGTCTCGTAATTGATGACGTCCTTCAGTTCCGGCGTCGGCGTGTCGGGCTTCCCGACGATCACCTTCATCGAATCCTGAACCCGGCCGTCCTCGATCATGTACAGCCGTGCGGAGGCGGCATCGACCAGGACGAACCGGCCGCGCGGCGGGACTTCGGCACCGGAGAAGGAATCGACGTACAGCTGCGGAGCGATCGCGCCCGCCACCGGCCCGAGCACCGGATAATATGTGGCAACGCCATAAAGCCCGCCCGCGACGCAAAGACAGCCGGCGAGGGCGATCAAATACCTGTGCCTGTGAGAGATCATTGCAGTCATTGGAGCTGCCCCGATGGTCGGCTTTTACGACAAATCGCGGGTTGGCGCGAGTCGGGCCGACTAATCGTCAGGAGCTTTACGACAGCCGATACGCCTTGCAGATCGCGCCGTCCGGGCGGCGGCAAGTCTCGAATCCGAGCGCCTCGTAATAAGCAAGCGCGGCGGCGTTTTCCGCGCCGATATACGCCTCGATCGCGCGAAGCCCGGCATCGCGGGCGCTGTCGAGGGTCGCCTCGAACAGGCGCGAACCGACGCCGGTGCGCGCCGCCGACGGCCGCACATGCGTGCCGATGATGCCCCAGCCAATGGGCGTGCCGTAGGGATTGCCTTCGTGCGCGCGCTTCAGGGACTGAAAGCCGAGGATTCTTCCACCGTCGTCCACCGCCACGAAGCAATGCAGCCGGTGCGGATGTCCGAGGTAATGCGACAGAACGAAATCCGCGTCGGCGTCCCTGGTTCGCTTTCCAGCGGCGATCAGCTCCTGGAGAACATCGCTCATTGCATCCGCGTCGGCCGGTATCGCCTCGCGGATCAGCACCAGGCTAGTAAACCCGCTTCTTCGGCTTGATGTACCCGATGTCGTCGGTGAGCGTGAATTCGTGCACCGGGCGATAGTCGATGCGCACCTGGCCGCCGCTGCCGCCCCAGCCGTCGAACCAGGCGACGGT
>NZ_DASTXI010000148.1:0-3335 GCF_035758555.1 Sphingomonas sp. | reverse complement strand
TGCCATTCGAATACATCGTAAGCGATCTGGTTGGTCGGCGTCAGCTTGTCGCGCAGGATCGCGTGCAGGTTCTTCAAGTCGCTTTCGGCGGCGGCGCGCGAGGCATTGTAATAGGCGTCGCTGCCATAGTCGCCGAGGCGATCGGCATAGCGCATGTCGCCGCGGAAGATCGCCGACAGCGGATTGAGCTTCAGCTGCGCTTCGTCGCTGTCGTGAAAGAGCTTCAGCAGCTGCGCGTTGTAATCGGCCACAGGCTGGGCGGATGCCGCCGGCTGGGCCGCCGCAACGGCCGGGAGGGCAAGGGCGACGGAAGCGAGCAGAAGAGCAAGGCGCATCGAAATCTCCGGATGAGAGCTGTGTTGCGCCTATAGAACAGCCGTCCGGGAAACGAAAAGAGGCAAAAGCGGCCCGGGAGAAAGCCCCCGGGCCGCGGATGCTCCTTAGTAGAAGAAGCCGTTGATGACCTGAATCACGCGGCCGTTGCGCGCGTTGATCAGCAGCACGTCGTTGCCGTAGCGGATCCAGCGCTGGTTGGCGGCCGGCCGCGGCAGGCGATAGCGATACGGATCGGCGATCCAGTAGCGCTGGGTGTAGAACGCCGGCGCGATCGCCACGCCGACGCGGACCGGGCGGTAGGCATGGCCGCGCGGCGCGTAATAGCGCGGCAAGGTGTAGACGGCGCGATGGTCGCGGCGATAGTCGCGCCAGTCTTCGCGCAACTCGCGCCGAGCCTCGCGGACATCGCGGCGCTGCTCGCGCACGTCGCGGCGGTCGCCGTAGCGACGCGCGTCGCGGAGTTCCTGCTTTTCCTGGCGGATGTCGCGCTGATCCTTGCGGATTTCGCGCGGCGACTGGGCGAAAGCCGTGCCGGTCGGCAGGATCGTGGCGGCCATCAGGGCAGAGATGATAAGCTTACGCATAACTGTCCTCCTTATTGGACGGGTCTTTTCTGCGCGATTCGCTCTGAACCGGCCCCGAATCGGTTCGTCAGCAAACAGCAAGCCGCGAGACGCATTGCTTGCGCCGCCGGTTCCCATTTGCTTTGGGGACGCGCGATGGACACGGATCAAATCAAGGCCGAAGCGCTGGACGCGATCGGCGCCGCGGCGACGCTGGAGGCGCTGGAGACCGAGCGCGTCCGCCTGCTGGGCAAGCAGGGGCAGGTGACGGCGCTGCTGAAGACGCTGGGCGGCATGACCCACGAGCAGCGCCAGACCGAAGGGCCGCGGATCAACGGCCTGCGCGAAGCCGTCTCGACCGCGATCGCTGCGCGCAAGGCGGCGCTGGAAGGTGCAGCGCTGGAAGCGCGGCTCCCGTCGGAGCGAATCGACCTGAGCCTGCCCGCGCCCGAGACTCCGCGCGGATCGGTGCATCCGGTCAGCCAGGTGATGGACGAGCTCGCCGAGATCTTTGCCGATATGGGCTTCGCGGTGGCGACCGGTCCCGAGATCGAGGACGACTGGCATAATTTCACCGCGCTCAACATCCCGGAGACGCATCCGGCGAGGGCGATGCACGACACTTTCTACTTTCCCGACCAGATGGCCCGGGACGGGAAGTCGATGCTGCTGCGCACGCACACCTCTCCCGTGCAGATCCGGACGATGCAGAGCCAGCAGCCGCCGATCCGGATCATCGCGCCGGGCCGCGTCTATCGCTCCGACAGCGACGCGACGCACACGCCGATGTTCCACCAGATCGAGGGACTGGTGATCGATCGCGGCATCCATCTGGGCCATCTCAAATGGACGCTGGAAACGTTCCTGAAGGCGTTCTTCGAGCGCGACGACATCGTGCTGCGCCTGCGCCCCAGCTATTTCCCCTTCACCGAGCCGTCGGCCGAAGTGGACGTGGGATTCACCTGGACCAACGGGCGCCGCATCCTGGGCGGCAGCGAGGGCTGGATGGAGCTGCTCGGGTCCGGCATGGTCCACCCGCGCGTGATCCGCGCCTGCGGGCTCGATCCGGACGACTATAGCGGCTTCGCGTTCGGCGTCGGCGTCGACCGCCTCGCGATGCTCAAATACGGAATGGACGATTTGCGCGCCTTCTTCGACGGCGACCTGCGCTGGCTGCGGCATTACGGGTTTTCGGCGCTGGATGTGCCTACGCTCAGCGGAGGAGTGGGCGCATGAAGTTCACCCTTTCCTGGCTGAAGGAACATCTCCAGACCGAGGCCACGCTCGACCAGATCGTCGAGACGCTGACGCGCATCGGACTGGAAGTCGAAGGCGTCGAGAACCCGGCGGAGAAGCTTGCGCCGTTCCGCATCGCCAAGGTCCTGACCGCGGAGCGCCACCCGCAGGCCGACAAATTGCAGGTTCTGTCGGTCGATGCCGGCGAAGGGCCCGTGCAGGTCGTCTGCGGCGCGCCCAATGCCCGCGCGGGGCTGCTCGGCGTGTTCGGCGCGCCGGGCGCCTATGTGCCGGGCAGCGACATCACGCTGAAGGTCGCGGCGATCCGCGGCGTCGAAAGCCGCGGCATGATGTGCTCGGTGCGCGAGCTGGAGCTGGGCGACGAGCATGACGGCATCATCGAGCTGGCCGCCGATGCGCCGGTGGGATCGAGCTTCGCCGAATGGGCGGGGCTGAACGATCCGGTGATCGACGTGGCGATCACGCCCAACCGGCAGGACTGCATGGGCGTGCGCGGCATCGCGCGCGATCTGGCGGCGGCGGGACTGGGCACGCTGAATCCGCTCGGCGACGTCTATCGCATGGGGTCGCTGGAGCCGGTCGAAGGCAGCGAGCCCGCGCCGGCGGTGCGGACCGACGATCCGGAAGGCTGTCCGGCCTTCTATGCCCAGGCGGTCTCCGGCGTGACGAACGGTGCGTCGCCGAAATGGATGCAGCAGAAGCTGAACGCGATCGGGCAGAAGCCGATTTCCGTGCTGGTCGACATCACCAACTTCGTCTCGATCGATCTCGGCCGACCGCTGCACGTTTATGACCGCGCCAAGCTGACCGGGCCGCTTGTCGCGCGCCGCGCGCGGGATGGCGAGCAGGTGCTGGCGCTGAACGGCAAGACCTACACGCTCGACGAGACGATGACGGTGATCGCCGACGACGCGGCGGTCCACGACATCGGCGGCATCATGGGCGGGGAGCATTCGGGCGTGTCCGAGAGCACCGCCGACGTGCTGATCGAGTGCGCCTATTTCACGCCTCAGCATATCGCCCGCACCGGCCAGAAATTGGGGCTCACCAGCGACGCCCGCCAGCGCTTCGAGCGCGGCGTCGATCCGGCCTTCCTCGACGAGGGGCTGGCGATCGCGACCTGGCTGGTAACCGAGCATTGCGGCGGCACCGTCAGCGCGGTCACGCGGGCCGGGCGGC
>NZ_DASTXI010000034.1:0-13488 GCF_035758555.1 Sphingomonas sp. | reverse complement strand
GGCGACCAGCGTTTTCGTCTTGGCGACGAGCTTGTCCCGGAACGCGTCGTAGACATCGTCATGCACGACGATCCGCTGTACGCCGATGCAGCTCTGGCCGGACTGGTAGAAGGCGCCGAACACGGTGCGCTCGACCGCGTCGTCCAGGTCGGCGTCGCGGTCGATCACCACAGCCGCGTTGCCGCCCAGTTCCAGCACCACTTTCTTCTTGCCGGCCTTGGCTTTCAGCTCCCAGCCGACGCCGGGCGAGCCGGTGAAGCTCAGCAGCTTGAGGCGATCGTCGGTGGTGAACAGATCGGCCCCCTCACGGTGCGCGGGGAGGATCGAGAAAGCTCCCTTGGGCAAATCGGTCTCGGCCAGCACCTCGCCCATGATGAGCGCGCCCAAGGGCGTGCGGCTGGCCGGCTTCATCACGAACGGGCAGCCGACCGCGATCGCCGGCGCGACCTTGTGTGCGGCGAGGTTGAGCGGGAAGTTGAACGGCGAGATGAAGCTGCACGGCCCGATCGGCACGCGCTTCCAGATGCCCTGATAGCCGCGCGCGCGAGGGCTGATGTCGAGCGGCTGGACTTCGCCGGTCATCCGCACGGCTTCCTCCGCGGCGATGCGGAAGGTGTCGATCAGGCGGGTCGCTTCGCCCTCGGCATCCTTGATCGGCTTGCCCGCCTCGACGCACAGCGCATAGGCCAGCTCGTCGAACCGCTCCTTGAACCGCGTGACGCAGTGGTTGAGCACGTCCTGCCGTTCGTACGCTGCCATCCGCGCCATCGGCTCGGCGGCTTTCACCGCAGCCGCGATCCCCGCCTCGATCTGCTCCGGCCGCGCCAGCGCCACGCGGAAAGCGACGTCGCCCGAGTATTTGTCGGTGACCTCCAGGTCGGCGTTCCCGGCCCAGGCTTCGTTCGCGAGGTAGAGGGGATATGTATCTTTCAGCTTGGTCATGTTCTCACCTGACGTAACCGACTCCGTTCGCTTCGAGCAAAGTCGAGAAGCGCGGGCGCGGAGCCAGCCGTTTCTCGACCTCGCTCGAAACGAACGGGGTTCTTATTCCGCTGTCACAACGCCTTGGACAGCTGTTTGATGTCGTGGTTCAGGATCTTGTCGTTCTCGCTGTAATCGACCGGGCAGTCGATCAGGTGCACGCCGGGCGTGTCGAGGCATTCCTTCAGCAGGCCGGGCAGCATCTCGGCGCTGGTCACGCGGTGGCCCTTGGCGCCGTAGCTTTCGGCGTATTTGACGAAATCGGGGTTGCCGTAGGTCAGGCCCCAATCCTTGAAGCCCATATTCGCCTGCTTCCAGCGGATCATGCCGTAGCTGCTGTCGTTCAGGATCAGCACAGTGATGTTGAGGCCGAGGCGAACGGCGGTCTCCATTTCCTGGCTGTTCATCATGAAGCCGCCGTCGCCGCAGATCGCCATCACCTTGCGGTCGGGATAGACCATCGCCGAAGCCATCGCGGAGGGCAGGCCGGCGCCCATCGTCGCCAGCGCATTGTCGAGCAGCACCGTGTTCTGCTGACGCGCCGGGTAATTGCGGGCGAACCAGATTTTGTAGACGCCGTTGTCGAGGCAGATGATGCCATCGGCCGGCATCGCCTCGCGGATCTTCCGCACCAGATAAGGCGGGAAGATCGGAAAGCGATCGTCGCCGTCCAGGCTCTCGGTGTGCTCCACCTCTGCCTTGCGGAAGCGCAGCATGTCGTCGAAATTCCACCGGCCCGACGGCACGATGTCCTCGACGATCTGCCAGATCGCGTTGCCGATGTCGCCGATCACTTCGATCTGCGGGAAATAGACCGGGTCCACTTCGGCCGAACGCGCCGAGATGTGGATCACCTCGGCGCCACCGCGCTTCATGAAGAAGGGCGGCTTTTCGATCACGTCGTGGCCGACATTGACGATCACGTCGGCCGCTTCGATCGCGCGGTGGACATAATCGCCCGCCGACAGCGCCGCGCAGCCGACGAAGCGCGGGTGCGTCTCGTCGATCACGCCCTTGCCGAGCTGGGTGGTGACGAACGGGATGCCGGTCTTTTCGACCAGCTTCAGCAGCATCCGGCCCGTCACCTTGCGGTTGGCGCCGGCGCCGATGACGAGGATCGGGGACTTCGCGTCCTCCAGCTTCTTGACCGCCGCGCGGACCGCCTTCGCTTCCGCGAGCGGGCGGCGGTGGAGGCTGGGCTTGATCGGGGTGGAATCGGTGTGCTCGTCCGCCACATCCTCAGGGAATTCGAGGTGCGTCGCGCCGGGCTTTTCTTCCTCGGCCAGGCGGATCGCCTCGCGGATGCGGCTCGGAATATTGTCGGCGCTGGCGAGCTGGTGCGTGTATTTGGTGATCGGCCGCATCATGTCGACGACGTCGAGGATCTGGAACCGGCCCTGTTTCGATTTCTTGATCGGTTTCTGGCCCGTGACCATCAGGATCGGCATGCCGCCCAGCTGCGCATAGGCCGCCGCGGTGACGAAGTTGGTGGCGCCGGGGCCGAGCGTCGCCATGCACACGCCGGTCTTGCCGGTGTGGCGGCCATAGGTCGCCGCCATGAAGCCGGCGCCCTGTTCGTGCCGGGTCAGGATCAGCTTGATCTGCTTGGAGCGTGACAGGCTGTCCAGCATGTCGAGATTCTCTTCGCCGGGCACGCCGAAGATATATTCGACGCCTTCCTCTTCCAGACACTGGATGAAGAGGTCCGAAGCCTTGGTCATTGAAATCCCCCCGTTGCCGGCTGCCGATCGAAACGCGCCCGGCGGACGACACCGGCTTTGCCGATTCCCGTTCCGCTGCGATGGCTTATCGTTTCGGGGGCGGGGTGGCTAGGGGCAGTGCCACCTGACCCCGTTTGCTTCGAGCGTAGTCGAGAAGCCCCTGCGCGGAGCTGCCGTTTCTCGACTTCGCTCGAAACGAACGGACGAGTTAGTAGCCCAGATCGAGGTCCACCGCGTTGATCAGCGGCTCGCCGGCCCGGTAGCGGGCGAGATTGTCGAGGAACAGCCTGGCGCCGCGCTGGAACATCTTGCTTTGCGACTGGCCGGACAGGTGCATCGTGACATGGGCATTGGGCAGTGCCCACAAAGGATGGTCGGACGGAAGCGGTTCGGGCGTGGTGACGTCCAGGAAAGCGGCGCCGATCCGGTTGGCTGCAAGGGCGCTCACGAGCGCGTCCTGGTCGACGACGCTGCCGCGCGCGATGTTGATCAGCACGGCGTCGGGCTTCATCGCGTCGAGCTCGGCTGCGCCGATCATGTGCCAGGTCTCGTCAGTCGCCGGCACGGCGAGAATGACCCAGTCGAATTCGGCCAGCCTGTCGCGCCATTCGTCGGGACCAAGCTCACCGGCTCCAGGTCGGCGGCGGACGATCGCGACGCCAACGTCAAAGGCCGCCAGGCGCGTTTGCACGAGCGACCCGATCGCGCCGCCGCCGAGCACCAGCGCCCTGGTCCCGGCAAGCTCCAGCCGCCCCGGCGGCGAGCGCAGCCATTCATGCCGGTCCTGCGCGCGAACGACCTCGCGATAGCCCTTCGCGATGGTCAGCATGCCCATCACGACATATTCGGCGATCGTGATCGCGTTGATGCCGGCGCCATTCGTGACGGTGACTCCTCGGTGCGCCAGCTTGCCCTTGGGCATCCAGTCGATCCCGGCATAGATCGTGTTGAGCCATTTGAGCGCGTCGGCGCGCTCCAGCGCCGCCACCATGTCGCTGGCCTCGTACATGTCGAGCCAGCCGACCTCCGCGCCCGGCGCCATCGCACAGGCATCCTCCGCCGACGCGAACCAGCGGGTTTCCATGCCATCAGGAAGATGCGGCTCAAGCAGCGGCCGGGCGGGAGCAGGGAGGACGAGGATCATGCGTCCTTGTACCCCTGCGAATGCAGGGGTCCAGCGGGGTTCGTGGACCCCTGCTTTCGCAGGGGTGCTAACAGGCTAGCTTCCAGTCCCACCCCAGCGGGTCGCCGTCCATCACCTCGACGCCCGCGGCCGCGAGCTCGTCGCGGATGCGGTCGGAGGTGGCGAAGTCCTTCGCGGCGCGCGCTTCCTTGCGCTGCAACAGGCGCGTTTCGATCGCAGGCTCGTCCATCGCCGTGTCGGCCGGTCGCAAGCGGAGTTTCGCGCGCGACAACTCCAGCACCTTCAAACCCAGCACTGCATCCATTTGTGCCAGCGCTGCGCGACGCTGGCCAGCGTCGAAGCCTTTCGTCGTCAGCGCGGTTTCGAAATGCGTCAGCGCTTTGGCTGTGTTGAGATCGTCCGACACAGCCTCGTCGAACGCCGCGAGCTCGGCAACAATGCGCTTGTCCGTCACCTCGGCCGTCTCGGCATCGGGCAGCTTTTCCGCTGCCATAATCATCCGCTTCAGCCGCGTGAACGCCGCCGCCAGGTTCTCGAACGTGAACTCCAGCTCGCTGCGGTAATGCGCCTGCAGGCACATCAGCCGGTAGGCGAGGGGGTGGAAGCCGCGGTCGACCAGCGCCTGCAAGGTCAGGAACTCGCCTTTCGACTTCGACATCTTGCCGCCGCGGTCGATCAGGAAGTTGTTGTGCATCCAGATGCGCGCGCCGCTGTCGGCAGAGTGGCAGCGCGCCTGGTTCTGGGCGATCTCGTTCGGGTGGTGGATTTCGCGGTGATCGATGCCGCCCGTATGAATGTCGAACGGAAAGCCGAGCAAAGCCTCCGACATCACCGAGCATTCGAGGTGCCAGCCGGGCGCGCCGCGGCCCCAGGGCGAATCCCACTCCATCTGCCGGGTCTCGCCGGGCGGCGTCGCGCGCCAGATCGCGAAGTCGGTCGGGTGGCGCTTGCCCTCGACCGGCTCGATCCGGCTTTCGCCTTCGTCGATCTTCGAGCGGGCGAGCCGGCCATATTCGGGCACGGTGGCGGTGTCGAAATAGAGGCCGCTCGGCAGCTGGTAGCAATTCGCCTCAATCGATTTCGCGAAGTCGATCATTGCGGGCACATATTCGGTCGCGATCGACCAGGTCGCCGGCTGGCGGATGTTCAGCCGCTCGATGTCGCGCCAATAGGCGTCGGTGTAGAACCTCGCGATGTCCCAGGCCGACTTGCCGGCCTTTGCGGCCGCCGTTTCCATCTTGTCCGCGCCCTCGTCGGCGTCGGACGTCAGGTGCCCCACGTCGGTGATGTTGATGATGTGGTGGAGCTTATAGCCCTTGAAGCTCAGCACGCGTCCCAGCGTGTCGGCGAACACATAGGCGCGCATGTTGCCGACGTGCTGGAAGTTATAGACGGTCGGCCCGCAGGTGTAGACGCGCGCCTCGCCCGGATGGACGGGCTCGAACGTCTCGATCGAGCGGGTGAGGCTGTTGAACAGGCGCAGCGGAACCATGCGCGCCGCCTTGGCCCGCCGGCGCCCGAACCGTCAACCGCCCGTCACTGCCCCTGCGGGCTCGACATCGGCGTCATCCACAGGTCTTCGTTGCCGGCGCCGGTCACCGGCTGGTCGATCAGCGGGTCAAAGCGCGACGTCGGCACGTTCAGGATCTGGATCAGCGGGTCGGGCCGCGTTTGCGAGGCCTGGAGCGATTCTTCCTTTTCGTCCTGCTTCTTGTCGTCCTCGATCTGGTCGCGCGAGACGCTCAGCACCGGCGCGAAGATTTCGGGGCCGGGGCCCGGCGGTGGTGGCGGCGCCACGGCTCCGCAGAGCGCTCCCGGCGTGCAGCCATTGAAGCTCGATCCGGTGTCGAAGCTGCCGCTGACGTTGACCGCATCGATCAGCCCCGCGCCGGTGACGTTGCCGACGCGCCCGTTCAGCACCAATTGCGCCGGCTGCTCGCCGCTCGTCTCGACGCGGAAGCTGTTGGCGGTGAAGCCGCGCTTCGCGTTCGGATCGTCGCTGTTGGCGCCGCTGTTCTGGATGAAGGCGAGGCGGCTGATCCGCACCACGATCTGCCCGGCCTGGAAATAGCCGCCGTCGTTTTCGAGCTGATCATTGGTGCCGAGCCGCTGCCGGACCGCGTTCAGGTCGAGGCCCGGTATCTCGCTCCGCGCTTTCGTCGAGAGCGCCTGCACCTGCTGCGCCTCCAGCCGGAGCGTGCCCGACAGCCCGCCACTGGCGTCCTTCAGCGTGACGAGGCCACTCTCGGCCGCCAGCGCAATGTCGCTTGCGGAGCGCAGCGTTACGGTCTGCCCGGATTGGACGTTCCTGAAACCCATATTCCCGACAACGCCGATCGCGCGCGGCGAGCTGATCAGCAGCGTGCCGTTGCTGCCCAGCTGACTGCCATCGAACGTCAGCGAGCCGAGCACGACGTTCGCATCGGCCGGATCGGTGAAGTCGAACGCAGCCCCAGTGGCGCCACCCGGCTCCGACGCGATGGTGATGTTGCCCGCGCTTGCAATTCGCGTCAGCTCGTCGCTGTCGAGCCGGTAGCCGCTGCCTTCCGGCGCATCGCCGACGAACAGCCGGTCGGCAGTGCTGGTCAGCGTCAGCGCCGTCGTCTGCGTGCTGCTGCCAAGCTGCGCTTCCGAGCCGATGGCGATGTCGCGCGAGGTGAGGGCGACCGTCGAGCCGCTGACGTCGCCGTCGACTGCGATCAGCCCATTGGCGGCGTTTGCGGTGAGGGTGCCGGTCGCAGAGGCATTGCCGATCGCAATGCCGCCATTCGCGCTGGTGAGCCTGAGATCGCCCGCCGTCGCGCTGCCTTCCGCCAGGGCGAGGTTGTCTTGCGCCGTCAAATCGACTGACCGGCCGCTGGCATGGACCGGGCCAGCCGCGTTCAGGTCAGTCGAGACCGTGATGCTGCCGTTGCTCGACGTGAGCGCGACATCTCCGCCCGAGGCGATGCTGCCGATTGTTACGGCCTGCGCGCCGGACACGACCGTGCCGTAGCCACTTTCGAGCGTGTCCGCGATCACATCGCCGCCGCTGATGAGCGTGATGCCGCCGGTCGCGCTCGAATTCCCGGCCGAAAGTGTGCCGGAAACGGTCGTTAGCTTCAGGTCGCCGGCGGTCGCGTCCGCCTGCAGCACATTGAGGCCGTCCTGTGCGGTGATGTCGATGGAGGGGGCGCTGACCGTCAATCCGGAGCCAGCGATCAGATCGGACGTGACCTTCACGAAATCGGGCGTACTGAATACGACAGCTCCGCCTGCATTTATCGTGTCGGCCGTTATTCCGCCGAACCCCAGTCCCCGCTGCGTGATCCTGACGTCTCCGGAGGCCGTCAACCTACGAGCGCTGATGCGCCCGTTGATTTCAGAGGACAAGACAATCTGCCCAGCAGTCGCCGTGACATTGCTTACGGCCAAGTCGCCGAACAAATTCAGCTCGACTTCCTCGCCCGTGGCATTGAACGAGCCAGTAAATGGGTTGGAGAAAGTACCGAGTTCGCCCCCTGTGACAGATACGCTACCGTGGTCAGCCCGAAGATCAATCGAGGTCGGTCGATCTGTGCTACCCAATGTGCCGATCTGAATTCCATGATCGGCTGTAACGTCAACAACGCCGGAAATGCCTATAATGCGGGCTGCTTCAAATCGACCGCCGGCGTCGACCTTGGCCCCGAATGCAGCGATCTCATTTCCAACGGCATCTCCTTGGCTAACGATTGCAACGCTGCCCGCGTCGAGCGCACCGAATGACAAATCTGATTTGCTTGTCAGGCTGAGCGCGCCTTGGGCCCTCGCAGTCGTGACATGAAGGCCCGTCAGCCCATTCAATGTAACCGCCTTAGCGGTGGCGGCGACGCCCTCCGTCGCCGACGCATCGGTCAAGACCGTGATGGTGCCGTTCGCGGCGGTCAACATGGTTCCGCCAGTCACGGCGAAGCTGTCGAGTGCAATATCGCCGCCGGCGCTGAGGTCGAGCGCCGTTCCGGAAACGATCCGCCCGACCGCGATCGTGCCGGGAATCGTGATCCCGCCGTCGTTCACGACATTGCCGTCGAAATCGACGGTGCGGATCGTGGTCGCGCTCAGGCCGGCCAGCGTGATGCCGTTGCCGGCGAACAGGTCGAGCGTGCCCGGCGCGTTCACCTGCGCCGCAGCGCCGTCGATGCTGCGGAATGAGGCCACCCGCGCGACGTTGCCGCCGCCGGTGATCGTCAGCGGTCCGGCGAGCGTCAGGTTCTCGCCCAGTGACTCGATCGTAAGGCTGTCGGACGCGCGGATGATGTTCGAAACGCCCGCCTGGCCCAGCTCCACCGAACGGGCGCGCAGCAGCACGTCGGTGCCGTCGATGCCGCCGTTCAGGCGCAGATTGATCGGCTCGTACTCGGCCTCGCCGATCCGGACGATGCCGTTCACGTTCGCGGTGCCGAGGCAAACGCTGCCCTGCAGGCAGGCGCCGGTCAGCTGCCGGCTATCGTCGGACGGCACCTGATCGCCGACCGGAATGTCGTTCAGCCGGACGTAGAGATTGCCCGCGGTCAGCTGCGTCTCGCTGCCGGCCTGCACTGCGCCGGCGCTCATGAACAGCGTGCGGTTCGGCGCCTCAAGCGTGCCGTCGATCAGGATCGAGGCGACGTTGCCTTCCTCGCCCGTGTCGAGCCCGCCCGCCAGCAGCCGCAATTGCGACGACTGCTCCAGCGGATCGGTCGCGCCATAACCGGTTTCGGGCGGCGGATTGTTGGCGGCGCGGACCAGCGCGCCGGAGCCGATGACGATATCGTCGCCGCTCGCGATGGTGACGGCCTGGTCGGCGATCACCTGCGCGCCGGCCGCAATCGTCGTGTCCCGTCCGGCGGCGATGGTGATGCCGCCGTTCGAGGTGACGGTGCCGGTCACGGTCGTATCGAAGGGAAGAGGGCCTTCGCTCTCGCCGGCGCGGATCGAGATTCCATCGGTCGCACGCGCGTTCGCGACTTCGACGTTTCCGAAGAGGGCGCTGACGTCGATCGAGCCGCTGGAGGCGAGCAACGTGCCCGGGCCGGCGACGATGTTGCCGTTGGTGGTTCTCAGGCTGATGCTCGGCGCGTCGAGCGATGCCGCCAGATTTGCCGACGGGCTCCCGTTGGTGATGCTGATCCCGCGGGTGCGAGAACGGATATCGAGCGAGGTTCCGGAAGCGATGCCGCCCGTGCCCTGGAAGGCGAAACGGATATCCCCGTTTGCGGTCAGGTCGACGTCGCCGTCCACCGCGATCGTCCGTGCGCTCGACTGGATGTCGTAGTCCGAGCTGGTTTCGCTCTCGTTCAGCGCGTTCGAGAAGCTGACCGAATAGAGCGAGCCCAGGCGGATGCCGCCGGTTGCCGCAGTGCCGGTGTCGCCGATGAATAGCGATCCGTCGACATCGCTGCCGCCCAGATCGGTCGAGAAATTGCCCGCGCTGAACGCGCCGGCCTGTCCGGACCCGTCCGCGACCCTCAGCACCAGCCGCCCGCCGAAGCCCGAGCCGTCATTGCCGGCTGCGGCCATGGCCGAAACATCCCGCAATTGCGTCGGAGCGTCGAATCCGGCCGATCCGCCGATACCGCGCTCGGCGGTCGCTTCGGCATAGACGTCGCCGAACGCTGCATTGCCGCCCTGGATGTCGATGGTCGCAAGTCCCGCAACGGCACTGCCGCCGTCGCCGCCCGCGCCGCCGCTGTCGGTTCCGGAGCCCGTTCCGCCGTCGCCGCCGCTGCCGGCGTCCGCCGACACGATCAGCGCCGGCGGCCGGTTCTCGACGCCGCCCGCGCCGGGGATGGTCGCCTGCGCACCGCTCTGGATCAGCACAGTGGCGCTTCCGCCGAACGCCGATCCGCCTGCGCCGCCGCTGCCGCCGAAGCCGCTGGCGGCAAAGCTGCCGCCGCTTCCGCCACTGCCGCCGAAGACGCTGGCATCGAGATCGAACGGATCGAACTGGCCGTCGTCTGCCACATTCACGACGGCGCCGTTACGCGCCTCGAAGCGGGCATCGCCGCCCTGTGCGCTGCCCCCATTGCCGCCATCCAGCAGATCGGCGAACCCGCCGGAGCCGCCGTCCGCATAGGCATAGGCGCGGATCGCGTACAGGTCGGCCGTGCCGCCATCGAGCCGGATCAGTGCCGATCCGCCGGTGCCCGCGCCGCCGTCGCCGCCTTGCGCGCCGCTGCCGCCGCTGCTGCCGAATGCGGACGCGTCGGCGGTCAGCTGAGCCTGGTCGCCTACGGTGGCGCTTGTGAAGATGATCGAGGCACTGCCGCCGCTGCCGTTCCCGCCATCGCCGCCACGGCCGGTCGCCATCGGATCGAAGCCGCCTTCGCCGGCGGCCAGCACCAGCCCCGCATAGCCGCCATAGCCGCTTGCATCGGCATTCACGCCGCCCAAGCTGTGCGAGCCGCCGGTGATGCCGACCGTAGCCGACCCGCCCGCGCCCGCGCCGCCGCTGCCCGCATTGGCGGTCTCCGCGCCCTCGAAAAAGGCGTTGGCGTAATCAACCGTGCCGCCGTCGCCGCCGGTCCCTTCGGCGCTGACCGAGAGCTGGCCGACCGAGAAATCCACGCCGTTCGTCACAACCTGCGCAGTGCCGCCGGTCGCTGCGCCGCCCGATGCGGCGTCCACGGGTTCGGAACCGAACGCCTGGCCGTCGCCGCCATAGCCGCCCGTCGTATCGGCCGAGAGCTGTACTGTCTCCGCGCTCAGCATGCCGCCGGTTCCGGTAAGATAGGCGCCCGATCCGGCGCCGAACGGATTGGCGCCGATGCCGGCGGTGCCGCCCGCGCCCGCGCCGCCATAACCGGATTCGCCGAACGCTCCGTCGCCGCCGGTTGCCTCCGCGAGGATGGAGACCGAGCCTGCCTCCAAGCTGCCGCCGTTCAGTGCCAGCTCCGCCCGGCCGGCAAAGCCGGCGCCGGCCTGCACGCCATAGTCGCTGTTGCCGCCAGTGCCGGTGGCGGACAGTGTGATTTCGCCGGCGTATGTGGGGCCGCCGGTCAGGTTCAGCAGCACCCTGCCGCCAACGCCAGTGCCGCTGTTGCCGTGCAGGGTGCCTTGGCGCAGCGCCGCCGGCAGATCGATCCGGCCATCTGCCGACAAGCTGATGGCAAAGGCGGAGACGCTCGACTCGGCGTTGTTGAAATCGGCGGAGTCGAGCGTCAGCGTCACCGACCCGCCGCGTCCGGTCACCGGATCGAACACGCTCGCGAAGCCGCCGATCCCGTCCGCGGTCGCGATCAGCGATCCTTCGCTGAGGTTGAACGACGAGGCGGTGTTGACGACGCTGACCGTTCCGCCGGTTCCGTCGCGCGCGCCTTGTGCGCCGAAGATGCTGCCTGCGCGACCGGTCGCGTTCAGGCTCACGTCGCCGAGCACGTCGATGGAACTGCTGGAAACGTTCGAGAGCGAGATGATGCCTCCCGTGCCCGCGCCCGCCGCGGCATCGCCGCCGCCGCCATCGCCTGTCGCGAGGATGTCGATGCCGTTAGCGCTCAGCTGCGCATTCTCAAGACCGAGAGTGGCGCTGCCGCCCGTGCCGTTGCCGCCGGCGCCGTCGAAACTGCTGAATCCGCCATTGCCCGACACATCCAGGGTCAGCTGCCCGACGACGGCGGTGTCGTTCGTCATCTGGAACGTCGCCGTTCCGCCGGTTCCGTCGCCTGCCACGCCGCCATAGCCGGTGTCCCCGCCGTAACCCTGGGCGTCGATGCTGAAGCCGCCGTCGCTGCGGACCGAGCCGAGATTGCCGATCACCTTGACGGTGCCGCCGATGCCCTCGCCGCCATCGCCGGTTCCCGATCCCCCATGGCCGTCGGCGGAAATAAAGACGTTGCCGCCGGTCGACACGATCCCGGCGTCGGTCGCCTGGATTGTGACGATCCCGCCGGTTCCGGCCGCCCCGGCGAATTGGTCGCCGCTGCCCCCGAAACCGGTGCTTTCAAGGACGATGTCTCCGTCGGATCGAATGCCGCTGTTTCTGGCCGAGACGAGCAGCGAACCGCCCTTGGCCGTGGTCGGGGCGATCGCGCCATAGCCTGATTCGTCGGCGCCCCGCGCGACGCTGTCGAGGGTGAGGCTGCCGACCCGAATCGAGCTGCCCTCACCCGAGACGACCGACAGCGACGACGATCCGTCCGCGTTCGCGTTCAAGTGCTTGAGCGTTGCGGCCCCGTCGACGGTTACGTTCTTGGCGAAATCGCTGGTCAGCAGAACGCTGCCCGAATCGGAGATCAGGTCGAGATTTCCGGCAACATGGAGAGGTGCGGAGGTGGAATCGACCGTAATGTCCTGGCCAGTAATGTTGGTGCGTGCGCCGAACTCGCCGCCAGTAACGTGAACGGCGCCCTGCTGCGTCGAACCCACGGAATCGCCCGAAACGAAATCAGCGGTCGTCAGATAGATCGCGCCGTTCGCGGCCAGCTGCGCCTGCACCGCCGGCGCATAGCCGAGACTGCCGGAAACGAGCATCGTCACCGCATCGTTCTTCGGCACAGCCACCAGGTAGACGCGCCGCGCCGCGCCGGTCTGGTCGACGTCGCGCGTTTCGGTGGTGCCGCTGTGCGTCAGCGTCGTCTCGCCGCCGGCATCAACGCTCGATCCGGTCTGCACCGCGATGTCGAACAGGCCGCCGGAGATCGGAATCGTGATGTCCGCGCTTTCGGCCGCCACTAGCGCGGCGCCGCCCTCGACATTGATCGATCCGCCCTGGCTGATCCGTGGCGCGACCAGTGCGACATAGTTGCCGGACGCGTTGATCTGCGCGCCCGGCATGATGGTCACGGCCGACCGGCTGTTGGCGTCGCCTCGGAAACGAATCGTGCCGGCCAGCGAGCTGTTGCTGTCGTCGCCGAACAGCCCGCCGGAGGTGTCGATGTCGTTGGCGCTCAGCACGAGGCTGCCGACGTCGAAGCGGCTGGTCGCGCCGGTGATGATGCCGCCGGGCGAATAGAACCAGATATTGCCGCCGGTGGTCGCGCCATAGCCGGTGTCGATCTGCGACATGACATGGCCGTCGAACTGAACGGCGCGGCTCGGGTCGTCGGGGATGATGCGGTTCAGGACCGTGTACTGGCCGACGCCGATATCGCCGTTGTTCTGAAACTGAAGCTCGTTGCCCGCGCGCAGGATGGTGATCGGACCGCCGCCGGTCGCGTCGTCATTCGGCGTCCAGTCGATCACGACCTGCGGATTGTTCACGGTGACGCGGTCGCGCAGCCCGCCGGTGATGGGAATGCCTTGGGTGATGTTGGCGCCGCCGGACACAATTGTCGGCGTTGCCTCGAAGGCCTGCTGGCCAAAGGCGGGTGTCGTGAGCGCCGCGGCGAGCGCGCAGCCCGCGAGCAGCCGGGCGCGGCGGTGGCGGGCGGGCGTGGCAGAGATCGGATACGCTGACATGGCTCATCGCCTCCAGGGCAGGAGCTTGGTGGACAGGGTCACGAGCAGGCGGACGTCGCGCTCATTGCTAAGCGGCGTGCGGTTGAGGGGAACCGCCAGCGCGACGTCCAGTCGGGCGCGCTGGCCCCAGGCGGCGCGCACGCCGCCGCCGGCGGACCACAGCCGCTGCGGATCGTCGGTTAGCGACACATGGTTCCAGACGATGCCGAGATCGGCAAAGGCGTAGGGCTGGAAGGCGAAGCCGTC
>NZ_DASTXI010000014.1:0-7356 GCF_035758555.1 Sphingomonas sp. | reverse complement strand
CGCCATGACGCCGGGCAACGACCGGCGGACGATCATCACTTTCGCCATCATCGCCCTGCTCATCCTCGGCATGGCCTGCGTCAACTTCACCAATCTCGCCACCGCGCGCGCCTCGCAGCGGGCGCGCGAGGTCGCGTTGCGCAAGGTGCTCGGGGCATCGCGCGGCCAGCTTGTCGTGCAGTTCCTCGGCGAATCGATCCTGATCGCGTTCGTCGCGATGCTGCTCGCCCTCGCTGTTGTCGAACTGCTGCTGCCGTCCTTCAACGCGTTCCTCGGCAGCGCGATTGCGCTTCATTATGTCGGCAAGGGCGGCGTGCTGCTGCCGCTGATCGGCCTGGTCGTGCTCGTCGGCGTCGTCGCCGGGCTCTATCCGGCCTTTTACCTGGCGCGGTTCGAGCCGGCCAAGATATTGAAGGCCAACAAGTCGTCGGCCGACGCGCAGGGGTCCGGGCGCCTGCGCAACGTGCTGGTGGTCGGGCAGTTCGCGATCTCGATCGGGCTGATCATCTGCACGGCCGTGATCTATTCGCAGACGGCCTATGCCCGCACGATGGACGCCGGGTACCGTCGCGACGGGCTGCTGCAGGTCGGCAATCTCGGCTATCGCGGCGTCGATGGCCGCGACCAGGCCGTGACCGAGCAGATCCGACGGATCCAGGGCGTGCAGGCTGCGGCCCGCACCCAGATCGCGGTCGATCCGGACAGCAATTCGATCACTCGCGTCTATTTTCCCGGCGGCACGCAGTCGGTCGATCTGGGCGACTATTCGGTCGAGCCCGGCTTCTTCGAGGCGATGGGGATGAAGATGCTGGCCGGCCGTGGCTTCTCGGAAGCGCAGGGCCGGGACGACATGACCACGCCGCCGCGCTCCGATCCCGGCCGGGAGGCAGCGCTGCAGGCGCTGGCCGAACGCGGCGCGAACGTCGTCGTCACGATGGAAGCGGCGCGGCGGCTCGGCTTCAAGACGGCTCAGGAAGCGATCGGCAAGCAGTTCGATGCGGACATGCTGCCCAACGAATACGGGCTGCTGCCGGTGACGATCGTCGGTGTCGTCGAGGACGCACGCTTCCGCTCGGTCCGGGAGCCGCTGCAGCCGATCATCTACACGATGCGCCGCAACGGCTTCGAGACGATCGCGGTACGCTTCTCGGGCGATCCCGCGGCCATCCGTCAGCAGATCGAGACGGTGTGGAAGCGCAACATCCCGCAGGTGCCGTTCGACGCCCGCTTCGTGCAGGATATCGTGCGCGAACAATATGACCGCGAGGCGGCCCGGGCGGAAATCTTCGCCACGTTCGCGGGGCTGGCGGTCGTGATCGGCTGCCTCGGCCTGTTCGGCCTCGCCGCGTTCACGGCGGAGCGTCGGACCAAGGAAATCGGCATCCGCAAGGTGCTGGGCGCCCGCAGCCGTGACATCGTGCGGCTGCTCGTCTGGCAGTTCACGCGGCCGGTTATCATCGCCAACCTGATCGCCTGGCCGGTGGCCTGGTGGCTGATGCGCGACTGGCTGAACAAGTTCGACGATCGCATCGCGCTTGGCCCGACGCCGTTCGTGGCGGCCGGGCTGCTCGCGCTCGTCATCGCGATCGGCACCATCGCCGGTCACGCAATCAAGGTCGCAAGTGCCAACCCCATCCGCGCGCTGCGCTACGAATAGAGGCTATTTATGTGGCGGAATTATCTGACGGTCGGCGTCCGGTCCCTGATGAAGAACCGGGCCTATGCGCTGATCAACATCCTGGGTCTGGCGATCGGCATGGCCGCGTGCCTGATCATCCTGCTGTTCGTCCGCTATGAGCTGACCTACGACAAGGCGCTGCCGGGATCCGAGAACGCCTATCAGTTCCAGACCTACTACCACGATCCGGATACGGGCGAGGAAAGCTACCTGCAGATGGCGGCCTATGTCACCAAGCAGGCGCTGCTGAAGGATTTCCCGCAGATCGAGCAGGCAGTCTACATCCAGTCCTCGCGTCCGGTCGTGATCCGCAACGGCGAGCCTTTCGAAGTCGAGGACTTCAAATTCGCCGACGGGCCGTTGTTCGATATCCTGCAATTTCCGTTCGTGCAGGGAAATCCGAAGACCGCGCTGGCCAACCCCGGCTCGGTAGTGCTGACCGAGAGCGAAGCGCAGAAACGGTTCGGCGGGGAGAACCCGATGGGCCAGACGCTGACCGTTGTCGCACAGGGCAAGAATACCGATTACCGCGTCACCGGCGTGGTCAAGGACCCGCCGAAGAACAGCCATGTGAAGCTCAGCATGGTCGCACGCTACGACCCGAGCAGCTACTGGGCCGACAACCCCGATTTCCTCACCCAATGGGGATGGCAATCGGGGCATATGTATCTGCGGCTGAAACCGGGCACGGACGCGGCGGCGATCAACGCGCAGCTGCCGGCGTGGGAGAAGCGCAACATCGCCGACCAGGTGTTCGGCGGACAGCGGTTCAACCAGGGCGACATCGCCGATTTCGCGCTGGTCAACATCCGCGACGTGCACCTGGGCAAGGCGCAGGACGGGGCGATGACGCCCGGCAACGACCGCCGCACGATCATCACGTTCGCCGTCGTCGCGCTGCTGATCCTCGGCATGGCCTGCGTGAATTTCGTTAATCTAGCGACGGCGCGGGCGAGCCAGCGCGCGCGCGAGGTGGCGCTGCGCAAGGTGCTGGGCGCCAACCGGCGGCAGCTGATCGTCCAGTTCCTGAGCGAATCCGTGCTGGTCGCGGCGATCGCGATGCTGGTCGCGCTCGCGATCGCCGAGGTCACATTGCCGGCGATCTCGGGCTTCCTCGACGCCGATCTGGACATGACCTATTTCGGCCGCAGCGGGCTGCTGCTGCCGATCCTGGCGCTGGTGCTGGTGGTCGGCGCCGCGGGCGGGCTGTATCCGGCTTTCTACCTGTCGCGCTTCCAGCCCGCAAAGGTGCTGAAGGCGAACAAGTCCGCGGCGGATGCGGAAGGCTCCGGCCGTCTGCGCGGCGTGCTGGTGGTGAGCCAGTTCGCCGTGTCGATCGGCCTGATCATCTGCACGGCGGTGGTCTATACCCAGACCGTCTACGCCCGCACGTCCGATCCCGGCTATCAGCGCGAGGGGCTGATCCAGCTCGACGGCGCCGGCCGGCGCCAAATCCAGCCCATGCTCGACACGATCGTGGCTGAAATGGCGAAGGTGGACGGCGTCGTCTCCGTCGGCCGCACCACGATCGGCATCGCCACGCCCAACAGCAGCAACACCGGCGTGCAGCTGCCCGGCCGGCAGGAGCCGGTCAATATCGGCCAGTACAATATCGATGATGGCTTCTTCAAAACCATGGGGATCAAGCTGATCGCCGGCCGCAGCTTCGACCGCAGCCGGCCTGCCGACAGTTCGGAGCGGCCGTTCCCCGAGGATCCGGCGGCCGAGCGGGCCTTTGCCGCCCGCGGCGCCAATATCGTCGTCAACGAGCTGGCGGCGAAGCGGATGGGCTTCAAGAGCCCCGCGGACGCGATCGGCAAGCAACTGAAGGCGGCGCTGGTCGATCCGGAATATGGCGGGATGGTGCCGATCAACATCATCGGCGTCGTCCAGGATTCGCGCTTCCGTTCGGTCCGGGAGCCGATCGACTCGATCATGTTCTTCTACGATCCCAGGTCGATCAACCAGATCCTGGTGCGCTACAGCAGCAAGGACCCGGCCGCCGTGCGCGACCGGATCGAAGGCGTGTGGAAACGGCTTGCGCCCGACGTGCCGTTCCAGGCCAAGTTCAGCGACGAGATCGTCGGCAAGCTTTATCAGGCGGAGGGCGCCAGGGCCGCGATCTTTGCCGCCTTTGCCTTGTTGGCCGTGATCGTCGGCTGTCTCGGCCTCTTTGGCCTCGCGTCCTTCACCGCGGAGCGGCGGACCAAGGAGATCGGTATCCGCAAGGTGCTGGGCGCCCGCACGCGCGACATCGTGCGGCTGCTGGTCTGGCAGTTCACCCGGCCGGTCATCGTCGCCAACCTGATCGCCTGGCCGATCGCCTGGTGGGTGATGCGCGACTGGCTGAACAAGTTCGACGACCGCATCGCGCTCGGGCCGACACCATTCGTGGCGGCCGGGCTCCTTGCCCTGATCATCGCGATCGGCACCATCGCCGCTCACGCGATCAAGGTCGCGAGCGCCAACCCGATCCGCGCGCTGCGGTACGAATAGAGGCTTCCCATGTGGCGGAATTACCTGACCGTCGGCGTGCGGGCGTTGCTGAAGAGCCGCGTCTATGCGGCGATCAACATCCTGGGGCTGGCGATCGGGATGGCCGCGTGCCTGATGATCCTGCTCTATGTTCGCTACGAGATGAGCTACGACAAATGGCTCCCGAACGCCGAGAACATCTATCAGGTGCAGAGCTGGTCGACCGATCGTGAGACCGGCGACGTCTACAAGCTGCGGATGTCCCAATATGTCGCGAGCACGGCGCTGCAGAAGGACTTTCCGCAGATCGTCAACCGCGTCTATGCGCTGAGCTCCGGGCCGGTGGTGATCCGGGACGGGCAGGCGCTGTCCACGGACGACGTGGTCCGCGTCGACGGCCCGTTCTTTGACGTGTTCCAATTCCCGTTCGTGGCAGGCGACCCGAAGACGGCGCTGCAGAAGCCGGGCACCGTCGCGCTCAGCGAGACCGAGGCGCGGCGGCTCTACGGCTCGACTAATCCCGTCGGACAAACGCTGACGATGGTCGAGCGCGGCAAGCATGTCGACTACACCGTCACCGGCGTGTTCCGGGATTTGCCGAAGAACAGCCATATGAAGCTGTCGATGGTGATCCGGTTCGATCCGATCAGCTACTTCGTCGATTACCCGCAATTCCCGACCAGCTGGGGCGAGATTTCGGGCTGGGGCTATGTCGTGCTGCGGCCCGGCACCGACCCGAAGACGATCACCAGCCAGCTCGACGCATGGGAAAAGCGCAACATCCCCGACGATACGTTCGAGGGCAGGAGCGAGAATCCGGGCAAGTTCCAGGACTGGAAGCTCGTCAATGTCCGCGACGTCCATCTGGGCGAGGCGCAGGAAGCGGCGATGCGGCCAGGTAACGACCGCACCACGATCGTCACCTTTGCGATCGTGGCGCTGCTGATCCTGGGCATCGCCTGCGTCAACTTCGTCAACCTGGCGACCGCCCGCGCCAGCCAGCGGGCGCGTGAAGTGGCGCTGCGCAAGGTGCTGGGCGCGACGCGCGGCCAGCTGGTCGTGCAGTTCATCGGCGAATCGCTGCTGATCGCGAGCGTCGCGATGGTGGTGGCGCTGGCAATCGCGGAGCTTGCCATTCCTGCGCTCGCCGCGTTCCTGGATGCCGACCTGAAGCTCGAATATTTCGGCAGCGACGGCATCGTGCTGCCGATCATCGCGCTGCTGATTGTCGTCGGCGCGGCGGGCGGCGTCTATCCGGCGCTTTACCTGTCCCGCTACAAGCCGGCCCAGGTGCTGAAGGCGAACAAGTCGTCGGCGGAGTCGGCCGGCACCGGGCGGCTGCGCAGCATCCTGGTCGTCGCGCAGTTCGCCGTCTCGATCGGCCTGATCATCTGCACCAGCATCGTCTACGCACAGACGGTGTTCGCGCGGACTGCCGATCCGGGCTTTCGTCGCGACGGCCTTCTGCAGGTGAACATCGGCTATCGCAGCTTCCTGCCGAACAGCGAGGCGTTCGCGCGCGCGGTCGAACGGGTACCGGGCGTCCAGTCGGTCGCGCGCACCGCGATCGGCGTGTCGACAGGCAGCACGATGGGCCGCGCGGTCAAGGTGCCGGGCCGGACCGAAACCGTCGGCATCGGCAATTACGCCATCGACGAGGGCTTTTTCGACGCGATGGGGATCAAGCTGCTGGCCGGCCGTTTGCTCGACAAAAGCCAGGCGATGGACGAGACCTCCGTGCCTTGGCCCGAGCCCGATCCGGAGGCGGAACGGGCGCTGGCGGCTCGCGGCGGCAATGTCGTCATCAACGCGCTTGCGGCCGAGCGGCTGGGCTTCAAGAGCCCGCAGGATGCGATCGGCAAGGAAGTCCGCGTCGCGCTGAGCCTCGACACCACGCAGCCGCTGGTGCCGGTGCGGATCGTCGGCGTGGTGGCGGATTCGCGTTTCCGCTCGATCCGCATCCCGGTCGAGCCGATCATGTACCGGCTGGGCTCCGACTATCTGAGCGCGCTGATGGTGCGCTATCAGGACCCGAACCCCAATGCCGTGCGCGAGCGGATCGGCGAGGTCTGGAAGCGGTTCGCGCCGGACCTGCCGTTCGAGGCGAAGTTCAGCGAGGACATCGTCGCGAAGCTCTACACGACGGAACAGGCGCGCGCGCAGATCTTCGCCGGTTTTGCGGTGCTCGCGGTGGTGATCGGGTGTCTCGGACTGTTCGGCCTCGCGACCTTCACCGCGGAGCGGCGGACCAAGGAGATCGGCATCCGCAAGGTGCTGGGCGCCCGCACGCGCGACATCGTGCGGTTGCTGGTGTGGCAGTTCACGCGCCCCGTCATCATCGCTAACCTGATCGCCTGGCCGATTGCCTGGTGGGTGATGCGCGACTGGCTGAACAAGTTCGACGCGCGCGTCGACCTGACGCCGGCGCCGTTCGTGGTGGCCGGCCTGATCGCCTTCACCATTGCGATCGCGACGGTTGCGGCCCACGCGATGCGGGTCGCGCGCACCAATCCCATCCACGCCCTCAGATACGAGTAGGCCAACTGCTCCGCCCCGGTCTTGCAAGCGCCGGGGCGGAGTCTTTCCCTTTCCCCGCGCGTTCCCGCGCCATGCGCGTGTTCCTGGATTTCGAAGCCTCGTCGCTGTCGAAGAATAGCTATCCGGTCGAGGTCGCTTGGGCCTTCGAGGATGGCGCATCCGAGGCCTGGCTGATCCGTCCCGCGCCCGGCTGGACAGAATGGGACGCGCGCGCGGAAGCCATCCACGGCATCAGCCGCGCCATGCTGGACCGGGAAGGGGAGGCGCACGATCGCGTCGCCGCGCGCATGGTCGACGCGCTGAGCGGCCATGACCTGCTCGCCAGCGCCCCGTCATGGGACGGCAAATGGCTCAGCGCGCTGCTTCGCGCCGCCGGCCTGCCGCGGCACGCGCTGCGCCTGCGCGACAGCGACGACGCGCATCTGGAGACGGCGATGGCGCTGCTGCAGGGGGCAGTCGAGCCGGCGCAGATCGAGGGAGTGGCGTCATCCCTGGTCGCGAGTGCGCAGATACGCGCTGCCGGCGAGCAGCCCGCTCACCGCGCCCTTGCCGACGCACAGGAAGAGCGCCTGCGCTGGCTCAAGGTGCGCGACGAAGCACAGGCGCTGGCGTGCCGGATGCGCGGCAGTGGCGGCGCACGCTGAGAGAAGCCACGTCAGGGTGTT
>NZ_DASTXI010000249.1:0-2454 GCF_035758555.1 Sphingomonas sp. | reverse complement strand
TCCAGCCCCCGCAGCGTGAAGGTCGGGCGGCGCATGGGCGTGCCGGCAAGGTCGATCCTGCCGAAGCGGCCGAGCAGGGTGCTGAACGCGATCTCGCCCTCCATTCGCGCCAGCGCCGCACCCAGGCAATGGTGGATGCCGCCGCCGAAGGCGACATGCCGGCGGGCGTCGCGCGTGATGTCGAGGCGCTGAGGGTTGGGAAAGACGGCGGGATCGCGATTGGCTGCACCCAGCACCAGCATGATCTCGTCGCCGGCCTTCACCGGGCAGCCGACGACCTCCATATCCTCGATCACGACGCGCTGGGTGATTTGTACCGGGCTGTCGAAGCGCAGCATCTCGTCGACGGCCGAACCGGCAAGCTCCGGCGAGTCGCGCAGGCGGACGAGCTGTTCTGGGGCGCGGAGCAACGCCAGTGTGCCGTTGCCGATCAGGTTCACGGTGGTCTCGTGTCCCGCGACCAGCAGGAGCTGGGCGAGCGCCACGATCTGGCGCGGCGAGATGCGATCGCCGTCGGCGTCGACGGCGGCCAGCGCCGAGAGAAGGTCGTCGCCGGGCTTGCGCCGCCGCGCGGCCAGCAGATCGCCGAGATAAGTCTGCAAGCCGTGGCGCGCTTCGACGATGGCTGCCTCGATCTCGGGGCTGCGCAGGATGGTCGGATCGACGGATCGCGCGATGCCGCGCGACCACGCGGTGAAGGTCGCTTCATCTTCCGGTGGGACGCCCAGCAGCGCGCAGATCACCCGGACCGGCAGCGGATAGGCGAAGGTCCTGATCAGGTCCACGGTGCCGGATTTCTGCGCCAGGGCATCGACCAGCTCGGCGGCGATCTCCCGTGTCCTGGCGCGCAGGTCCTCGATGCGCCGTGGCGTGAAGGCGCGGGCAACGAGGCTGCGCAGGCGCGTGTGCTCTGGCGGATCCATGAAGAGGAGGCTGCGGGTGCGATTGGGGTCTTCCTGCGTCCTGCCGGCCTCGGTGGCGGCATGCGATTCGTCGGTCGAGAGCTTCGGATGTCGCAGCAGCGCAGTCACATCGGCATGGCCCAGCGCGAACCAGATCGTGTCGGCGACCCGCAAGAGCGGCGCCGGCCCGCGAAAGCGCTCGTAGTAGGGATAGGGGTCCTCACGGAAGGCCGGCGACATGGCCTCGAGGAAGAAGCGGTCGGCCAGGCTGGGGGCGGTCGCTGCGTCGGTCATCGGGAAGCCCTCGCATTGCAACTCGATACAACTATGTATCGACTATCAGTGTGCTAAAGAACCAGCCATGTCAAGGGTACGCACGCGCCCGACGCGGGACGATACGAAGGAAAGGCTGTTCGAGGCGGCGGCCCGGGTGTTCGAGGAACGCGGCATCGGGGCGGCCAGCATCGAGACGATTGCCGCCGCCGCCGGCTTCACGCGCGGCGCCTTCTACTCGAACTTCGCCAGCAAGGACGATCTGATCGCCGCCATGCTGGAGGACCATGTCGAACGTTCGATCGCGCATCATCGCGAGCTTCTGGAGCATCATCGCACGCCGGACGACTACGTCGCGGCCCTGCGCGCCACCGAGCGCAACCGGCACGACCCGCTGGGTCGCGCGCCGCTCCTGCACATGGAGCTGGTGCTTTACGTCGCGCGCGCGGAGAAGCGCCGGCCTGAGCTTGCCAAAAGGCTGCGCGCGCGCCGCAAGCTGATCGCCGAGATCGTCACGTCGACGACCCGGGCGGCAGGGACCGGCGTGCGCGATCCCGCCTGGGCCAGCGCGATGCTCTTGGCGCTCGAGGACGGCTTCCGTCTCCACCGCCTGATCGATCCCGACTCGACGCCGGCCGACAGCTTCTTCCGGGCGGTGAACGAGCTGCGGAAGCTGACTCCCGATTGAGGCGATGCGGCTGGCTCAGTCACCCTTGATGTCGTTGTCCTTGATGACCTTGAACCAGCGCTCCTGTTCGCTCTTTTGATAGGCGGCGAACTCTTCCGGCGTGGTCGTCAGGATCTCCATGTTGAATTGCTCGACGAATTTCTGCGTGACGTCGGGGGAGCGCACCGCCTTGGCGACCTCGGCATGCATGCGGTCGACGATCGGACGCGGGGTGCCGGCGGGGGCATAGACGCCCCACCAGGAATAGGAGGGGAAGGCTTTGATGCCCTGCTCGGCGAGCGTCGGTGTGTCAGGCAGCGCCGGCGTCCGAGTCTCGCCGGTGACGGCGATCGCCCGCACCTTGTTGGCGCGGATATGCGGGCTGAGCGATGTCAGGCTGCCGATCCCGATATCGGTCACGCCGGCGAGCAGGTCCTGGTTGAGCGGTCCGCCGCCCTTGTAGGGGATCAAGTTGATGTCGACGTCGTTCTCTTTCTTGATCAGCGTCATCAGCACCAGCGCCTGGCTTGCGCCCAGGACGCCCATATTGACCCGGCCGGGCCGCTTCCTCGCATCCGCCACCGCTTCGGCGAACGTCTTGTAGGGGCGGTC
>NZ_DASTXI010000188.1:0-19438 GCF_035758555.1 Sphingomonas sp. | reverse complement strand
CCCAGCCCGGCGACGGTGATCGCGTCGCGGCTGTCCATCACGCCCTGGAACCGCGCATCGGCCGGGATCACCGCTTCGGACGTGACGTCCCCGCCCTGCCCCAGATCCTCGGCGAAAGCGGCGCGGACGAAACCGTCGAGGTCGAAGCCGGGCAGCGCGAAGGTCATCGGCCCTCGGCCGGCAGCACGCGGTTCAGGAACTCGATCAGCAGCGCGGCGCGCTTCGCGTCCTCCGCATGATCGGCACCGACCGAGTGGCCGCCCTCCATATATTCGTGATAATAGACCGGGTTGCCATATTCCTTCAGCCGGGCAGCCATCTTGCGGGCGTGGCCGGGATGGACGCGATCATCCTTGGTCGAGTTGTAGAAGAAGACCGGCGGGTATTTCACGCCGGGACGGATGTTCTGATAGGGCGAGTATTTGGACAGATACGCCCATTCCTCGGGCTTGTCGGGGTCGCCATACTCATCCATCCACGAGGCGCCGGCGAGCAGGTGCGAATAGCGCTTCATGTCGCCGAGCGGTGAGCCGGAAATGACGGCGCCG
Source organism: Sphingomonas sp. (assembly GCF_035758555.1). Taxonomy (GTDB): domain Bacteria; phylum Pseudomonadota; class Alphaproteobacteria; order Sphingomonadales; family Sphingomonadaceae; genus Sphingomonas_B. The sequence goes on along the minus strand of NZ_DASTXI010000188.1, from coordinate 18,890 downwards.
TAAAGCTCGGGATGCTGGTTGACTGCGGCACCGACCGTGACGCCGCCGTTCGAGCGGCCGGAGATCGCGATCCTGCCTTTGCTGCTGACGCCGGTCCTGACCAGGTCCTCGGCCACGGCCTGCAGATCGTCGAACACGCGCTGGTGGTGCTCCTTGACCGCCGCTTCGTGCCAGCGCGGCCCATACTCCCCGCCGCCGCGCAGGTTCGCGAGCACATAGGCATTGCCTTCCTCGACCCAGAACAGGGCGAGCGGGCCGGCGCGGTAGGGCTGCCCGGTCAGATAGGTCGGCGTCTGCGCGGCCTTGAAGCCGCCATAGGAGTGGATCAGCGCCGGGACGGGACCGGCCACCCCCTTCTTGCGGACCAGGAAATAGGGGATGCGGGTGCCGTCCGCGGACGTGGCGAAACGCTGCTCGACGGTGAATTTGCTCGCGTCGAACTTGGGCGGGAGGCTCTGCACCAGCTGCGGCGCGGCCGATGGCGTCACCGCGTAGAGCGAGGGCGGCGTCAGCATGCCCTCGACTGTCACGAAGGCGAGATCGGACTTGCCCGAGGTCTCGACGAGATGGACGCTGTTATTGCGCGCGAGAGGGATGCGCGCGCTGGTCCAGCGTCCGTCGGCGCCGCGCCGGAGCGCGAACAGCTGGCCCGACACGTCGTCCAACGCCTTGACCCACAGTATGTTGTCGGAAGCGGCGACCTCCTCGATCGCCTGGCTCTCGGTCGGCGCCATCACCAGCTCGGGTGCAGGCGACTTGCCCGCGGCCATGTCCGCGAGCGGCCAGGCGACCAGCGCACCGGCGGGGAAGGTCTGCCCGCCGGCGGTGAGCGGACTGTTCAGCAGCGCAACCATGCGGCCGCCGATCACGTCCTGAAAATCGGCATCGTCGGGCAGCGGCAGCTTCACCAGCTTGCCGGACGGTGCGAGCAGATAGGTGTCGCGCGTCCAGAAGCTCTTGCCGCGCACGACGAAGCTCCAGCGCGTGTCGCCGTCCCGCACGGAGAAGGGCGAAACCGACACGTCCGTCGTCTCGCCGGTCAGCAGCGTCGGCGCGTCGGCCAGCTTCGTGCCGCGCTTCCACAGCTTCACGACCCGCGGATAGCCGGACGTGGTGAGCGAATCCGGACCGTAATCGGTCGCGACCAGCAAGGTGTCTGCATCGGCCCAGGCGACGTTGCTCTTCGCTTGCGGAAGCGTGAAGCCCGAGGCGAGGAACTTGCCCGAAACGGGATCGAATTCGCGCACGACATCGGCATCGGTGCCGCCGGGGCTCAACGAGACGAGGCAGGTCTTGTAGTCGGGGGCGAGGCAGTTGGCGCCGTGCCACACCCAACTCTTGCCCTCCTGCTTGCCCAAGGCGTCGACGTCGATCAGCGTCCGCCACTCGGGCTTGCCGGCGCGATAGGCGGCGAGCGGCGACACGCGCCACAGGCCGCGCGGGTTCTTCGCGTCGCGCCACAGATTCGTGACCATATCGCCCTGCACGTCCTCGGGCAGCGCGATCTGCTGCTCATCGTCCAGGATCGCCTTGGCGCGCGCGCGATATTCCTCATAGCCGGGCATGGCGGTCAGCTGTGCCTCGGTCTGCCCGTTCCATTCCTTGACCTGCGCGAGCGCCTTGGGCCCTTCGATCTCCTCGAGCCACAGATAGGGATCGTCGGCAGGCGCCGGAGCGGCGGCAACAAGAAGCGAGGCAAGGGGCAGCAGCGCGCGATACAAGGCAATCCTCCCGGCTGAAAACGCGGCGACGTTAGAGGCGGTGGCGCTGTCTGTCACCCGCGCAGTCCGCGCCTATTTGCGCGGCGCTGCGCAGCGGGAGGTGATGGCGGGGAGCTCGGCAGGGGCTTTTTCGCGCACCAGCGTTTCGGCGTCGGCGCAGCTTCCCGACGTTACCAGAGTATCGGCGCGTTCGAGGACCCTCACCCGCTCAGCATCCTGAGCAACACGGGCCGCGATCAGGGCGCGATCGAAATCGGCCTGGGCCTGGAGTTCGGCGAGACGCTGCTGCGGACTCGGGAGGGCACCGAGTTGGGCGCCGGGCGTGAGCGAGCCGGAGGGCGCGGCCTGGTTGGGGCAGCTGAGGCTGGTGCCGTTCCAGACACAGAGCGGTGTCTGCGCGGCGGCGGCACCCGCCCAGGCGGCACCCAGCAGCAGTGGAACGACCGCGCGCTTCATCAGAACACCAAGTTGCGCACGATCCGCCAGACGCCGTCCTGCTGGCGCTGCCATACCGTCATGTAAGGACCGCCGCGCGTGTTGACAGAGCCGTCGGCCGCGCGGACGCGGAGGCTCCCCTCGCCCCATTCGAGGACGAGGTCCGGGCGCACCGCCGTCCGGCCGAGGCTGTGGAGCTCGCCGCCCAAAATGCTGGCCCTGCTGGCTGATCGGGCGGCGTAGAAGTCGCGAATGGCCGCGCGGCCCCGGATCGTCTTGCCGTCGGGCAGGACGAACAGCGCGTCGTCGGCATAGGCTTCGGTGAGCCCCTCGGCATTGCCGGCGCGAACGTCCGACACCCACGAGGAATTGGCGCGGTCGATCGCGGGCGAGGCGGAAGCGACCGGATCGGCCGGCGCGACGGCAGCCGCGGCAAGGATCGCGAGCAGCATCAGTCGCCGGTAACGCGGACCGGGCCCAGATCGCCCATGCCGACGGTGCCGCTCGCCATCGCCAGCATCCGGTCGAGGCTTGTCTTGGCCTTGAGGCGAAGCTCCTCGTCCAGCTCGATGCGCGGCTCCAGGTCGCGCAGCGCGACGTAGAGCTTTTCCATCGTGTTGAGCGCCATATAGGGGCAGATGTTGCAGTTGCAGTTGCCGTCCGCGCCGGGCGCGCCGATGAACTGCTTCTCCGGTACCGCCTTCTGCATCTGGTGGATGATGTGCGGCTCGGTCGCGACGATCACCGTCATCGCGGGCGACTTCTTCGCATGCTCCAGGATCGCGCTGGTCGAGCCGACGAAATCGGCATGGTCGAGCAAATGCGGCGGGCACTCCGGGTGCGCGAGGATCGGCGCGTCGGGATGCTCGGCGCGAAGTTTCAGCAGCTCGGTCTCGGAAAACGCCTCATGGACGATGCAGACGCCCGGCCAGAGCAGCATGTCACGGCCGGTCTTGCGCGCCAGATAGCCGCCGAGATTGCGGTCCGGGCCAAAGATGATCTTCTGATCCTTCGGGATCTGCATCAGGATCTTTTCGGCGGACGACGACGTCACAATGACGTCGCTGAGCGCCTTCACCGCCGCCGAGCAGTTGATGTAGGTCAGCGCGATATGGTCGGGGTGCTCGGCCCGGAACGCCGCGAAGCGCTCGGGCGGGCAGCTGTCCTCGAGGCTGCAGCCCGCGTCCATGTCCGGCAGCACGACGATCTTGTCGGGCGACAGGATCTTCGCGGTCTCCGCCATGAAGCGGACGCCGCAGAAGGCGATCACGTCGGCATCGGTCTCCTGCGCCTTGCGGCTGAGCTCCAGGCTGTCGCCGACGAAATCGGCGAGGTCCTGCAGCTCCGGCTTTTGATAATAATGGGCGAGGATGACGGCGTTGCGCTCCTTGCGCAGCCGGTCGATCTCGGCCCGCAAATCCAGGCCGGTCAGGATTCCGCCGATTCCGCCACGCGCGTCCATTGCCGTCCAATACTCCAGTTTCAGACTAGACCGAGATAGGGATGAGCGCGCGCCAAAACCAGCCGTCTCAATGCGCGGGAACGACCTCGTTCAGCGGGGTCGAGCGGTCCATCTGTTCGGCCGAACGGCCTTCGTCCGGAAAACGGACGATCACGCGCGTCTCGAGGCCGGCGGCACGCAACGGCAGGGCGAAATTGCGTTCGACCGCACGGCGCGTCGCCTCCCGGGCGATGCGCATCGGCGTCGGCGCCTTTGCCTGACGGAGCAGCTCGGCCTGCGCGGCCTCGCGGTTGGCGTCGTCCAGCCGCTGCTCGGCATTGGTGAGGCGCATCAACAGGCCGCCGCCGTCATATTCGCGGATCGCGTTCAGATCGACCTGCGGCCCGGCAATCTCGATCGGCGGAAGCGTCACGGTCAGCGTCTTCACCGCTTCGTCCCAGCTGAGGCTCTGCGGGCCAAGCTTGCCCATGTCGACCTCGTAACGGACGGTGCCCGGCATGATCAGCGTCTTCTTAGCGGTCAGACCCAACCTGCTCTGCTCCGACGTCACCACCGCGACATAGCTGGCGATGAACGATGTCAGCCGATTCTGTTCGCGCATGCCGCTCAGCGTCGACGAAACGATCGTCTCCGGATCGGGTGCGAACCTGGAGGTCAGGTAGCTTTTCAGCACGAAGAAGCCGGCGAACAGCAGCGCCAGCGCAACGAGCCCGCCGATCAGGGCGCTTCGCAGCTCGCGCGTCACGCGGCGAGGCTCCAGGCGTCGCCATCCTGCCGCACGATGCCGCGGTCGCTGAGGTCGATCAGGTGCGCGAGTACCGAACGGCCGGCGGCGCCGTGCAGCCGCGGGTCGAGCCCGACATACATGCGCTCGACCATCGCCGGGATCGCGCCGACGCCTTCGCGGAGGAGGCGCATGATCTGGCCCTCGCGCTGCTTGCGGTGCCCCGCAAGGCCGCGCACGAAGCGCTGCGGATCGGCGACCGGGTCGCCGTGCGCCGGATAATAGACGCGGTCGCGACGGGCGAGCAGCCTGTCGAGACTCGCCATATAGGCGGCCATGTCGCCGTCGGGCGGCGAGACGACGGTGGTCGACCAGCCCATCACATGATCGCCCGAGAACAGGGCTCCGGTTTCGTTCAGCGCGAAACAGAGATGGTTCGAGGTGTGGCCTGGCGTCGCCACCGCTTCGAGCGTCCAGCCGGGACCCCGCACCCGTTCGCCGTCCTGCATCACATGATCGGGCGCGTAGCTGTCGTCGAAGGATGCGTCGGCGCGCGGTCCCAGATCTTCCAGCACCAGCGGCGCGCACCCCATGATCGGGGCCCCGGTCGCCGCCTTCACCGCCGGCGCAGCGGGGCTGTGGTCGCGGTGGGTGTGCGTGCAGAGGATCGCCGCCACCTTCTCGCCGGCAACGGCATCCAGCAGCGCGCGGATGTGCGCGGGATCATCAGGACCGGGATCGATGATCGCGACCTCGCCTCTCCCGACGATATAGGTCTCGGTGCCGGTATAGGTGAACGGCCCGGCATTGCCGGCGAGCACGCGGCGCACCAGCGGCTCGAGTTCGACGACCTGTCCGACCGGCGGGTTATCCATGCAAAAGCGATGGGGGCACCCGCCGGCTTTGACAAGGGTCCGGCGATTACTTCTCCGCCCTCAGCCGGGCGATTTCGCGGTCGATGCCGGCGAGGGCTTCTTCGCGCGTGCGGCGGGCCCATTCGTCGTTGAGCGAAGCGGCCAGCGACGCGCGGGTCTGCTCAAGGGATGCGATGATCTGCTTGCGCAGCTTCGCCCGATCGACCGGCGAATAGGCGCCGCAAAGGACGCGCGTGTGACCGTCATCGCTGACCTTCGCCATGAACGGCGTGCCCTTCGGGCAATTCTGGGTGACGACGACCGGATGGACGCGCGCGGCTTCGCGAGCGGCTTCGCGCGCTTCTGCGGCGGCTTCGCGGGCTGCTTCCATGGCATCGGCCTGCGCCTCGCGGGCGGCGGCAAGCGCCTCGCGCTGCGCCTCGCGCGCCGACTCCTGGATTTCGCGGATTTCGTCAGGGTCGAGCATCCGGTCCTGATCGCCGCCCGACCAGCCGATCGAGACGAACGACGCAGGAATGGCAGGCACGGCGGGCATGGCCGGGATCGCGGGCGGAGGCAGCGGTGCTTCCGGAGCGGCCGGAGCCTCGGGCGGCAGCGGCGCGCGCGGAGCCGGCGGCGGCGCAGGCGGCTCGGGCGGCGTTTCGGGAGCCGCGACCGGCAGCATCGTGCGGACCTTCTGCTCGACGCGCTTGGTCGTCTCGGCGGCGATGCCGTTCGACGCGGTCAGCAGCAGCCCGCCGCCGACCAGGCCGGTCGCGATCATGCTGCCGAGCCGGGCGCGGCTGGCATTCCACCGATAGATCTTCATCATCGTCAGTCTCCTCTTGAGGTCATCCCCGGCCCCAAGAGCGCATGCGGCCACCGGCAGGCGGTCGCAGGCGGATTTCAGCAGCGCCGAACCATAGGCATGGCGCTCGAACGGTGTTGCCTGCGCAAGCACCAGCGCGTCGCAGGCAAGCTCCTGATCGACGCGGAAGGCGCGGTGCGCGAAATGCGCGATCGGATTCCACCAGTGCAGCGCCAGCACGACCAGCGCAGCGAAATTGGCGGACATGTCGCAGCGGCGATGGTGCTGCACTTCGTGCTCGATAGCGAGGCGCAGCTCGTCGCGCTCATAGCGGCGGCGATAATCCTCGGGCAGCACGACCGTCTTGAGGAAGATGCCGGCCGCGAACGGACCGCGCGCGGCGGGGCTGGCGCAGACCTCGATCCCGCCGCGGTCGAAGCGCGGCAGCTGCGTCGCGTCTTCGAGCGCAGTGCGGACGAAGCGGCGATAGGTCCAGATGTGCCAGCCGAGAAAGGCGAGCGCGCCGGCCGCCCAGGCACAGCCGAACAGCAGCAGCCAATTGATCGACGGCGCCTCGACCGCCGCGACGCCCGTATCGGTGTGCAGCATGGCCGCGGCGGCAAGCAAAGCCTCGACATTGGCCGGAAGCACGTGGAGCGGCGCGGGCGTGACCGTTTCCGGCAGCGGCGGCAGCAGCATGCGGAGCGCCGGCAGCAGCCACAGGCCATAGGCGATGTGCGGCCCGAAGTGGCGCGCGACCGGCCGGCGCACGGCAAGCACGACCAGCATCAGCAAGGTGCTGGCAACAAGCGTCTCGATGGCCCAGCTGATCATGGCTTCAGCTCCTTCAGGAGAGCTTCCAGTTCGGCAATGTCCTCAGGCGAAAGCGAGCGCCGCTCGGCCAGGTGCGCGATCAGCGGCGTGACGCGGCCGCCGAACAGCCGGTCCAGCAGCTTTTCCGATTCGCGGCCGACATAGGCCTCGCGTTCGATCGCGGGGCGATAGAGGAAGCGGCGGCCATCGGCCTCATGGCTGATGGCGCCCTTGGCGAGCAGCCGGGAGAGCAAGGTTTTCACGGTGTGCACGCTCCAGCCCCGTTCCGGGCTCGCGCGCTCGGCGACTTCGGCGGCCGTCAGAGGCTGCTCTTCCCAGAGCACCTCCATCACCGCATGCTCGGCCTCACTGATCCGTTCAGCCATTCCCCAGGCCCTTTGTTCGTTATTACGACTACAGGTGTCATCGTTTAGCTGAACGGCGCGTGAATTGAAAGCGGCGACCGATACGGTTACGCAGCCGTGATGAAGCCGTTCCTCCTGCTTCCGCTGTGCGTTGCCGCAGCCGCACCGGCGCATGCGCTCGATCCCGCCCCCTGGCTGGCCGACCTCGCACAGGCGCGGCAAGCGCTCGACGCGAAATACGCCAATCTCGGCTGGCTGACCCATGACCGTGGCTTCGATCTTGACGCTGCCTTCACGCGCACCAGGGAGCGGCTGGAGGCGGCGAACAGCGATGGGGAAGCGCGGCGCGCATTCGAGCGGCTGTTCGAGCGCTTCCACGATGGCCATGTCGCCGTCCGCTGGCCGGCTCCTGCCCCAGCCAGGGCCGAGGCCTCTCCCCGGCCAGCCCCACTCTGTCAGCGCATGGGCTACAATGCCGCCTATCTGCGCGAAGGCACGGCGCGGCATCTGGCCGGCTATCGCAGCCTTTCCGACGACATTTTTCCCACCGGCATGCTGGACGTCGGCGGCACGCGCGTCGGCGTGATCCGCGTCGGGATCTTCATGCCGCAGGGATATCCGGCGCTATGCGAGCAGGCGGCGCGGGATCTATCGATCGCCGAAGGTGCGGAATGCGACGACGCCTGCTCCGACCGGCTGATCACCCGCGCCTATGAACTGATGACGGCGGCGTTCGAGCAGCGACTGCGCGAGCTGAAGCAGGCAGGCGCGCAGACACTGCTGGTCGATATCAGCGGCAACAGCGGCGGATCGGAATGGGCGGAAGCCGCGGCGCGCGTCCTCAGCCGCAAGCCGCTCCGGTCGGCCGAACTCGGCTTCGTGCGGGGCGAGCATTGGGCGACGCAATGGCGTGACGTCGCGACGGCGCTGACGGAGGCGCGAAAGAGCGCAGCCGGCGCCGACAAGGCCGCGCTCTCCGGCTGGATCGCAGAGGCCGAGGTGGCGGCTGCGGAGGCGGAGCGCGATTGCAGCGATGGCGCCTGCCCAAGGCTGGGCCGCGCCGGCTATGCCACCGGGCTGGTCGGCGCCGCACCGGCAGCAAAGTTCGCCGGCAAGCCGTGGGCCGTCCACGTCTTCACGCCGGCCCAATATGGCTATCACGACGGCGTATGGGATGGGCCACTGGTCGTGCTGGTGGATCAGGAGACCTGGTCGGCCGCCGAGGAATTCGCGGCAATGCTGCAGGACAACGGCGCTGCCGTGATCCTGGGCGCGCGGACCGGCGGCGCCGGCTGCGGCCACACCAATGGCGGCACGCCGACGACGCTCGCCAACAGCAAGGCCGTGCTGGAAGTACCCGACTGCGTCCGCTTCCGCCGTGACGGATCGAACGAAGTGAACGGGATCGTGCCGGACGTCGTCGTCGGGCTGCGCTTCGACGACGGCGCCGCCTTCAAGGCGCGCCTGATCGAAGCGGAGCTGCCGGAGGCGATCGCGAGGGCATCGGCGATCGCAAAGTAACCGTCGCCGGCTTCCCGATCACTGCCGCGGGCAGGGCGGGCACGGTCCGCTCATCGGGCACCCCTTTTCCTTTCGGCATCTTTTCTCGTGCTCGGTCAGCACCGGGACGTAGGGTGACAAAGCCTTGCGGGTTTCAGTTCGCGATGGACTCGGCGCCTCGGGAGGCGGCGGCGTAGCTTCCGCGGGCGGTGGGACGGGCGGCAACTGCCGATCCTGTGATACGGCGGGGCCGCCTGCCAGGAGCAGGGCAAGGGCGAGAGCTGCCGCAGCAGGCCGTTTCATCGGCCGGGCCGTCCGGTCAGCATTGCGGGGTACAAGGCGCCGGCGTCCGCTGCACGGCTGCGCCATTGTAGGTGTCGATCACTTCATCGAAGCACCCCTGGGGCGTCTGAACGCGGCGCAGCAGATAGCGCGGATTGAGGAATTTCTGACAGATGACCTGCGCATTCATCTGCGCCAGCTGCACGCCGCCGGGGCGATCCGGGCGGGAGATCGGGCCTCGCGCCGCCGCTGCACGGGCTGCGCTTTCGATCAGGGAAGCGACCTGCGTCTTCTGCGCCACGACATCGTCGATCGGCACCCATTTGAAGAACTGCCCATTGGACGGAGTCGATGCGCGCACCAGAATGTCGCCGGAATCGCAGATTGTGGCGTCGACCTTCACATTGCTGGGATTGGAGTACCAGCTGAAGGGAGCGCTCGCACAGGCAAGGTTGCGCTTCCACAAATCGTTCTGCTGCTCGGCCTCTGCCACAGTCTTGCCGTTCAGGCCGAGCCGGGCAGATCTATATTTCTCGACCCAATTCGGCACGGCGGTGATCAAGGCGATGACCAGCGCCGGATAGACAAGAAGCCATTGCCACCAGGTTTGCGGCTCTTTGCCGCGGGGTTTGTTGCGTTTGGGCTTTGCCAGCGCTGCTTCGTTCATCGCTTCCCCCTGAAACGACTCACTCCGCAGCTATTGTAGTCCCAAATCCGGACAAAATCAGCAGTCGGACACGGATGTCAGCCGACCTTGGCGACGCCCTTGTCGTTCATCAGTTCGGCCAGCTCACCGTTCTCGTACATTTCCATCATGATGTCGGAGCCGCCGACGAACTCGCCCTTCACATAGAGCTGGGGAATGGTCGGCCAGTCGCTGAACGCCTTGATGCCCTGGCGGATTCCCTGGTCCTGCAGCACGTCGACGCTTTCATAGTCGACGCCCAACCGGTCGAGGATCGCGACCGCGCGGCTGGAAAAGCCGCATTGGGGGAAGAGCGGCGTGCCCTTCATGAACAGCAGCACGTCGTTGCCGGAGACCAGCTCCTGGATGCGGGCCTGGGATTCGTCGGTCATTCTACTCAACTCCTGCGGGCACGTCGGTGGTCAACTGCAGGGCGTGCAGCTCGCCCCCCATGCGGCCGCCCAATGCGGCATAGACGCGGCGGGTGCGCTCGACGCGCGAGACGCCGCGGAAACTTTCGGACACGACGCGCGCCGCATAGTGATCGCCGTCGCCGGCCAGATCGGTGATCTGCACCTGGGCGTCGGGAATCGCCGCCTGGATCATCTGCTCGATCTCTTGCGCGGGCATCGGCATGTCAGCGCTGCGCCTCGATCAGCTGGCGCCGCGCCTCGATCGTCTGCTGCTCGATCGCCTTGCGCACGCTCGCTTCGTCGATGTCGACGCCGGCTGCGGTCAGGTCGCCCAGCAATTTGCGAATGATGTCCTCGTCGCCCGCTTCCTCGAAATCGGCCTGGACGACGGCCTTGGCGTAAGCATCGGTCTCGGCAGGGTTGAGGCCCATATGCTCCGCGGCCCATTGGCCGAGCAGGCGATTACGGCGCGCGGTGATGCGGAACATCATCTCCTCGTCGCGCGCGAACTTCGCTTCGAATGCCCGCTCGCGATCGTCGAACGTCGTCATGCAATGTCCTCTCGTTTCGGGATTGAGATAAGGAGGGCCGGGCGGCGGCGCAACGCCTCAGCCGATCTCCACGACCAGCTTGCCGACGGCGCCGCGGTTGGCGAGCTTGGCGATGGCCTGCCCGCCTTTTTCGAGCGGATAGACCTCCGAGACGCGGGGCGCGATCCTGCCGTCCTGCCAGAGGCGGAACAGCGTCTGCACATGCTCCTGGTGCCGCTTCGGCTCGCGCATCGTGAACGCACCCCAGAAAACGCCGCAGACGTCGCAGCTCTTCAGCAGCGTCAGATTCAGCGGCAGGCGCGGGATGCCGGCGGGGAAGCCGACGACCAGATAGCGGCCTTCCCATGCGATCGAGCGCAGCGCCGGCTCGGCATAGTCGCCGCCGACCGGATCGTAGATCACATGCGCGCCTTCCGGCCCGACCTTGGTCTTGAACGCGTCGGCGAGCGCCTTCGACTGTTCCTTGTCGAACGGCGCGCGCTCGTAGATCAGCACGTCGTCGGCGCCGCAGGCCTTGGCGACATACGCCTTTTCCGCCGACGAGACCGCGGCGATCACGCGCGCGCCGAACGCCTTGCCGAGCTCGACTGCCGAAAGGCCCACGCCGCCTGCCGCACCCAGCACCAGCAAGGTCTGCCCGGCCTGCAGATGGCCACGGTCGAGCAGGCCGTGGATCGTCGTCGCATAGGTCATCAGCAACGCCGAGGCTTCCTTCAGCGGCAGCCCTTCCGGCACCTTGAAGGCGCGGTTGGCGGCGACCGCGACTTTCTCGGCCAGCCCGCCGGAGGAGGCGGTCAGCGCCAGCAGCCGGTCGCCGACCTGCCAGCCTTCGACGCCCTCGCCCACCGCCTCGACCACGCCCGAGACTTCGCTGCCCGGCGCGAACGGCCGCGGCGGCTTGAACTGATATTTGTCCTCGATCACCAGCACGTCGGGATAGTTGATCGCGCAATAATGGATGCGGACCAGCAGCTCGCCCTTGCCTGCGACCGGTTCGGGAACCTCGGCCAGCTCCAGCGTCTCCGGTCCGCCGGGCGCGCGCGACAACAGGGCCTCCATGCCGTTTCGTCTCCTCTCGTTCCCGTCAGCTTTCGCCGGGGTGACGGGGCTTGTCCAGAGCGTTACGATCGGCGCGGGAGGGGCAGATCATGACGGGATTGGCGAGACTGGCCGCGGCGCTGGTGGGGCTGTTCGGGCTGGCGCTGGGATTGTGGTTCTTCGTGAAGACGCCGGATGCGGCGGCCGCGTTCTTCGTGCAGCCGATCGGGGCTGCGGGCGAGGCGACGCTGCGCGCCGACATGTCGAGCTTTTTCCTGATCGGGGCGGCCTGGGCGTTCTATGCCGCATGGAGGCAGCGCGGCGCCGCTCTGCTCGTCCCCGGTGCGCTCTACGCGGTCGCGATTGCGGGACGGCTGCTGAACCTGCTGGTCAATGGCTTCTTCGCAGGCGCCGTGCTGCCGATGATCGTCGAAGCGATGCTGATCGTGCTGTGCGTGTTCGGGTACAAGGCGCTGAAGCCGTCCGTCTGAATCCGTTCGCTTTGACCGCGGTCGAGAAGCGAGGCGCGTTTCTCGACTTCGCTCGAAACGAATGGGGTTCCAAGCCGGGATTATCTGACTGTCGTCACCCCGGATTTGATCCGGGGTCCCGCTGCCTTTGGACAGAAATGAATGCGCGCCCTAGAACCAGGGCATCTCGATTTGGCGCCGCTTTTCGTAAGCGGCGATCTGCGGCGCCATCGCCAGCGTCAGGCCGACTTCGTCCAGGCCTTCGAGCAGGCAATGCTTGCGGAACGGGTCGATCTCGAACGTGAAGCGGTCCTGGAAACGGGTCGTGACGGTCTGGTGCTCCAGGTCGATCGCGACCGGATCGGTCCGCGCGACTTCCATCAGCCGGTCGATTGCGGCGCGGGGCAGCTCGACCGCGAGGATGCCATTCTTGAACGCGTTGCCGGAGAAGATGTCGGAAAAGCTGGGCGCGATCACTGCGCGGATGCCGAGATCGGCGAGCGCCCAAGCCGCGTGCTCGCGGCTGGAGCCGCAGCCGAAATTCTCGCCCGCGATCAGGATCGGCGCGCCGGCGTAAGCGGGATCGTCGAACACATTGCCGGACTCCGCTCGGACGGTCTCGAACGCGCCGCGGCCGAGGCCCTGGCGGCTGATCGTCTTCAGCCATTTGGCAGGGATGATCACGTCGGTATCGACGTTCGCGCGCCCGAACGGAATCGCCCGACCTTCGATCGTCGCGACCGGCGTCACTGCGCCCCCACGGCCACCGGCTCGGGCTGCGCGCTGACGGCGAACGCCGCGACTCCGCTCAGCAATGCACCTGCGACCAGAAGGAAGATTGCCTTCTTCATTGTTCCGTTCCCCGGTTGAACCCACTCAACGCATCAACTCGCGCACGTCCGTCAGGTGCCCCGTCACCGCCGCCGCTGCCGCCATCGCCGGCGACACCAGATGCGTCCGCGCGCCCGGCCCCTGCCGCCCGACGAAATTGCGGTTGGACGTCGATGCGCAGCGCTCGCCCGGCGGCACCTTGTCCGGGTTCATCCCCAGGCAGGCGGAGCAGCCGGGCTCGCGCCATTCAAACCCCGCTTCGATGAAGATTCGGTCAAGACCCTCGGCTTCCGCCTGCCGCTTGACGAGGCCGGAGCCGGGCACGACCAGCGCCTGGCGGACGCCGTCGGCGCGGCGGCGGCCGTTCAGCACCGCGGCGGCGGCGCGCAGATCCTCGATCCGGCTGTTGGTGCAGCTGCCGATGAAAATGTTCTCGACCGCGACGTCCTGCATCCGCTGGCCGGGCACGAGGCCCATATAGGCGAGCGATTTCTGCGCAGCCTCGCGGCGGGCCGGCTCGGCAAAGCTGTCAGGGTCCGGCACCGCGCCGGAGACCGGCACGACGTCCTCCGGGCTGGTGCCCCAGGTGACGGTCGGCGCGACCGCGGCTGCGTCGATCTCGACCACCCGGTCGAAGACGGCGCCGGGATCGCTCGGCAGCGTCCGCCACCAGGCGACAGCCTGTTCCCACGCCTCGCCCTTAGGCGCCATCGGCCGGCCTTCGAGATAGGCGAAGGTCTTGTCGTCGGGGGCGATCAGGCCGGCGCGCGCGCCCGCCTCGATCGACATGTTGGAGACGGTCAACCGCCCCTCGACTGACATGTCGCGGATCGTCGAACCCGAATATTCGATGACATAGCCGGTGCCGCCGGCGGCGCCGATCCGGCCGATGATGTGCAGGATCAGGTCCTTGGGCGTAACGCCGAAGCCGAGCACGCCTTCGATGCGGATGTTCATCGACTTCGACTGCTTCAGCAGCAAAGTCTGCGTCGCCAGCACATGCTCGACCTCGCTGGTGCCGATGCCGAAGGCGAGCGCGCCGAGCGCGCCGTGCGCGGCGGTGTGGCTGTCGCCGCAGACCAGCGTGCAGCCCGGAAGCGTGAAGCCCTGTTCCGGCCCCACCACATGGACAATGCCCTGTTCCGCGTCGGTCGGGCCGATATAGCGGATGCCGAACGCTGGTGCGTTCGCTTCCAGGGCGGCCAGCTGCGCGGCGCTTTCGGGATCGGCGATCGGCACCCGCCGCCCCTCGGCATCCAGCCGGGGCGTGGTCGGCAGGTTATGGTCGGGAACGGCGAGCGTCAGGTCCGGCCGGCGCACCTTGCGTCCGCCGAGCCGCAGCGCCTCGAACGCCTGCGGACTGGTCACTTCGTGGACCAGATGCCGATCGATATAGATCAGGCAGGTGCCGTCGGCGCGGCGCTCGACGACATGGGCGTCCCAGATTTTTTCGTACAGAGTGCGCGGGCGGTGGGCCATGCGCGGTCGCCTAACAGATAATTGCGTGAAGTCGAGCTCACCACGCAATTATTGCGCGGCGATATCCTCGGCGCTGATCGGACCGCCGGCCGGGCTGTCGATCTTAAGCCAGTCGTTGCGCGGCTGGTCGTAAAGCATCTCGAGCACTTCGAGCTGCACGCCCGAGGGGCGCGTGCTCTGCGAATTCCACAGCACCGCGACGCCCGACTTGGTCGCCGGATCGAACAGGATCGTCGAGCGATAGCCCATCACCGCGCCCTGGTGCCCGATCAGCGAATGACCCTCATAAGTGTAGTCGCGCCAGCCCAGCGCATATCTGGACGGACCCATCACGCGCGAGAAGGTCGTGTTGCGCCGTTCGGTGTTCACCCGCGCTTTGTGAATGGTGTCGAGCACGCGTTCCGGCACCACCTGCGGGGCGAGACCCATCTGCGCCCGCATCCACAGCGCCAGGTCCATGATCGAGGAGTTGACCCCGCCGGCCGCCGGAATGCGGTAGTAATTGTCGTTCACCTCGACCGTGCGGCGGCCGATATGCGGGCGCGCCCAACTGCGCGCCGACATCAGCCCGGCGCGCGTGAGGCTCGCATTCTGCATGCCGAGCGGAGCGAAGATGCGACGGCGCACTTCCTCGGTGTAGGGCACGCCGGTGACGCGCTGAACGATCTCGCTGGTCGTGTCGAACGCGATGTTCTGGTAGCTGTGGCAGGTATCCGGCGGACAGATCGCGTCGACGTCGGCGAGCGAAGCGCGCAGCACCTTCGGATCGGCGCCGGCCTCCAGCTTGTTGTCGTTGGAGTTGTGCGGCAGGCCGACGCGGTGCGACAGGATGTCCGCGACCGTCGCCAGCTGCTCGCCGTTCGCCGGCAGCCGCAGCGAGGTGTTGAACTTGGCGACCGGCTCGTCGAGCGCCAATTTGCCTTCGTCGGCGAGCAGGCCGACCATGGTCGCCGCGACGCCTTTCGACAGCGAGGCCCAGCGGAACACCGTGTTCGGGGTCACCGGGTCCGAGCCGCCCGCGGTTGTCGTGCCGTAGCCCTGGACGAACGTGATCTGGCCATTCTCGATCACCGCGACGGCCATCCCGACCACGTCCGACTTCGACGCGGCGATGCGCAGCCGCTGGTCGAGCCGCTCATAGTTGATCTTGTTGGGCGCGCGGACGGTGGACGAAACCAGCGGTGAGCTGGCGCCGGTATAGACCGGCTGCGGCACCTGAGCAGGCGCGCGGGCGGCGATCAGGCTGGGTGCGATCGCAAGCAGCGACACCAGGCCGGCAATCCCGCCGCCGATCGCGGCGGCCTTCGGCCGCTTCCCAATGCTCTTACCGATCTTTTTCACCACGTCCGCGCGACCCTGTTCCATTGCCCCTATATGGCAGAGGAATCAGAGATTGACCTTAACGACAAGCTTTTAGCCGTCGTTTTCACGACGAAGCGAAAGGTTTTGGCGGTTGAGCCGGGAACTCAGGCGAAGGGCGCCGAGATCCAGCCGGCAAAGGCGAGCCACCAGGGCGTCTGCCAGATCGCGAGGCGGAACAGCCATGAGCCGACCAGAACGCCCGCGCCCGTCATCGTCACCCAGTGCAGGCGCCCGCGGCTGTTCAGGTCCCACAACGCCAGCGGGATCAGGAAAAGCAGCTGGCCGCCGATGATGATCAGCGGGAACGGCATCGCTTCCGGCCAGGGCAGCCGGCCGAGCGAGGGCGGAAGCAATCCGACCATCGACACCAGCATGAAACGCTTGTGCACCTGCGGCTTGCGGCGATTGACGAGGCCCAGTGTGATCAGCGAGACGAACACCGGCACGTCCAGCAGCGGCACCGCCAGCCAGGATAGCGGCGAAAGATCGGGCGGCCCGGAGTGGCGGGCGACACCGTAAAGCGCGGCGAACGTGCCGACGACGGCCATCGCGACCACCATCCCGAAGCCGGCCAGGCCGAGCCGGCGGTGGAGGTCGGTGCGGCCGGCAGATGCCAGCCCGACTTGCGTCATGAACAGCAATGCCCAGCAGCTGAAGATCAGCCCGTGCAGCGCGACCAGCCAGGTCATCGGCAGATACGGATGATAGGCAGGCACAATGCCGCGCAGATAGAAGCTCGGCGCAAAGCCTGCGAAGATCGTCGCCAGGATCGCCGCCGCCATCCAGAAATAGAATTGCCGCTCTGCCGCAACACGCGGCGCGACTGCCCGGGTCGCCATGCCAGCCCCTCCCAAGATGTGAGCAAGACTGCCGCAAGCACGGATGCGGCGCGAACTCACCTCCCCTGAGACGAGGCTAACACATCATGCGACGTAATGGGCGCTCGTCTTGGCCTTGACTTCGTCAGCGGTGACGCCGGGGGCGAGCTCGATCAGCCTGAACGGAGACTGGTGGTCGGGACGCTGGAACACCGCCAGGTCGGTGACGATCATGTCGACCACGTTCTTGCCGGTCAGCGGCAGCGTGCATTCGGGGATGAACTTCGGATCGCCGTTCTTCGACGTATGCTCCATCACGACGATGATCCGCTTGACGCCGGCGACCAGGTCCATCGCGCCGCCCATGCCCTTGATCATCTTGCCCGGAATCATCCAGTTGGCGATGTCGCCGACTTCCGAAATCTCCATCGCACCCAGCACCGCCAGGTCGATATGGCCGCCGCGGATCATGCCGAAGCTCTGCTCGGAGCCGAAATAGACGGTCTGCGGCAGCTCGCTGACGGTCTGCTTGCCGGCGTTGATCAGGTCCGGATCGACCTCGTCGTCATACGGAAATGGTCCGATCCCGAGCATCCCGTTCTCGCTCTGCAGCGTGACGGTCATCCCTTCCGGGATATTGTTGGCAACCAGCGTCGGAATCCCGATCCCCAGGTTCACATAGAACCCGTCCTGCAACTCCCGCGCCGCCCGCGCGGCCATTTGGTTACGATCCCAGGGCATTACTTCTTCTCCTCGGCCGGGTCGGCCCAGCGTTTGTCGGCAGGAAACACATCGTCGAAGCCGCCTTTCAGGGCGGCGCCGTAGACCGGATTGGGCAGCACGAACCAACCCTTGCCCCATAGTCCGGCGGCAGAGCCGTGAACCGCCAGGGCATGCCGCTGCGTGACGGAGAGCGTGCCGAACACATCCGAGAAATCGCCGAGCTGGTCGCCCGCCATCGCGATCACGCAATATCGGGCGGCGATCCGCGCCCGCCGGCCGTCTTTGCCCGAGCCCGGCCCATCGTCGCCTTGAAGGAACAAGGTCTCGCCGTGAACGAAGTCGCCCAGCCCGGCGGCCTTCAGCGCTGCAGCCGTCGCGTCCGCGTTTACGGCGCTGCGATTCGAGTTGACGACCGGCGTGACGCCGGCCTTGCGGAGGGCGGTGACGACATGGACCGCGCCCGGCACGGCGACGATCGCTTTCTGGCCCGTCTGTTCCCAGCGTGCCCACCGCGCCGGATCGAACGGCTCCCCGCCCGCCGCTCGCGCCTCGAATCCAAGGTTCCAGATCAACGTCTCGTCGGCGTCGAAGATGACGGCCATCGGCTTGTCGCCGCACGGCACGAACGTCGCGTGGGTCAGCGCGCTTCCCGGCGCCAGCACGACGCTGTTCGCCGGCCGATGCGCAGCCTTGTCGGCGGCATAGGCGACAAGCGCGTGCATCGAGGTCAGCGCCATCGCCGCGCCTTCGCCGGAGCCGTAGAGATACTGGTACGGCTTGATCCGTTCCTTCGCGATATCGGCGGCCGCGGATAGCCGCGGAGCAGCTTCCGCTTGGGGCGCAGTAGTTGTGGCGCATCCCCCGAGGGCCAGCAGTGTTCCTGCGAAAGCAGGAGCCCAGATCCGGCGTTCGACTGGGCTCCTGCTTTCGCAGGAACACACGGCATGCCTCCCTCTCACGCGGCCTCGCGCTGCCGCGTGGTGCGGAATTCGATCTTCTTTTCGTACGGTGCGCCGAGGATCAGGCGCTTGATGAAGATGCCGGGCACGTGGACGCAATCGGGATCGAGGCTGCCCACCGGCACGATTTCCTCGACCTCGGCGACGCAGACCTTGCCCGCCGTCGCCATCGGCTGGTTGAAGTTGCGCGCGGTCTTGCGGAAGACGAGATTGCCCATCTCGTCCGCTTTCCAGCCCTTGATGATCGACAGGTCGGCGCGGATGCCGCGTTCGAGGATGTAGGTCTCTCCGTCGAACTCCTTATGCTCCTTGCCTTCGGCCACGAGAGTGCCGACCCCGGTCCTGGTATAGAAGCCGGGAATGCCCGCTCCGCCCGCGCGGCAGCGTTCGGCGAGCGTGCCCTGCGGGCAGAACTCGACCTCCAGCTCGCCGGCCAGATACTGGCGCTCGAACTCCTTGTTCTCGCCGACATAGGAGGAGATCATCTTCTTGACCTGGCGGCTGCGCAGCAGCTTGCCCAAGCCTTCGTTATCGATCCCGGCGTTGTTCGAAGCGATCGTCAGGTTCTTGACCCCCGACTCGCGGATCGCGTCGATC
>NZ_DASTXI010000131.1:0-13533 GCF_035758555.1 Sphingomonas sp. | reverse complement strand
ATTCGGTGATCTCGCCCGAAGGCTGCGCCTCGATCCTGTGGCGGACGGCGGATCAGGCGCCGGCGGCGGCGGAAGCGATGAAGATCACCGCGCAGGACCTGCAGGCGCTGGGCGTGATCGACCGCATCGTGCCGGAGCCGGTCGGCGGCGCGCACCGCGATCCGGATGCCGCGATCGATGCGCTGGGCGCGGCGATGGGCGAGGCGCTGGACGAGCTGGCGCCGCTCGACCGCGACGCCCTGCGCGCCGACCGCCGCGCCAAGTTCCTGAAAATGGGCTCGCTCTGAACCGACAAAAAGAAAACGGGCGGCGAGTCGCCTCGCCGCCCGTCCTTCTTTGGCAAGCGCTGGGGCTTAGCCCATGTTGCCGGCGACGGTGTTGAACGTCTTGCCGACCTTGCTGCCAAGGTTCGACATGGCAGTGATCGCGGCAACGGCGATCAGCGCGGCGATCAGGCCGTACTCGATCGCGGTCGCGCCCTTGTTGTTGCGAATGAGCTTGCGCAGCTTCTGCATGCTCGGTCTCCCTGGCCAGTAATTCCCCGTTGACCCGACTGGCCGGCCGAAGATCAACAGCGACTCTGCTAGTGTCCGCCGGTTGCGAAAAACTAAACGAGCATCGCCTTGCGCCGGTTAACCAGATTGGCTTCAGATCTGCTTGCGGTTCGTCGAGCTGTTGTGGAAGGCGCCGCCCAGATTGACGCCGAGGCTGGTCATCGCGGTCATGGCGGCGATGGCGACCAGCGCTGCGATCAGCCCATATTCGACGACGGTGGCGCCGCGTTGCAACCGCATCAGCCTGTTCGCGAACAAGGCCGAGCGGCGCGGGCGCATCAGTGTGCCAGCACGTTCTGCGCGACGCCGTTCCACATGCCGATCGTCTTGTCCGCGACCGCACCGACTGCGCCCAGGCACGCGATGCAGACCAGGGCCAGGATCAGGCCGTATTCGATCGCAGTCGCGCCGTCGGTCTGGCGGAGCAATTTGCGGAGGAATTGGATGATCACGCCGGTCCCCGGTGGTGCAAAGTGGTCGAGAACCTGCACGAGGGAGGTTAAGGAACATTTATGGCGCCCGGTTACCCGATCCTTCTCGTCGTCGCGGCGGCGCTGATCGACGCAGACGGACGGGTGCTGCTGCAGCAGCGCGCCCCGCACCGGTCGATGCCGGGGCTGTGGGAATTCCCCGGCGGCAAGGTCGAGAGCGGCGAGACGCCCGAAGCGGCGCTGGCGCGCGAGCTGGAGGAGGAACTGGGCGTGCGGGTCGCGCCAGAGGCGATGGCGCCGGTCGCCTTTGCCAGCGACGCACTGGGCGAGCGGCACCTGGTGCTGCTGCTCTACGCCGCGCGAGCGTGGGAGGGAGAACCGCAGCCGCTCGACGCCAGCGCGCTGCGCTGGGTGACGGTCGAGGAGATGGAGGCGCTGCCGATGCCGCCGGCGGACGTGCCGCTGGTGGCGGCGCTGGCGCGGCTATCCCCGCTTCGGGCGTAACGCATCCGCCAGCGAGGCCGCGCCGCTGCCGCGGCGGGCGGGACGGGGCTGATCGGGGGCGGGCGCCCAGCCGAGCAGGTGGACGATCTCGACCGTCTCGGCGACCTTGCCGTCCGGATCGGCGCCGGCCTGGAACAGCTCCGCGGCGCGGGCGAGCGCGGTGCGGGTCAGCGGCGGCGCGGCGTCGGCGAGCAGGCTGGCCGAAGCGGAGCCGCGCAGGTCTGCGAGTAGCGCGAACAGCGAGCGGTAGCGCACCGTCAGCCGCTCCCCATCCGCGACCGGCAGGGCGAGGCCGGCGCGGGCCAGCAGGTCGCCGGCGGAGCGGACGTCGATCTGCGGATGGAGCCGCGCGACCGCACGTTCCTCCGCGCCAAGCAGGGCGGCGCGCAGGCGAGGCAGGCTGCCCGCGCCGACAAAGGCACCGAGGAACAGCCCGTCCGGCTTCAGCGCGCGGCGGACCAGCGTCAGCGCGCCGGGCAGGTCGTTGACCTGGTCGAGCCCGCCGCAAGCGACGACCAGATCGAAGCTGCCATCGGCAAAGGGCAGCCGGTCCTCGTCGCATTGCACGCCGCCGGCCGCTTGGGCGAAGCGGAAGCCGGGATCGGCAGAGACGGTGTCGATCCCCCGTGCGGCCAGCGCGCGGCCGACGCGTCCGTAGAGGCAGCCGAGGTCGAGTGCGCGGACGAAGCTGCGCTGAACCGAATCGAGCCGGTCGAGCAGCTCGTCCGCCATGCGCGCGTGCAGGAAGCCGTGCGCGGCAAAGTCCCGCGCGGCGCGGTCGCGGCGCATGCGGCGGCGGCGGCGGCTGAAGATTTCGGGCGCGGTCATCGGCGGCGCTTGTGCAGAAGCGCGCGGCGCGGAACAAGGGGATGTGCTTGCCGCCCCGATCCGCGCCGCCATCGATTTCGCGCTGCCGCCGCGCTGTCCGGCGTGCGGGGCGATCGTGTCGGCAGACGGGTCGTTCTGCGAGCCGTGCTGGTCGAAGCTCGACTTCATAGCCGGTCCGGCCTGTGCGGGATGCGGGTTGCCGTTCGAGCTGGACCGGGGAGAGGATGCACTCTGCGCCGCCTGCCTGGCCGAGCCGCCGGCGCATGACGGCGTCCGCGCGGCGGTCGCCTATGGGCCGGCCGCGCGCGCGGTGGTGCTGAAGCTGAAGCATGGCGGGCGGATCGGCATGGCGCGGGTGATCGGGCGCTATCTGGCCCGGCTGGCGCTTGCCGAACCAGGCGCGCTGCTGGTGCCGGTACCGCTCCACCGCTGGCGGATCTGGCGGCGCGGCTTCAACCAGTCAGCGCTGCTTGCGCGCGATGTAGCGCGGCGTACCGGCCTTGAGACACGCGCCGACCTGATCGAGCGGCGCAAGCGCACGCCGATGCTGGGCGGGCTGGGGCGGACGGCACGGGCGCGCACCTTGCGCGGCGCCTTCGCCGTCCCATCTGAAAAGAAGGCGGCGCTGAAGGGCCGCACGGTGCTGTTGGTCGACGACGTCTATACCAGCGGCGCGACGGCGGGCGCGTGCGCGAAGGCGTTGAAACGAGCCGGCGCCGCGCGCGTGGTGGTGCTGTGCTGGGCGCGCGTGCTGCAGGACAGAGTTGACGATCCCGCGGGCATGCGCGACGGATCGGACTGAGGAGGCGAGACTTTGGCGACTGTCGAGATCTATACCAAGTTCGGATGCCCCTATTGCGTCCGCGCGAAGCGGCTGCTGGACGGCAAGGGCGCGGCCTATACCGAATATGACATCACGATGGGCGGGCCGAAGCGCGCCGAGATGATCCAGCGCGCGAACGGCCGCATCACCGTGCCGCAGGTGTTCATCGACGGACACCATGTCGGCGGTTCCGACGATCTCGCGGCGCTCGATGCGCGCGGCGGCCTCGATCCGCTGCTGAAGGCCGCCTGAGCGAGACCATGCGCGCCGCCATTCTCCAGATGCAGTCGGGCGTCGACCCGGCCGCCAACACGCGCACCATCGTGGACGCGGTCGCTGCCGCGAAGGCGGGCGGGGCGGACATGCTCTTCACGCCCGAAATGTCGAACCTGCTCGACCGCGACCGGAGCCGGTCCGAAGCGCATCTGCGCAGCGAGGACGAGGACCCGACCTTGGCGGCGGTGCGGCAAGCCGCGCGCGAGGCGGGGCTGTGGGTGCATCTGGGCTCGCTGGCGCTGCGGGGCGAAGGCGGGCAGCGTCTGAACCGCGGTTTCCTGATCGACGGCGAAGGTGCCGTCCGCGCCACCTACGACAAGATCCATCTGTTCGACGTCGACCTGCCGACCGGCGAGAGCTGGCGCGAGTCGGCCGTTTATGCGCGCGGGGGCCGGGCGGTCGCGGCGGAGACGCCCTGGGGCCGGCTGGGCCTCAGCATCTGCTACGACATCCGCTTTCCGGACCTGTTTCGGGCGCTGACCGGGGCGGGGGCGTCGATCCTGGCGATTCCGGCGGCCTTCACCGTGCCGACCGGACGCGCGCACTGGCACGTGCTGCTCCGCGCCCGCGCGATCGAGGCCGGCGTCTTCGTGATCGCCGCGGCGCAGGCAGGCGCCCATGAGGACGGGCGCGAGACGTTCGGCCATTCGCTGGTGGTGAGTCCGTGGGGCGACGTGCTGCTTGACATGGGCGAAGCGCCGGGGCTGGGCTTTGCCGATATCGACCTCGCGCAGGTGCAGGCCGTCCGCGCGCGCGTGCCCGCGATCGAGCATCGCCGCGACATTCCGCCGGTCGAGGTGGCACGATGATCGTGTTCGACCTGAAATGCGGCCGCGCGCATGTGTTCGAAGCCTGGTTCGGCTCCAGCGCCGACTATGACGACCAGCGCGGGCGCGGGCTGATCCAATGCCCGGTGTGCGGCGACGGCGAGATCGGCAAAGCCGTGATGGCGCCGCGGCTGGGCGGCAAGGCGTCGGAAGCGGCTGAGGTTCCGATGCCGGTCGCGACCGGCGCGGCGCCCGAGATGAAGGCACTGATGGCAAAGATGGCCGAGCTTCAGTCCAGCATGCTGCAGGATTCGGAGTGGGTCGGCCGGCGCTTTGCCGACGAAGCGCGCGCGATCCATCATGGCGAGACCGAACACCGCACCATCCATGGCCAGGCGACGGCCGCCGAAGCGGCCGCGCTCAGCGAGGAAGGTGTCGGCGTGATGCCGCTGCCCTTCCCGATCGTGCCGCCTGAGCAGACGCATTAGGTCAAACGACATGCCGGCCTTGAGCCGGCATCCCGCTTCTTCCTGGTGTAAAAAAAGGCAGGGGGACCCCGGCTCAAGGCCGGGGTGACGATAGCTAAATGTGAATACGAACCCATTTCCTTTCCGGAGCAACCTGATCGATCGTTACGGGTTGAAATGCCTCGTTCAGCTGCCGCGCGCCAAGGCTGTGGGGCGCAACGAAAAAAGGAAGCGAAATGATCGGTCGCCTCGCCCTGGTATCGGCCCTGCTGGCCGGTGCAGCCGTCCCAGCCCGGGCGCAGGAGACGGCAGCGCCGGCGCCGCAGCCGCAACCGGCCGAAGCTGCACCGGCGCCCGCCGCCGCGGCGGCACCGACCCCGGAAGATCTGATGATGGGCGACGAGGAGGAGATCGTCGTCGTCGGCCAGCGCCAGCGCGGCGCCGTGATCGGCGACATCCCGCCCGAAGTGCAGCTGAGCCCGGCGGACATCCGTTCCTACGGCGTCAATTCGGTCGCAGAGCTGCTGGACGAGCTCGCGCCGCAGATCAGCACCAACCAGGGCCGCAGCCGCGGCGCCTCGATCGTGCTGCTGAACGGCCTCAAAATTTCCGGCTTCAGCGAAATCCGCGACCTGCCGACCGAAGCGATCCAGCGCGTCGATATCCTGCCCGAGGAAGTTGCGCTCAAATATGGCTACAAAGCCGAGCAGAAGGTGGTGAACATCGTGCTCCGCCGCCGCTTCCGAGCGACGACGGTGGAACTGAGCGACCGGCTTGCGACCGATGGCGGCGCGAACAATCCCGAGATCGAAGCCAATCTGCTGAGGATCACGCCGGACGGGCGTTTCAGCCTCGCCGGCGAATATGAGCACACCAACCATTTGCTGGAGAGCCAGCGCGACGTCCTTGGCGGCACCAGCTTCAGGACGCTGCTGCCGTCGTCCAACGAAGCGTCGCTGAACGCGGTCTATGCGCGCGGCATCGCGGAAGGCGTGTCGGCGACGGTCAACGGGCGCGTCGAGCGGACCGACAGCCGCGCGCTGCTGGGCCTTTCGGCCGATGGCACGGGCCCGCTGATCACGCAAAACAACGATTCGCTGAACACGCGGCTCGCGACCACGCTGAACGGAGCGATCTCCGGCTGGCAATGGGCGTTTACCAGCGCGTTCGACCGCACCGAGACCGACACCAAGACCAGCGTCACCGCCGACACCGCCCATTCGGTCGCGAGCAGCCTGGGCGGCGACTTCACGATCAACGGCCAGCCGCTGACCTTGCCGGCGGGGCCGGTCTCGACGACGCTGCGCCTGAACTCTTCGACCAGCGACTTTTCCAGCCGCAGCATGCGCGGCGGCAATTTTCGCAGCGGCGACGTCCACCGCGATATCGGCGGCGGCCAGATCAATGTCGACCTGCCCGTCGCCAGCCGCGCCCGCGACGTGATCGGCTTTCTCGGCGACCTGTCGCTGAACGGCAATCTGGAAGTGCAGCGGCTGAGCGACTTCGGCACGCTCTACACCTACGGTTTCGGGACGACCTGGTCGCCGTTCAAGGCACTCGACATCGTCGCCTCCTGGTCGGACGAGGATGGCGCACCGACCGCGCAGCAGCTCGGCAACCCGGTGATCGTAACGCCCGGCGTGCGCGTGTTCGACCTGGTGCGGGGCGAATCGGCGATCGTCACCCAGATCACCGGCGGCAATCCGAACCTGCTGGCCGACAGCCGGCGCGTCATGAAGATCGGCATGACATTGAGGCCGTTCAGCGAGACGGACCTGAGGCTGACCGCGAACTTCACCCATGCGCGGACGCGCAACGCGATCGAATCGCTGTCCTTCCCGACCGCGGCGATCCAGGCGGCGTTCCCCGACCGCTTCATCCGCGACGACGACGGCAATCTGGTCACGATCGACGCGCGGCCCGTCAATTTCTTCCGCGAGCGCAGCGACCAGCTGCGCTGGGGCGTCCATTTCTCCAAGCGGATCCAGGACAGCACGGCCGAGCAATATCGTGCGCTGGCGGCGGCGGGGCGGCTGCCCTCCCGCGGCCGGCCGCAGGGAGCTCAGAGCGGTACGGGCGCGAGCGGCCAGCAGCCGGGCACCGGCGGCCGCCGCTTCGGCGGACGCGGGCGCGGCGGCTTCGGCGGCGGGCGGCTGCAATTCGCGCTCTACCACACCTGGCATTTCAGGGACGATGTGCTGGTGCGGCCGGGCGGGCCGTTCATCGACCTGCTCGACGGCGGATCGACCGGCCGCGGCGGCGGCCAGCCGCGTCACGAGATCGAGGCACAGGCCGGCATCACCCGCAACGGGCTGGGCGCGCGACTGAGCGCCGACTGGCAGAGCGGCACAACGGTCAATGACGCGAGCGGGCTGGCGGGCGACGATCTGCGCTTCGGATCGCTGATGAAGATCAACTTCCGCCTGTTCGCGAACCTGGGCGGCATGCCGAAAGTGATCGCGGACCATCCGTGGCTGCGCGGATCGCGGGTGACGGTGTCGATCGACAACCTGTTCAACGAACGCCAGCGCGTGCGCGACGCGACCGGGACGACGCCGGTCAACTACCAGCCCGACCTGCTCGACCCGCTCGGCCGCACGATCCGGATCAGCTTCAGGAAGCTGTTCTATTCCATCCCGCAACGCGCAGGCCCGCGGCCCGCGGAAGATTGACCCGGCGGGCGGCGACGGGCAGGAGTCGCCCCGGCGTGCGCCCGTAGCTCAGCAGGATAGAGCATCAGATTCCTAATCTGAGGGCCACAGGTTCGAATCCTGTCGGGCGCACCAAAATAGCCTGAGGGCTAGACAAAATATAGCTTATTGGCTATATCGCGCTAATGGCATGGACCGTTGCCAACCACGACGCGTTCGACGCGGAATATGATGCCCTGCCGGAACCGGTTCAGGACGAGCTTTTGGCTCTGATGCGATTGCTGTCCATCTACGGACCTCAACTTGGCCGCCCGCATGCCGAAACGCTCAGCGGCTCGCGGCACGCCAATATGAAGGAACTGCGGTTCCGGGCAGCGGACGGTGTGTGGCGTGTCGCCTTCGCGTTCGATCCTGAACGACAGGCGATCCTGCTGGTTGCGGGCGACAAGTCGGGCGTGGCCCAGAAGCGGTTCTACAAGACGCTCATCGCCACCGCCGACAAGAGATTCGATGATCATCTGGCAGCGATGGCCAGGAAGGAGAAGTGACGATGGGACGGACGCTCGACGAGATGATGTCGGCCCTGCCTGAGGCGCGTCGCCGCAAGATCGAGGCACGGTCTGCCGAGCTGGTGGCAGAGGTCGAAGGCCTGAAGGCGCTGCGGCAGCTTGCCGAGCTCAGCCAGGAGGAAATGGCGGCCGTGCTCAAGATCAAGCAGCCTTCGGTGCACAAGATCGAGAAGCAGACCGACCTCTATCTCTCGACCTTGCGCCGCTATGTGGAAGCTGCGGGCGGGAAGCTGGAATTGCGGGTCGAACTTCCCGGCAAGGGAGTCATGCGCCTTGAAGGGGTGGGCGATCTTCACGCCTGACGCGGGGCCGTGAGACATTGGGACCCCTGCCGCGTCAGTCCGCTGCAAAGATAGTCTGATTGTCCGGCGCTTTCTGGTCGGGCACACTATTCGCCAGCCGTTGATGCCTGGGGAAGGTCCATGACGCAGCATCGAATCTATTCCATGAGCTTTGCGAGCGTCTATCCGCACTATGTCGCCAAGGCGGAACGGAAGGGGCGGACAAAGGCGGAGGTCGACCGGATCGTCTGCTGGCTGACCGGCTACACGCAAGCGGAGCTCGCCGCCCAGATCGACGGGAAGACCAGCTTCGAGGACTTTTTCGGGCAGGCGCCTCGCCTGAACCCGTCGCGGGATCTGATCAAGGGCGTGGTCTGCGGCGTCCGCGTGGAGGACATCGAGGAGCCGCTGATGAGGGAAATCCGCTACCTCGACAAGCTGATCGACGAGCTTGCGAAGGGAAAGGCGATGGAGAAAATCCTGCGAAAATGAAGCGGGCGGCAGGCTTGCTCAAACCGTATACGATCGGCTAGCCCGCTTCCGACACTTTAGCGGGGATTCCGGACCATGCGCCTTTTCGCAACTTTGCTCGCCACCGTCGCTGTCGCGGTCGCGCTGCCCAGCTATGCCGCCGAGAAGGCGCCCCAGACGGAATCGGCCAAGCATTCGGATGAGGCGGCCACGGTCGACAAATCGGAGGAGGCCAAGGCCAGCGCGACGGAATATTCGGTGTCGCGGCACCGCTCCATCCCGTTTCATGGGTCGGCGCTGAACTACACCGTCACGCCCGGCACGCTCACCATCCGCAACGACGCGGGCGAGCCGATCGCAGCGATGTTCTACACGGCCTATGTGCTCGACGCGCCCAAGGGCGGGAAGCCGCGCCCGATCACCTTCATGTACAATGGCGGCCCCGGTTCCTCGTCGATGTGGCTGCATATGGGCAGCTATGGCCCGCTGAAGGTCGACGTGCCCGGCTTCGACCAGCTGCACGGGGAGCCCGGCCATCTCGTCGCCAACCAGGACACGATCCTCGACCGCACCGACATCGTCTTTCTGGACGCGATCGGCACCGGGCTGTCGCGCCCGCTCGGCAAGGCGACGGGCAAGGACTTCTGGAGCGTCGACGGCGATCTCGACGCGTTCGCGCGCGGCATCCAGCGCTATCTGACGCTCAACAATCGCTGGGCGTCGCCGAAATTCCTGCTCGGCGAGAGCTATGGCACCACGCGCAGCGGCGGCCTCGCCTATGTGCTGCAGCAGCGCGGCGTGCAGCTTGCGGGCGTGACGATCATGTCGACCGTGCTGAACATTCCGCTGCTGTTCGATCCCTCCATCGACCAGATGCACGTCAACATCTTCCCGACCTTCGCGACGACGGCCTGGTACCACAACCGCCTCGCGAACAAGCCCGCCGACCTCGACGCGTTCGCCAAACAGGCGCAGGCGTTCGCGACCGGGCCGTACGCTGCGGCGCTCGCCAAGGGCGACCGGCTGACGCCCGAAGAGCGGAGCCAGATCGCGCAGCAGGCGGCGGCGCTGATCGGCGTCTCGCCTGAGTTCCTGCTGCGCAACAACCTGCGTCCGGGGCCCAACCGGTTCCGCAAGGAGCTGCTGCGCGACCAGCGCCGCACCGTCGGCCGGCTCGACAGCCGGTTCGACGGCATCGACGCCGATGCAGGCGGCGACAGCCCCGAATTCGATGCCGCCAACGAGGCGATCTCCGGCGCATTCATCGCCGCGATCAACAATTACCTGTTCAACGACCTCGGCTATCAGACCAAGCTGACCTATCGCCCGAATTTCTATTCGGGCATCGGTCCCGCCTGGGACTGGAAGCACAAGGCGCCGGGCAATGGCCGCCAGTTCGCCGCCAACACCTCGGTCGATCTCAGCCAGGCGATGCGGCAGAACCCGAAGATGAAACTGCTGTCGCTGAACGGCTATTACGACATGGCGACGCCGTTCGCCGGGGCCGATTACGACCTGGAGCATATGGAGCTGGACCCGGCGCTGAAGGCCAACATCACCTACAAATATTATCCCTCGGGCCATATGATCTATATCGAACCGGGTTCTGCGGCGCAGCTGCGGCAGGACATCGACGCCTTTTACGACAGCATCACCGGCTGACGCGCGCGCCAGCGCCGCTGGTGACAGGCGGAAGCTGACGGATTAGTCTTCGCGGATGTTCGCGGTGCGACAAGGTAGGCCGCTCACCATGACGCTCGCGCATCCGCTGCGCGGGCAGGCGCTGGCAGCAGTGGTCCTGATCGTGTGGGTCGCCGGGGCCGCCTATTGCCACGGCTATGAGCGGCTGCTGAAGGGCGCGCACGAATGGCCGGGCAGCTTTTTGTGGTCGGCCGTGGCAGTGCTTCCCTGGCTCGCGCTGTTCGAATGGAGCAAGACGCCGGCGGGGGACCGGTTCGGTGCACGGCCGTGGCAGCTGCTGCTGGCGCTGCTGGCGACCGCGGCCGCATTGATCCTGCTGCAGGCGGCGGCCGATGCGATCGCCGGAAATACCGGGAGGCCCGTCGCGCTCAATCTGTGGCGCCGCCTCCCGCCGCTGGGCATCGGCGTCGTCCTCATCCTGTGGGCGCGAGGCGTGCGCTCGGCGCGGGCGGCGGCCGCGCGGAACGAGGCGGACTCCGGACCCGCGAATCTGGCCCAGATCGCAAGCTCGATCGACTGGATCGCAGCCGCGGACAATTACATCGAGCTGCAAATCGGCAAGCGAACCCTGATCCGGCGGATGACCATGCAGGCTGCCGAGCGCGAGCTGGCGTCGTTCGACTTTGTGCGAATCCACCGGCGCTACCTCGTCAATCGCCGCCGGATCGAAGCGGTGGCGGGCACGAACGGCGATCGCCGCGTCCGCATTGCCGGATCGGAGCTGCCGATCGGCCGCCGCTATGCCTCTCGCCTGAACGCATAGCTCTTTCGCCACTTTGCCCCAAAGTGATTCCGCAGGCGGCGGGGCGCGGGCCAGCTTCGCGCGATGGCGAGACTTGTTGCGATTCCGCTGGCTGCGTCAGCGCTTGCGCTTGCGTTCCGACCCGCAGCCGCCCCGGCGCAAAGCCGGACCGGCGACAATGCCGTGGCCCAGGCCGAGGATGCGTTCGGCTATAGTGTCGGGCGCGAGACGCTGGGGATTTACGACGCCGGCAACGTGCGCGGCTTTTCGCCGACCGATGCCGGCAATCTCCGCATCGACGGGCTGTATTTCGCGCCGGCCGTGGGCCTGTCGGGCCTTGTCATCGATTCCCAATCGATCAAGGTCGGACTGTCGGCCCAAGGCTATCCGTTCGCAGCGCCGAGCGGGATCGTCGACCAGCGGCTGAGGCGGCCTGCCGACACGGCGGGCGCATCGGTGCTGGTCAACGCCGATAGCTATGGCAGCGCAGGCGTCGAGCTGAACGCGTCGATGCCGGTGCTTTCATCCCTGTCGGTCGGCGTGGGACTGAATGGCGGCCGCACCCATTTCGCCGATGGCACCAGCAACTATTATCATTCGGAAACGCTGATCGGCCGATGGCGTCCGTCGGCCGGAATCGAGGTGCTGCCCTTCTGGAGCGTCTTCACCGATATCGATGACGAAAGTTCGGCCGTGTACATTCCGGCGGGCGCGTTTCTGCCGCCGCAACCGCGGCCAGCACATTATCCCGGCCCGAGCTGGAACGGCATCAATCGCACCCAATTCAACTTCGGGGTGCTGACGTCCGCGGCCCTTTGGCCTGGCTGGACCCTGCAGGTCGGCCTGTTCCGATCCCTGCGCCACTTGCGCAACGGCTATACCTATCTGATCGCGGACATCGGACGGGACGGGATCGGCCGCCGTACGATCTTCGCCGATCCGCCGGTGAACAAGGAAGGCAATAGCGGCGAAGTTCGCCTGACGCACACGATCGCCGAAGGAGAGCGGCTGCACACATTGCACATCAGCGTGCGCGGGCGCAGCGCCCGGCGCGATTATGGGGGCGCGGACGAGATCGACCTTGGCCGTTCGTCCATTTATCAGGATGTCGAGACCCCGCGCCCGCAATTTCGTTTCGGCAAGCTGTCGCACGACCGCCTGCGCCAGTGGATCTACGGTCTCGCCTATGACGGCCGCTGGAAAGGGGTCGGCGAACTGAGTTTCGGCCTCTCGAACAGCGCCTACCGCAAGACGAGCGTGACGCCGGACCTGAGAATCGTCTCACGTTCGTCGCCGCTGCTCTACAACGGTACGCTCACTCTGCTCCCGGTTCGCGGCGTCGCCGTCTATGGCGGCTATTCGCGCGGGTTCGAAGAGAGCGGCGCTCCGCCCGCGAATGCGGCCAATCGCAACGAGGCATTGCCGACGATCATCACCCGCCAGACGGATGCAGGCGTTCGTGTCGACGTGACATCGAGCGTGAAGGCCGTTGCCGGCCTGTTCGAGCTCAGCAGGCCCTATTTCGGCTTCGACCAGGCCGGCAACTATGTGCCGATCGGCACGACGCGCAACCGAGGCGGGGAATTCTCGCTTTCAGGGAATCTGACCGATCGGCTGAGGATCGTTGCCGGCGGCGTGCTGCTCGATCCGACCGTGCAGGTTTCCGGCGACGCTGCGCGCGGGATCGGCCGCCGCCCGGTCGGCATTCCAACGCACATACTCAGCCTGGATGCGAACTGGGACGTTGCCGCGGTGCAGGGGCTGTCGTTCGATGCCGCGCTTTCGCACCGGGGCCGAACGCCCGCGACGACCGACAACAGGGTCGAGCTACCGCCGCGCGGTCAGATCGACCTGGGCGCACGCTATTCCTTTTCCATCGGCAAGAGCCGCGCGACGGCGCGGTTTCAGATCGGCAACCTGCTGGACGCGCGCGGCTTCAGCGTGGCGGGACCAGGCGTCTATTCGCCCCAATCGGCGCGTTCGGCATCGGCCTATCTGACGATCGATTTGTGAGCGCGCGGATGACCATATCGGGAGGTGTGTTGACACTATAATACACTGCGCCTAGCTCTGTGACCAGGAGCGGGGGCTAAGGATGGTGGTAATCGGATCGACGGGCGTGCTGGCGCCGGGGAAATGGCGCTGGCTGCGGGCGCTGGGCTGGCTGGTTGCGTTGTGCGTCTTAATCGTTGTCGTGTTCAACTCAGTCGCCAGAGCGACGCTGTGGCTCATGATACGGGCTGGCGGCGGTGAGCTGGCATCTGCGCCCGACGCATACAGGCTGGTGGCGGCGATCGCCGGCTCGGTCGCGCTATTGGCAGCATATTGGGGTGCGGTCCGGCTGGGCGAGCGACGGAAGGTTCCGGAACTGGACCTTGGACGCGCCGCCTTCGATCTGCCGGCGGGGCTGGCGCTGGGCGGCGCGCTGATGGCTATGATCGTCGGCGTGCTGTGGACATTCGGCTGGG
>NZ_DASTXI010000047.1:0-2841 GCF_035758555.1 Sphingomonas sp. | reverse complement strand
GATGGCGGGTTACAGGCTCTTCTGCCTCGATGAGGGCGGCCATATCGTCGACCGGGTCGATTTCGATGCCGGCGACGACGATGCGGCGATCACAATTGCGCGCAAGACCTTCGGACACAGTCGATCCGAACTATGGGAGCTCGGCCGAAGGGTTGCGTTGATCGAGCCGCTGAAGAACGCGAGCTAGGATCCGGGCAGCAGCACCGTCGAGCCGCTGGTCCGCCGCGCCTCGAGGTCGCGGTGCGCCTGTTCGGCCTGTTCGAGCGGATAGCGCTGCCCGATCGTGATCGCGACCTTGCCCGACCGGATCATGTCCCACAGCCGCGCGACGCCGGCGCGGCGTTCGTCCGGTTGCGCGTAATAGTCGAACAGCGTCGGGCGGGTGGTGAACAGCGAGCCCTTCTGCGCCAGCACGCCCAGATTGACGTTGCTGACCGGCCCGCCCGCATTGCCGTAGCTGACGATCAGCCCGCGCCGCGCGGCGCTGCCGAGCGAGGCTTCCCAGGTCGCCATGCCGACGCCGTCGAAGACGACCCGCACCCCCTCGCCGCCGGTCAGCTCGCGGACGCGCGCCGCCGTATCCTCGCGCGTGTAGAGGACGATCTCGTCGGCTCCGGCCTCGCGCGCTGTCGCGGCTTTGTCGTCGGTCGAGACGGTGCCGATCACCCGCGCGCCGACCGCCTTCAGCCACTGAACCAGGATCAGCCCGACGCCGCCCGCCGCGGCATGGACCAGCACCGGCCAGCCCGCCTGCACTTTCGCGCAGCGCTCGATCAGGAATTCGGCGGTGCAGCCCTTCAGCAACGCGGCGGCCGCGGTTTCGTCGGCGATGTCGTCCGGAATCGGCAGCAGGCTCGCGGCCGGCAGATTGCGCTCGGTCGCATAGGCGCCGCGCACCGGGCCGAAGGTGCCGACCCGGTCGCCCGGCTTCCAATCCTTCACGCCCTCGCCCACCGCCTCGACGACGCCGGCGGCTTCAAGGCCCAGACCGGTCGGCAGCTCGACCGGATAAACGCCGCCGCGGTGGTAGGTGTCGATGAAATTGAGCCCGACTGCCGTGTGCCGGACCCGCACTTCGCCGGGTCCGGGCGGCGGCAGGTCGACATCGGCCCATTCGATCACTTCCGGACCGCCGGTCCGCTCGATGCGTGCTGTCCGTGCCATTGTCACCTCATCCGATCGGCATGCCGGGCGGTACTTTGGGAAGCCGGCGCTTGTCCGCAAGGGCGGCGGTCAACGCATCGCGGTCCGTGAGCAGCCGGCCGAGCCCGCGGCTCCAGTCCGCCTGCACGCCGCTGCCGTTCGTCTTCGCCAGGCCGGCGCCAAGCCTGCTGAGCCGTTCCGACAAGGCGAGCGCGATCGTCGGCGACAGGTCGCCGTCGCGCTGCGTGCGGGCAAGCGCCAGCACCACCGTGGTCGCGATGCGGCGCTGCACCGCCGCAGCCGCCTCGTCGCGCGGAAAGGCGAAGCTGCGGTCGATCAGCTTGTCGATTACTTCATGCGCCGACGGGATCGCCGGATCGGCCTGGTTCTGGATCTCCAGCCGGTTCAGCCGCTCCGGCGCGAGCAGGTCGATCAGCGTCATCGCCGCGCCTGTCTCGGTCGCGGCAAGCGGATCGAACACCGGACCGCCCGCGGTCGGGATCACTTCGATCGTGGTCTGACGGTCGCTCTCGCCCGACCAGCCGGTCGAAAGGTTGGGCAAAAGCGAGGCCGGGACGGTGAGCGCGGCGGGCGACAGCGTATCGAGCAGCGCATCGAGCGCGCGGCGCTGGTCCTCGGCCGATACCGGCTTCGATTCGCCGCGTCCATCGCCGACCACCGCATAGGTGAAGTCGACGCCCCCCAGCAGCTTCGACGCCGCCTCGACCTGATATCGGTGGAGGAGCCAGATCGGCACGAAGGCACGGCGGAGTTGCGATTGCGGGTTGCCGGGCTTCAGCGCCGCCGGCCCGAACCGCGCGACCGCGACCTGCCGCACCTCCATCACCCGCCGCAGCTCGGCGACCGGATCGCTGCCGTCGTCCCAGAGACTCCCGAGCGGCTGCGCGGCGTCGGGCGCGCGCGCATCCTGGTCGGGCACGTAGCGCAACCCTTCGGCCAGCCCCGCCGCCATGATCGGCTGCGCGTCGGCGTCGGTGCGGGCGCCATACAGCCAGTCGATCGCGAATTTGTCCCAGCGGCCGACCCCCACGCCATAGGCGTCGCTGAGGTCGAGCTTGCCGTCGGTCAGCTTCACGCGCGGGCCGGGATAGTCCATCACCGAATAGCGGCCGGCGATCGACGCTGCGAAATTGTGCGCAAGGCCCAGCGCGTGGCCGACCTCGTGCGCACCCAGCTGCCGGATGCGGCCCAGCGCGGCGGTGACCGGGTCGTTGGGGTCCCCGGTCCCGGTCAGCCCGGCGCAGACCAGGGCCTGGAAGATCATCATGTCCTGCCGCACACGGAGAGAGCCCAAGAGCACGTTGCCCTTGATGATTTCGCCGGTGCGCGGATCGGTGATCGGCTGGCCGTAGGACCAGCCCCGCGTCGCACGGTTCACCCAGTTGACGATGTTGTAGCGGATATCGAGCGGGTCGGCGCCTTCCGGCAGCACCGCGACCTTGAACGCATCGACGAAGCCGGCGGCGTCGAACGCTTCGCGCCACCACGATACGCCCTCGACCAAGGCCGTCCGCACCGGCTCCGGCGCGGCGCTGTCGACATAGAAGGTGATCGGCTGCTTGACCGGCGAGCGCGCGGCGCTCGGGTCGGTCTTTTCGAGCCGGAAGCGGTTGGCGAGCTCGTAGACCACCGGGCTGCCCAGCGGCGCCGCATAGTCGACGATCTGCGTGCCGAAGC
>NZ_DASTXI010000008.1:0-8454 GCF_035758555.1 Sphingomonas sp. | reverse complement strand
CGCGTTCAGGACCGACTCTGCGCGATCGGGCGTCTCCTGATAGGCAGTGAACCCGCCATTGTGCAGCTCGGAGACCGGGCGGTGCCGCAGCTGCCGGGGATCGAAAAAGGAACGCATTCAGGTCTCCGGCAGGCTGTTCGTCAGC
Organism: Sphingomonas sp.; assembly: GCF_035758555.1. Lineage (GTDB taxonomy): Bacteria > Pseudomonadota > Alphaproteobacteria > Sphingomonadales > Sphingomonadaceae > Sphingomonas_B. The sequence goes on along the minus strand of NZ_DASTXI010000008.1, from coordinate 8,309 downwards.
GCGCTGTATAGGCTGTGCCGTCCTTGCGCACGAACCGCCCGTCGGCCGCGGCGCTCATCATGTCCACGTCGGAGCAGTAGGTAACGTCAGCCGGCGATCGGGTGCCGACTTCCAGATAGACCGCCTCGCGGCCCGACCGATTGATCATGTGATGGCCGTTGCCGGTGTCCTTGGGAAAGGCCGCGCCATCGCCCGCGCGCAGAATCGTCTCGCCGCCATCTTCGACCAGGACCAGCTCGCCTTCGAGCAGATAGACGAACTCGTCTTCGGCCGAATGCCAGTGGCGCTGGCTCGACCAGGCGCCCGGCGGCAGTCGCATCAGGTTGACGCCGAAATCGGTGAGCCCGCCCGCGTCGCCCAGCCGCTGCCGTACGCGCTCAGCGCAGGGCGCGTCGAACGGCGGCGGATAGCCCGAGCCTTTGCGTCCGGGCACGGCGGCGACATCGATCCTCGGCATGGCGTTCCCTCAGCCTGTCGACGCTCAGGCTTAGCCGCCTTCGCTTATGGCCGGGAAGCCCGATCCACTCAATATTGGGCGGTCAGGGACAGCCCGATGGTCCGTGGACGAATGATGCCGGTGCCGATCGCTCCGTTCGGATAGATGTCGAAGCCGTTCGCCTGGACGGCCGAGGTCGAAGTGATGCCGTGGCTGTTGCCCAGATTCTTGACATAGGCTTCCACCCCGAACCGGCCGAAATCGAGCCCGGCGCGCAGATCGACGACGCTGTACGACGGCACTTCGCGCTGGCGGCCGTTAGCGGCGCGGAACGTCGCGTCGAAGGCGCCGGGCTGGTCGCCGACCAGGCGCACCGATCCGCCGATATAGGCTTCGGTGCTGCCGGCGAGCGACCAGCGATAGTCGCCGTTCAGGGCCGCGCTGTATTTGGGCGTGAACGGCAGCCGGTCTCCCTTCAGGCCACCGACCAGCGGTCCGCTGTCGGCGGTCAGCCGCGCATTGGTGAAGGCACCGTTCAGCGCGAGGTTGAGGCCGGCAGTCGGCCGCACCGTGACGGTGAACTCGGCACCGTCGCTCTTCGCGCTACCGCCGTTCGTGTTCACGCCGAAATTGTTGACGATGGCGAACAGCTGAATGTGGTTCCAGTCGATGTGATAAAGCGCAAAGTCGATGCTGAAGTCATTGTCCGGCGTCTGCGCCTTCACCCCCGCTTCGTAGCTGATCACGGAATCGGAATCGTAGGTCGCGGGCGTGCCGGCGGGTGCGCTCGGCGGCAGCACATTGGGGCCGCCGGGACGGAAGCCCTTGGCGACACGCGCATAAACCGAGACATTGTCGTCGAACTTCAGCTTCGGTGCGACCGAGTAGGTGAAGACGTTTTCCGAAGACGAAGCGATGTTGTTCGTCGGCCCGCCGGCCAGCGCGCCGTCGCCGACCTGGTTGGCGTGCTGGCGGTTGTGGCTGTAGCGGCCGCCGAAATCGATATCGAACCGCTCGCCCAGATGAAGGGTGGCGTTCGCAAACCAGGCGATCTCCTCGTAAACCGAATGGAGGCTCACCTGCGCCAGCAGGGGCAGGGTGGTGATGCGAGTGAAGGTTCCCGGCTCGACCGGGACATATTCCTGGAGGATCTCGCCCTTTTCATGAGTGTAGTAGCCGCCGATCAGCCAATCGAATGCGTCCGTTTGATCCGACAGGCGGAGCTCCTGCGTGAACTTCTCGTCATTGGTCTGCTGGGCGAGGAAAAGCTCGTTCGGCGCTCCGAAGACGCCCTCAACCACGGCGCTCAGATTGGCCGTCACATCCGAGCGTAGGGTCTCGTCCTGCGTGGCGTAGCTGGTCGACGAAGTCAGGTTCGCGAAACCAAGGTCGAAATCCGCTGTACCATTATAGATGCGATAGCGGATGTCGGTGAACTGCGGCACGAACTGCGATAGCGATAGCCGCCCGTAAAGCGGCTTCAGTGTGAACGGATCGGCCTCGACCGTGCTCGGCGCGTCGGCCTTGATGTCCTGCAGGATCGCCGTCGCCCGGACCGAAATCCGGTGGCTGGGCGTGAATAGCAGCGACGCGCGGCCGCCGTAGATGCGGGCATCGTTGATGTTCTTCTCGACGTCAGAACCGGCCGTGCCGATCGAATCGATGAAGCCGCCATCCTTGCGATAGGTGCCGGATGCGCGGAACGCGAGCGTGCTGCCCAGCGGGATATTGACCACGGCGTTGCCGGCATAGGAGGTATCGCCACCGTCAACAGCTTCCACGCTTGCGCGGCCGCGGAGCTCGAAACTCTCCATCTGCGGGGCATTGGTCACGAATTTGAGCACGCCGCCCAGCGAGCTCGCGCCATAAAGCGTGCCTTGCGGCCCACGCAGCACCTCGACGCGGGCGACATCGAACGTGTCGAAGTCGCCGGCCAGGATGGCGCCGTTGACCAGGCCGCTGCTCGATCCGAACGGCGTTTCGTCGACATAGACGGAGACGGTAGAGGCGACACCGCCGGTGTTGATGCCGCGCAGCAGCAATCGGCCCTGTCCGGGCGTGCTCTGGTTGAGCTGAAGGCCGGGCACCAGCTTCAGATAGTCGCTGAAATTATTCGCGTGCTGCTCTTCCAGCGCAGCGCCGCTGACGACCGAGATCGATTGCGGCACGTCGATCAGCAGCTGTTCGCGTTTCTGCGCCGTGACGACGATGTCTTCCGAATTGGCGGCAGCGGTTTGCGCGGAGGCGGGGGGCTGCGCGGCGGCGGGCGCCGCGGCGAGCGTCAGTGCCATTGCCGTGCCGCCGCAAAGGATGCGAACCGTCTTCATCGAAATCTCCCCTCCCAATTTCTCCGAACGCCGTCCGGGCTCCGTTCCGTCACGCGCAAGGACCTGCGCGGATACAGTCCGCCCGAACGCGACAGCTATTTTCGGAATAGAAACATGCAAGGAGGAGAAAAGCAATCCTGTTCAGGACAAAATTGTCATTCCTGCTTCGCGGATGTCGGTGTGAACAGCAGATCCTGATAATCCCAGCTGAAATCGACGAGCGGCGAAACCGCCTTCATCGTCACCCGCTCGATCTTGCCGTCGGCGTCGAGGGCAAAGGTGACGTAGGCAGGCTCGATAGCCTTGTCGTCCCACACGGTTTGAAAGCTGTCATACTGCCAGTGCTCCAGCGTGCCGGTCATCCGCGGCGTCTGCTTGAAATCGATGCGAAGCTTGCCGCCTTCGTCGCGGATCGAGATCGGGCCGTACCAGGGGTCGACATAGTCGCCGGCGTAGCGGGCGAGCGGCAGCGACGGTCCGATTTTCGCGGGTGCAGCCGTCGTCGCCTTCAGCGCCGCGACCGCCTGCGCCTGCCGGTCCTTCTTGAACGCGCGCCAGGCGGCGGGCCAGTCCTGCGTCGGCCGCTCCAGGTAATGGTCGAGCAGTTCGTTCATCAGGCCGCGGATGATCTCGCCGTCCTCGGAGTTGATGAGGATCGTGAACCCGACATTCTTCTCCGGGATCAGCACCACCGCTGCCTGGAACCCGAACACGGCGCCGGTGTGCGACACGATCTTCGCGCCTTTATAGTCCTGCACGTCCCAGCCGAGCGCATAGGTGTTGAACATCGGCGTTGCAGGCGCGAGCGGGCCAGGCAGAGGTGGGTTCGGCATCAGCACGACCGGCTTCCACATCTCGGCGGAGACGGCGTCGCTGAACAGGCGCCCGCCTTCGGGCAGCTTGCCGTGGGCGAGCTGGATTTCCATCCAGCGCGCCATGTCGTTGGCGCTGACCGCCAGCCCGCCCGCCGGCGCGGCATTGCGGCCGAGCTCGTCACGTTCGTTCAGCACAACCTGGTCGCCCAGCCCCCGGAACGGGCCATTCAGCCGCGCGTGCGGCCAGGCGCGGTCGACGGTCGCGAAACGGGATTCGCTGTCGCTGGTCGAATGGCTCATTCCAGCCGGACGCAGCACATGGTCCCTGACGAACGCTTCCCAGGTCTGGCCGCTGACTTCCTCGATCAGTTGGCCCGCGGCCATGTAGAGGACATTGTCATAGGCATAGGCGCTGCGAAAGCTGGTCGCCGGCTTCAGATAGCGCAGCCGGCGCACGCTTTCCTTGCGCGTCAGGTTGGTGCGCGGGACCATTAGCAGGTCGCCTTCGCCCAATCCCAGGCCGCTGCGATGGACGAGCAGGTCGCGGATCGTCATCTCCCGCGTGACCCAGGGATCGTACATCGCGAACCACGGCATGTGCTCGATCACCTTGTCGTCCCAGCCGATCTTGCCTTGATCCACCAGGATGCCGAGCGCGGCGACGGTGAAGGCCTTGCCGGTCGATCCGTTCGGAAAGATCGTGTCGGCGTCGACGGGATCGGGCGCGCCGAGCTTCTTCACGCCATAGCCCTTGGCGAGCGTGACCTTGCCGTCCTCGACGATCGCGATCGCCATGCCGGGCACGCCGATCTCCTTGCGCAGCGTCTCGACGCGCCGGTCGAAGCCCGCAGGGGGTGCCGCGAGCGCGAGCGAGGACGAGGCCAGCAAGGCGGCGGCCAGGGCGGTGCGCGCGAATGAAGGCATGTCAGGCTCCTTTTGAGGTTGCCGGTCGATGGATGAAGGCTGTGGGCTTCAGCAGCTTCGCCGCGCCGATCGTCAGCAGCGGCACGACGTAGACGGCGAGGATCGTGTAGGCCAGCAGCCGGTAGCCGCTGCCGATCAGCGCCACGAGGCCGAAGCGGTCAGCGACGAAGATGCACCCGCTCAGCAGCGCCGCAGCAAAGCCTGCACGCGCGCGATAAGGGAGGTCGACGCCACGGCGCTTGCGCCAGACCGCCGCGATCCGCTCGTTGATCGCGTGCACCGACCCGGTGCCGCTTTCCAGCAGCGCGGCGAAGATCATCGCCTGGAACAGCAGGTGGAACGCCGGCAGGTGAAGCCGCTGCAGGATGAAGTCCGACGGCAGGGTCTCGCTGGCGATGCCGGGATAGAAGGCGATCATGCAGGTGAAGAACAGCAGCGCGGGCAGCATCGCCAGCGGACCGGCGACAAGGCCCGCGATCACGGCATCGCGGCGGCAGGTCATGTGCCGCATCACCGGCAGGATCACGACCGCGCCGACCACATTGTAGCTGGCATAGGTGAGGCCGCCGAGCGCCCAGCCGTCGCTCGGACCGCCCGCCGCGAAATGCGCGCCGATCCGATCGCCGAAGCTGCCGAGCGACAGCAGCACGAACAGCACGTAAACGCCGTAGAGCAGGAACGAGACGTACTTGAACAGCCGCTCGACCGAGGCATTGCCGAACGTCACGAACAGCGCGATCGCGGCGGCCAGGCCGAGCGTCCCGGCGAGCGTGGGGAGGCCGAGCGTCGCCGTTCCGATCGCGCCGGCCGCCGCGCCGAACACCGAAAGGATCAGGATCACGAACAGCACATAGGCGATCTCGAACACGATCCAGGCGGGACCGAGCAGCCGTTCGAAAAAAGTGCGATAGTCGTAAGCGCGTGCGGCATGGGCGAAGGCGAAGGTGAGGGCGCAGATCACACTCCACGCCAGCATCGCGAGGACCATGCCGGCGAGGCCACCCCAGGGGCCGCTAGGCAGGAAGAATTCGGCGAGCTCGCGCCCGGTCGCATAGCCGCCGCCGATCACCACCGCCTTGAAGGCGAACCCCGGCAGCAGGAAGCGCTGGAACCAGCTCGATTGCGCGCCGTCTGCCCCCGTTACCATCACATCAGCCGAGGCAATGATCGATCAGGCGATCGAAGGCGGGGCCGCCGCGGATCGGATCGGCGACGGGAAGGCCGAGCCGCGCTTCCTCCTCCGCCATCAGGCGCGTCGCCTCGCTCTCGTTCAGCTCGGAAGTGTTGAACGACACGCCGCCGCAGCGGATCGCCGGATTGGTGCGGCGGCCGAGCGCGACCGTCAGCTCGACGATTTCCTCGACGCTGGGCACCGCGAACTCTTCCTCGCCCAGCAGCACGCGGCGGCCCGGCTCATGGCACACGACGAATATGTCGGGCTGACTGCCGTGGAGCAGGCCCAGCGACACGCCGGCATAGGCGGGGTGCAGCAGCGATCCCTGGCCCTCAATCACGTCCCAGTGGCCGGGCGCGGCGTCGGGCGACAGCATCTCGGCCGCGCCGGCCTCGAAATCGGCAATCACGGCATCCATCGGGATGCCGCCGCCGGCGATCATGATCCCGGTCTGCCCGGTCGCGCGAAAGTCCGCGTCGATGCCGCGCTGCGCGAGCGCTCGTGTGATGGCGAGGGCCGTGTATTTCTTGCCGAGCGCGCAATCGGTGCCGACCGTCAGCAGCCTTTTGCCGCTGCGCTTGCGGCCGGTCGCGACCGGAATGTCGGCGGGCGGCGTGCGCACGTCGATCAGGCGGCGGCCCTTGCGCCATGCCGCTTCGGTCAGGCCCGGAATATTGGCCAGCCGCACGTGCATGCCGCTGACGATATCCAGCCCGGCGTCGATCGCGTCGAGCAGCATCGGCTGCCACGAAGCGGGGATATAGCCGCCGCTGTTCGCGACCGCGATGACCAGCGATCGGGCGCCCCGGCTCGCGGCTTCGGCCGGTGTCATACGCGGAAGGCCGGTGGTGACGGCCAGCGGATCGGATGCGCATTCGCCGACGCACTTGTCCGGCGCCCAGTCCTTCAGGCCAAACGCGGTCTTCGCATAGCCGCGTTCGTGCACGTCGCCGACGAACAGCAGATAGGGCGTCGGCAGCGCCAGCGCCGCCCCGTCGCTTGCATCGCCGCTGTCTTCCCGCACGCGCTGAATGGCTGTCATGGGCAAAGCCTATCAGCAGTGCTCAGTTTCCGTCCAGAGAATTATTGTTCAAATAGGTCAATTGAGACCCGATCGACAATTGCTCACGCGGCCTGCTTCGCGATGTCTTCCAGCGCTTCGAGCGTGCGGTCGACTTCCTCGACCGTGTTGTAATGGCACAGGCCGAGCCGCAGCAGCCCGCCGTTGTCGGCAAGGCCCAGCCGCGCGACGACCTCGACCGCGTAGAAGTGGCCGGACCAGGCGAAGATGTCGCGGCGGGAGAGCGCTTCGGCGGCCCTGTCGGGTCGGCAGCCCGCGATCGTCAAACCGAAGGTCGGAACGCGGCCTGCGGTGATGGCCGCGCCCCAGAGCTTCACCGACGGGATCGCGGCGAGGCCGTCGAGCAGCCGCCGGCTCAGCTGGTCCTCATAACCCTGGAACGCGTGGAACGCGCTCCGCAGCCGCCCTATACGGCTGCCTGCGGCGGGGTCGAAGTGTGCGCCCAGCTTGTCGAAATAGTGGATCGTCCCGATCATCGCCGCCTGCGCCTCGAACGACGGCGTACCGGTCTCGAACGCGCGTGCCGGTGGATGATCGGCGGCCGGGCGTACCTTGTAGGGCCTGAGCTCCTCGAGCAGGTCTGCCCGGCCCCACAGCACGCCCTGGTGCGGGCCGAAAAATTTGTAGGGCGAGCAGACCAGCAGGTCGCAGCCGAGTGCGGTCACGTCAGTCACGACATGCGGCACAGACTGCACCGCATCGACGAACAGCACCGCGTCCGAATGCGCCTTCACGATGCCGGCGATCGCCGCGACATCGTTCAGCGTGCCGATCGCGTTGCTGGCGCCGCCGACGGCGACGAGACGGGTGCGCGGCCCGAGCAGCGCCGGCAGCGTGTCCAGCCGCAACGTGCCGCTGTCCGGATCGAAATCGAGCCAGCGGACGGTCACGCCGCTGTCCTCTGCCCCCAGCAGCCAGGGTGCGACATTGGCGTCGTGATCGAGCCGGGTGACGACGATCTCGTCGCCCTCGCGCCAGTTGCGGGCGAGCGCGCGCGACACGGACAGCGTCAGCGTCGTCATGTTCGGCCCGAAGGCGATGTCCTCCGGCGCGGCGCCCAGCAGGTCGGCCATCGCTTCGTGTGCCGCGTCGCTGAGCGCGCCGGTGTCGATCGAGGTGCGGAATGCGCCGCCCAGATTCGCGGTGCCCGCCTCCAGATGCTCCAGCATCGCCCGCATTGCCGGCGCACACATCTGCGTGCCGCCGGGGCCGTCGAGATAGATGCGGTCGCCGGTACCGAGCGCGGGGAATTGGGCACGCACCTCGTCGATGGGGAAAGGCGCGACCGTCTCGGCCGGCCGTTGAAACGAATCGGACAGCATCGGAGCGCCTAAGACGCCGGAGAAATGGGCTTGGTTGCCGGCAGCTCGTTTGCCATGCCAGCCGCGACCTTTTCCGCCTCAGCCATCACGCGAAGGATATTCTCGCCCGCGACCTTGCGAACGTCCTCGTCGCTCCAGCCGCGCCGCATCAGCTCGGCGAGCAGCGCCGGATAGGTGCTGACGTCCTCCAGCCCCTTGGGCAGCGAGTTGCCGACGCCGTCGAAGTCCGA
>NZ_DASTXI010000180.1:0-13095 GCF_035758555.1 Sphingomonas sp. | reverse complement strand
CCGCCCAATTTCGAGCTGCCGGCCGACGCCGATGGCGACAATGTCTATCGCGTCCAGCTCCGCGCCAGCGACGGCAGTCAGGCGGCGACGCTCGACCTTGGGGTGACCGTGACCAACAGCCGCGAAGGCATTCAGGTGCGCCGCGTCGCGACCGGCTTCAGCCAGCCGGTGTTCGTGGCCGCAATCCCGGGCGACAGCCATGTCTATGTGATCGAAAAGGGCGGCAAGATCTGGCTGCTCGATCCGGCGACCGGCGCGAAGACGCTGGCGCACACCGTCACCAACATCTCGACGGACGGCGAACGCGGCCTGCTCGGCTTCACGGTCACGGACGATTATGCGCGCACCAACATGGCGTTCGTCGTCGTCACCGACGCCGACGGAACGGTCGACGTCCGCCGCATCACGATCGGTATCCAGGAACTGCCGGGGCTTGGGCCATATGACAGCGTCCTGACGGTCCCGCACCCCGGCGCGTCGAACCACAATGGCGGCTGGATCGGTTATGGCCCGGACGGCTTCGTCTATGTCGCGATCGGCGATGGCGGCGGAAGCGGCGATCCCGGCAACAACGCCCAGAATACCCACTCGCGGCTGGGCAAGATCCTGCGGTTCGATCGCAATCCGGACCCGTTCGCCGGCGCGTCGCCGCAATATTTCCGCCCCGCCCCCGGCAATCCGTTCCTGAACGGCGGCGGCGATCCCTATGTGTTCGCCTATGGCCTCAGGAACCCGTTCCGCGCCTCGTTCGACAACGGACGATTGCTGATCGGCGATGTCGGCCAGAACAAGATCGAGGAGATCGATACTGTGCTGCCCAGTGAACCCGGCCGCAATTTCGGCTGGCGGTTCAAGGAAGGCACGCAGACCTTTTCGGGCAATCCGCCATCGGGCCTGACCGATCCCGTCAGCCAGTACAGCCATGGCTCGGGCCCGCGCGAAGGGGCCTCGATCATCGGCGGCTATGTGTATCGCGGCCCGGTGGCGTCGCTCGTCGGCAGCTATGTCTTCGCCGATTTCGAAAGCGGCAACATCTGGAGCGTCCCCGCCGCCTCGCTCGTGCAGGGCCAGCTTCTGACCGCCGCCAGTTACGAACGCCGCAACGACGACTTCACGCCCGACCAGGGCACGATCGACTCGATCGCCTCGTTCGGCATCGATGCGGCAAACAACCTCTATATCGTCGACCTGGACGGCGACATCTTCGAGATAACGCCGGGCTAGGGCGCCGCCTCGCGAAGCGGTCAGGCGGCTTCCAATGTTGGAATACGCGCCAATTCTTCTGCCATCGCGGCGGCCGTCACAGCCAGATCATAGCTCGCCTGCATCCGCAGCCAGAACTCGGGTCCATTGCCGCAAAGCTTGCCCAGCCGGTGCGCCATCTGGGGCGTGACCGGCTGCCGTTCCCCCAGCAATTCGTAAAGCGTATGCCGCGAAACGCCCAACGCGCGCGCGATCGCTGTCTTCGATTGCCCGATCGCGGGAAGCACGTCCTCACGCAGGATTTCGCCGGGATGCGTCGGCCCGAGGCCTTGGAGCAGCGACATCAATGATAGTCCTCGATATCGACTTGAACCACGTCCTGTCCTTCGAATCCGAACGTGATCCGGAAGTTTCCGCTCGCGTCGACCGCGTAGCGCTTCGGGTTCCCATGCAGACCGTGGAAGCGCCAACCGGGCAGGTTCATCTGACCCGGATCGCCGGCAACGTCCAAAGCCGCCAGGATGCGCCGAATCCGTGCCGGATTTTGGACCGGCAACTTCGATGCATTCCCGGTTTCTGCAAAGAGCTTGAGCGCCTTGCTTCGAAATGAGCGGATCATATGTAAGCTGGTGGCTTACATATGTCAACCATCGGCTGACAGTCGCTCACACCCGCATCGGCATCAGCACGTAGAGGGCGGGGGCGGCGTCGTTTTCGCGGATCAGCGTCGGGGCGGCGGCGTCGGCCAGGTGGACTTCGACCAGGTCGCCGTCGATCTGGTGGAGGATGTCCATCAGGTAGCGCGCGTTGAAGCCGATCTCGAACCCTTGCGCGGCATAGTCGCCGGGCACTTCCTCGGACGCGGTGCCGTTTTCGGGGCTGGTCACCGACAGCGTGATCTTGTCGCGGTCCAGCGCCATCTTGACCGCGCGCGTCTTTTCGCTGGCGATCGTCGAGACGCGGTCGACGCCTTCCATGAAGCTCTTCGGGTCGAGCTTCAGCAATTTGTCGTTCCCCGTCGGGATCACGCGGCTGTAATCGGGGAAGGTGCCGTCGATCAGCTTCGAGGTCAGGATCGCCGCGCCCAGGTCGAACCGCACCTTGGTCGCGGACAGCGAGACGCTGACGCTGCCGTCGACTTCCTCCAGCAGCTTCCTGAGCTCGCCGACGCATTTGCGGGGCACGATCACGTCCGGCATGCCGTCGGCGCCGTCGGGGCGTGGCACGGTCACGCGGGCGAGGCGGTGGCCGTCGGTCGCGGCGGCCTTCAGCACCGGCTGCGCGTCGTCGGAGACGTGGAAGAAAATGCCGTTCAGATAATAGCGCGTTTCCTCGGTCGAGATCGCGAAGCGCGTCTTGTCGATGATCTGGCGCAGCGTCGCCGCCGGCAGCTCGAACCTGGTCGGCAGCTCGCCCTCGGCGATGACCGGAAAGTCGTCGCGCGGCAGCGTCTGCAGGTTGAAGCGGGCGCGGCCGGCCACGATCGTCATCTTGCCCTCGGCAGCGGAGAGCTGGACCTGCGCGCCTTCGGGGAGCTTCCTGACGATGTCGAACAGCGTGTGCGCGGAAACGGTCGTCGCGCCGGCCTGGTCGACCGCGGCCTCGATCGTCTCGACGATCTGCAGGTCGAGGTCGGTCGCCATCAGGCGGATGCCGCCGTCGGCGGTCGCCTCGACCAGCACGTTGGACAGGATCGGGATCGTGTTCCGCCGCTCGACCACCGATTGCACATGGGCCAGGCTTCGCAGCAGCGTTGCCCGTTCGATCGTCGCCTTCATGGGTCCCCCCGGGCCGCGTCCGGCCCTGTCAAATCCGGTGTGGGTGAGGCGGGAATCCGCCTCGGGTCACCGGATTTAGTGGACAAAAAAAGGGGCCGGAGCAAGCGCCCCGACCCCGGTTTTCCACAGCGCCGCTGCGTTTAGAAGCGGAAGCCGAGCCCGGCCACCACCTGGTGGCGCGACAGCCCCTGCTCATAGTTCGAGTAGCGATACTCGGCCTTGGCATAGAGGTTGGTGCCCAGCTTCTGCTCGACGCCCGCGCCGACGCGCACGCCGTCGAGGTTGTCGCGCGCCGAGAAGTTGTTCGCCGGCGTCGCCGTGTCGGTGTAGTTCACGCCGACCCGGGCATTGGTGTAGCCGGCCTTGGCATAGATCAGCGTGCTCGGCGTCACCGCCGCGCCGACCCGGCCGCCGACATACAGATCGCGCTTGGCGGTCGCGCAGATCGAGTCCGTCGTGGTCAGGAAGTTGCTTTCGCAGCCGTCGGTGTTGGAATCCATCCACTCGCCTTCGATGCCCGCCACGGCACCGCCGAGCTGGAAGTCGTAGCCGGCGCCGACGCCATAGGCGAGGCCGTCACGCCCGCCGCCATTCCCTTTCAGATGATCGTATCCGACCAGGCCTTCCACCCGGAAGCCGGTGAAGGGGGCCGTGTCCTGTGCCAGGGCCGGGGTTGCCGCAGCAGCGCCGAACAGGGCCGCGATCAGAATCTTCTTCATGTTGTTCACTCCACTCGTACTTTCTGGTCTGTCCCGCCCGGCCTTGAAGGGGATGCCGGATCGGGAGCCGCCAGATGCGCCTGAACGGATGAACCGCCGACAACGAAACATGAACCTCAGACAACAAGCCGGGCTGTGGCAAATCCGCCACAGTCGCTTGCCGTCCACGCCCCGCGCATGTAGAAGCGGCGCCAAGTACCGGCGGTATCATCCGTCCGGAGAATGATAGAGTGACGGCAGAATGGCGGACGTATCGCCCCTGCCGCTGCAGCCCGGCCTCGCCCGGGCGCGCACGGCCCCCTATGCCCCGGTCCCGGCACTGCATCGCCGCACCTATGGCGCGCTCGACCTCGGCACCAACAATTGCCGGCTGCTGATCGCCCGCCCGGCGCCGAACGGCTTCGTCATCGTCGACGCATTCTCGCGGATCGTCCGGCTGGGCGAAGGGCTGGCTGCGACCGGCCGCCTCAGCGACGCGGCGATGGACCGCGCGGTCTCGGCGCTCCGCATCTGCGCGGAAAAGCTCCGCCGCCGCCATGTCCATATCTGCCGCTCGGTCGCGACCGAGGCGTGCCGCCGCGCCGCCAACGGCGCCGAGTTCGTCGCCCGCGTGCGGAACGAGACCGGCATCATGATCGACATCATCCCGGCCGAGGAGGAAGCGCGGCTCGCGGTGATGGGCTGCCATGTGCTGCTGGAGGAGGGGGACGGCCCGGCTTTGATCTTCGATATCGGCGGCGGCTCGACCGAGCTGGTGCTGGTCGACACGTCGGGCCGCCTGCCACGCACCATCGACTGGTACAGCGCACCCTGGGGCGTGGTGTCGCTGACCGAGGTCGAGCCGGGCGATGCCACCACGGCAGCGGGCCGCCTCGACATCTACGCCCGGATGCGCGCGCGCGTGTCGGACAGCTTCGCCGCCTTCGCCGCCCGCCTGCCGCAAAGCGCCCGCGAGCATCTGCGTCTGCTCGGCACCAGCGGCACGGTGACGACGCTCGCCAGCGTCCATCTCGGCCTCCCCAGCTATGACCGCAGCGCCATCGACGGCCTGATCGTGCCGGCGGAATCGATGCGCGGCGTCAGCGCGATGCTGTCGCGGAAATCGCATGCGGAGCGCGTCGAGCTGCCCTGCATCGGGCAGGAGCGCGCCGACCTGGTGGTGGCCGGCTGCGCGATCCTCGAATCGATCCTCGACATCTTCCCGGCCGAGCGGCTGGGCGTCGCAGACCGCGGCATCCGCGAAGGCATTTTGCGCACGCTGATGGCGCGCGACGGCTTCGAATGAGAGGGTCCGGCCGCCAGCGGGTCAAGACCGCGCGCAGCCGCACCGCGGCGTCGACGCGCTGGCTGGAGCGGCAGCTGAACGACCCCTATGTGAAGCGGGCCAAGGCGGAGGGCTATCGCTCGCGCGCGGCGTACAAGCTGATCGAATTGGACGAACGCTTCGGCATCCTGAAAGGCGCGAAGCGGATCGTCGATCTGGGCGTCGCCCCCGGCGGCTGGGCGCAGGTCGCAAAGAAGCGGCACCGCGACGCGACGGTCGTCGGCATCGACCTGCTGCCGACCGACCCGATCGAGGGCGTCACTCTGTTCCAGATGGATTTCACCGACGACGCCGCGCCCGAGCGGCTGCGCGAGGCATTGGGCGGCCCCGCCGACCTGGTGATGTCGGACATGGCCGCGAACACGGTCGGCCATGCCCAGACCGATCACCTGCGCACGATGGCGCTGGTCGAAAGCGCCGCCTGGTTCGCGATCGAGACGCTGCGGCCCGGCGGCGGCTTCGTCGCCAAGGTGCTGGCCGGCGGCGCCGACAACGACCTCGTCGCACTGCTGAAAAAGCACTTCACGACGGTCAAGCACGTCAAGCCCCCCGCGAGCCGCAAGGAAAGCTCGGAGTGGTACGTCATCGCGCAGGGGCTGAAGCCTGCTAACTCCCCTCCCTGAAAGGGAGGGGCAGGGGTGGGTGTTCGGCCGAAGGCCGATCAAGACTCCAAGTTAGCAGTGCTCGCTATCGCTCGCTACCCACCCCTAACCCCTCCCTTTCAGGGAGGGGAATCTACGTGCGGTTCTCCCGCGCCTCCGCCACTGCCCTTTTCAGCGCCTCATACCCCACCGCGCCGCTCAACACCTGGTCGCCGACCACCCAGCTGGGCGTGCCGGTAAAGCCCAGCGTGCGGGCGAGCTCGATATTCTGCCCCAGCTCCTGCTCGGCTCGCGGCATGTTCATCGCCGCCTGAAGCTTCGCCCGATCCAGCCCCGCCTCGCGCGCGGCGGCGGCGATCGTGTCCGGGCTCGGCCGCCCGGCGGCGTACATCGCGTCGTGGAAGGCGGCGAAGCGTCCCTGTTCGGCGGCGGCGAGGCTGGCGCGTGCCGCGACCTCGCTTTCGGGGCTCAGGATCGGCAGTTCGCGGAACACGACCTTCACCTTCGGGTCCTCGCGCACCAGCCGCTGCACGTCGGGCAGGCTCGCTTTGCAATAGCCGCAGGCATAGTCGAAGAACTGGACCAGCGTGACGTCGCCGTCCTTCGCGCCGATCCAGGCGCCGGCATAGGGCGTCTCGATCGCCTTGCGGTGCGGCTCGATCTGCGCCGCCATCTGCTTCAGCCGCAGCCGGTCCATCGCTTCCTGCAGCACTTCGGGGTTCTGCAGCAGATAGGCGCGCACGCCGTCGCCGCCGCGGCTCTGCAGCGCGGCCGCCGTGCCCAGCGACGCGACGACGCCCGACAACAGCGCCACGCCGGCATAGGGAAGCCAGCGCGTCATCGGTCGCTGTCCCCGCGATCCTTCTTCTTCTTGAGCTCGGGTTCGGAGACCATGAAGATGTCCTGCGCGCGCACCCAGTCGGGCGATCCGCGCGGGATTCCCGCCATCGCCATTTTCGCGTTCATATAGGCCAGCTGCGCATTCCCTTCGAGATTGTAGCGTTCGGCGGTCGCCAGCGCGGCGCGCGCCTGGTCGCCCTTGCGGTCATAGATGATGCCCAGCTGGTACCAGGCGAACGGGTTCTGGTTGTCCTTCGCGATCGCCGATTTCAGCACTTTTTCGGCTTCGGGGAAATTCTTCTGGTCCTCGGTCGCGATCAGCGCATGACCGAACAATGCCGTGATCAGCGGGTTGAAATGGGTCAGCTGGGTCGCCTCGCGCAGCTCCGGCAGCGCCTCGTCCGGCTTGCCTGATTCCAGCAGGATCTGCCCTTTGAGCTCCAGGAAATACGGGTCGTGCGGCGCGGTGGCGAGCAGGGCGTCCGCTTCCTTCAGCGCCTGGTCGGGATAGGCGGACCGGTGCCAGGCATAGGCGCGGGCATAATGCGCCGGCACCGACTGGTCCGTCTCCGGATATTGCCTCATCACTTGCTGCGGATCGAGGACATAGCCTTGCAGCTTCGCCTTGATCCGGGCGAAGCGCACCTCGAGCGCCGGATCGGTCTTCGCATTCCAGGCGGCCGATTTCTGCAGCGTCCCGCTCAGCGTCGTCACGCGCTCGCGGTCCAGCGGGTGGGTCTGGTCGTAGGAATCCTCGGGGTTGTAGCCATAGCGCAGCGACTGGTTCTGCAGCTTCTTGAAAAAGGCGATCATGCCCTTGCCGCTGATGCCGGCCTTGTCGAGGAACGAGGCGCCGGCGGCGTCGGCGCTGGCTTCCTGCACGCGCGTGAAGGCCAGGAACTTGCCAAGCGCCGCCCGCTGTCCCAGCCCGAGCAGGCCCGCGCCGGCCTCGCCCGCGCCGGCCGCGATAGCTGCCGCGCCGATCAGCAGAGACAGCAGCATCACCCCCGTCGCCGCCTTCGCGCCTTCGGCCATGCGCACGATATGGCCGCCGGTGATATGGCCGATTTCGTGCGCGATCACGCCCTGCACCATGTCGGTATTGTCGGCTGCGGTCAGCAGGCCCGAATGGATATAGACGATCTGGCCGCCGGCCACGAAGGCGTTGATGCTCTGGTCATAGAGCAGCACGACCTGGACGTTCCTGGGATCGAGCCCCGCCGCGATCACGATGGGCCGCGAAATGTCCTGCAGCCAGGCCTCGGTCTCCGCGTCGCGCAGCACCGATTGCGCCGCCACCGGCCGGACGAGCACCGCGAACGAGACCAGCAGCGCCAGCAAGGCGCGGAGCGGAAGCTTGAGCCTGGACCTCATACGCGTGCCATCCTCGCGGCTGGCTGAACCTCGGGTGACTCTACATCTCCATTCGCAGCGGTCTACCCACCCGTTCGTATTCACACCGTTCGTATCGAGCGAAGTCGAGATACGCTTCCCGACCGGTTAAAGATTTATTGGTCGCCGTCACCCCGGCTCAAGGACGGGATGACGGCTGGATATCTCGACGTGGCTCCAAGAGAACGGGATGATCAGAATTTGCCGGTGATCGTTCGCTGCCACCAACCCTTGCGCGGCAGCTGGTCGTTCGCGGCTTCGGCCGGTTCCGCCGCGGCCGGACTCGGCTCGGGCGCTGTCTCGACCGCGGCCGGCTGCGGCGCAGCGGCCTCCTCGGTTGCCGCTTCCGCCTTCTTGCGGCGGGTGCGCTTCGGCTTGGCTTCGGCTTCCGGCGCCGGTGCGGCCTCGACCGCGGGCGCCTCGGCGGGAGCCGCCTCGGCGGGAGCCGCCTCGGCCGCCGCTGCAGCCTTGGTCCGGCGCGTCCGCTTGGGCTTGGCTTCCGGTTCGGGGGCAGGGGCTTCGGCTGCCGGTGCCTCGGCAGCAACAGGCGCAGCCTCGGCCGGCTCCTCCGCCTTTCGGCGCGCGCGGCGGCGTTTCGGGGCTTCCTCTGCGACCGGTTCGGGCTCGGCCGGCGGTTCTGCTTCGGCCGGCGCTTCCTCCGCAGCCGGCTCCTCGGCGGTCACTTCCGCTTCGTGCCCGGCCTGCTCCTCGCCGCCGCGCCGGCGGCGCCCGCCCCGGCGACCGCGGCGACCGCGGCGGCGGCGTCCTTCGCCATCCTCGCGCTGCTCGGCAGCCTCGGCGGTTCCGGTCTCCTCGACCGTGTCCTCGGCCTCGATCGCCTCGGCTTCCGGTTCGCTCGCCTGCGGCTCGGCGCCTTCCTCCCGGTCGCGCTTGCCCCGGCGACGACGCCGGCGCCTGCGGCCGCCTTCGCCCTCGGCGCGTTCCTCGCGCCCGCCGCGCTCCTCGCGCTCCTCGACCTCGTCCTCTTCGTCCTCGACGATCGGCTCGTCCTCGTCGAATTCGATCTGTGGCGGTTCGAAGCGGGGCGCGTGGGCCGGCGGCGGACCGCTCGCCTCGACCGCCATCCGCGCGCCCTCGATCTCGCCCGAATGCGCGACCTCGATGCGGACGCCGTAGCGGTCCTCGATCTCGGCCAGCTCGGCGCGCTTGTGGTTGAGCACGTAGAAGGCCGCTTCCTGGCTGGCGCGGAGCAGCAGCTGCGAGCCACGCCCGCGCGCCGCCTCGTCCTCCAGCAGCCGTAGCGCCGACAGGCCGGCGGACGAAGCGGTGCGGACGAAGCCCGAGCCTTCGCAATGGGGGCAGGGGCGGGTGGACGCTTCCAGCACGCCGGTGCGCAGCCGCTGGCGGCTCATTTCCATCAGCCCGAAGCTGGAGATGCGGCCGACCTGGATTCGCGCGCGGTCGTTCGAAAGGGCCGCCTTCATCGCCTTCTCGACTTTCCGGACGTTGGAGCCGTTCTCCATGTCGATGAAGTCGATGACGACCAGGCCCGCCATGTCGCGCAGCCTGAGCTGGCGCGCGATTTCCTGAGCCGCTTCAAGGTTGGTGGCGACCGCGGTCTGCTCGATGCCGTGCTCGCGGGTGGAGCGGCCCGAGTTGATGTCGATCGACACCAAAGCCTCGGTCGGATTGATGACCAGGTAGCCGCCCGATTTCAGCTGTACGACCGGCTGGTACATCTGGCTCAGCTGGTCCTCGACGCCGAAGCGCTGGAACAGCGGCACCGGGTCGGCATAGCCCTGGATGCGCCGCACGTGGCTGGGCATCAGCAGCTTCATGAAGGACCGGGAGGCGCGATAGCCTTCCTCGCCCTCGACGATCACTTCGTCGATGTCGCGATTGTAGATGTCGCGGATCGCCCGCTTGATCAGATCGCTGTCGCCATAGATCAGCGCGGGCGCCGAAGCGGTCAGCGTCGTTTCGCGGATCGTGTCCCACAGCCGCGCGAGATAGTCGAAGTCGCGCTTGATCTCGGTCTTGGTGCGCGAAAGGCCGGCGGTGCGGACGATGCAGCCCATCGTGCGCGGCAGCTTCAGCTCGGCCATGATCGACTTCAGCCGCTTGCGGTCGGCGGCGTTGGAGATCTTGCGGCTGATGCCGCCGCCCTGCGCCGTGTTCGGCATCAGCACGCAATAGCGGCCGGCCAGCGACAGATAGGTGGTCAGCGCCGCGCCCTTGTTGCCGCGCTCCTCCTTGACGACCTGCACCAGCAGCACCTGGCGCCGGCGGATCACGTCCTGGATCTTGTAGCGGCGGCGCAGGCGCATGCGGCGCTCGCGCAGGCTTTCGACCGCATCGTCGTGCGCGCTGCCGCCGTTGCCGTCGACCGGCTCGGCGCGCGGCGCTTCGTCGCCTTCCTCGCCCGCGTCCTCGTCGGCCTCGGAGGCGTCGGCGCGGTCCTCTTCGGCTTCCTCGCGGGCGCGGAGCCGCTCCTCCTCTTCGGCGTGCTCGGCTTCCTCGCGGAGCAGCGCCTCGCGGTCTTCCTTCGGGATCTGGTAGTAATCGGGGTGGATTTCGCTGAAGGCCAGGAAGCCGTGGCGGTTGCCGCCATAGTCGACGAACGCCGCCTGCAGCGACGGTTCGACCCTGGTCACCTTCGCGAGATAGATATTTCCCTTGAGCTGCTTCCGCTCTGCGGATTCGAAGTCAAACTCCTCGATGCGGTTTCCCTTGACGACGGCCACCCGGGTCTCTTCCCGGTGGCGCGCGTCGATCAGCATGCGCGTGGTCATTTATTGTTCTCCGGGCGCGGCCGCGGCTCCCTTGGGCCCGTGCGGCTGCGCAATCTGTGATAGGGGGCAAAGGCACGGCCCCGGGCCGCCCCTCCGCCGTTTCGGTTGACGTGATAAAAAGCGCTTCTGTCGCAAGGGCATGCCGGGGAGAGTGTCCCGGGCCAAAGGTCCGCGAGGCGCGACCGCCGGCTTCGGCCGGACGATGCGGGACGCGGAAAGAATGCCTCATTGCAACATCAACCTGCGGGATCGGCGGTCAGGCGGCCGATCAAATCGCGCCGACACCTACATAGGTGCGCGGCGGCAAACTGCTAGCATCGCAGCGAGTCCGGGGCAAGCTACAGCCGCTTCTCGTAAATCCGATACAGCTTGTTGACGCGGCTCTCGATCGTGTCGGCGATCGCGACCATTCCCTGGTTGTCCTCCAGGATCCAGCCGATCTCGCCGCGCGTCGCGCCGTAGCGGGCGGTGGCCGCGCGCCTCGAATAGTCGATCATCATGAAGGCGAGCTGGCTGGCCAGCCGCGACGCCTGCAGCCGCTTGACCACGCCCATCAGCGGCACCCGCATCGTCCTGGCATTGGGCTTGCGCAGCCACAGCAGCAGCTTCGCCCAGCCGAACGGCAGCAGCGAGCCCTTCAGCGGTTTCAGCGGCTCGTTCAGGTCGGGCAGCGTGATCATGAACGCGACCGGCTCGCCCTCCAGCTCGGCGATATAGATCAGGTCCTCGAACACGATGGGTTTGAGCTTCTTGCCGACTTCCTCGACCTCGGGGTCGGTCAGCGGCACGAACCCCCAATTGTCGGACCAGGCATCGTTCAGGATCGCGAGGATGATCGCCGCCTCGCGGTCGAATTTGGACTTGTCGACCTGGCGGATGCGGATGCGGGCGTTCTTCTCCCCCGCCGCGACGATGCGCTGGACGAGCGGAGGAAAGCCGCCGGTCACGTCCAGGTCGTAGGTGAACACGTCCTTGGCCTTGGTATAGCCCAGCCCCTCGATCCAGCCCTGGTAGCGCGGGTCCTGGTGCCCCATCATCACCGTCGGCGGATGGTCATGGCCCCGGATCAGCAGCCCCGGCTCTTCCCAGATCGAGGCGCTGACCGGCCCCAGCGCCCGCGTCATGCCCTTGCCGCGCAGCCAGTCCTCGGCGCGCGCGATCAGCGCCTGGCCGGTCGCTTCGTCCTCGGCGTCGAAATAGCCCCAGAAGCCGGTGCCGGGCCCGAACCCCTGCTCGGCGGGCTGCTCCAGCGCCAGCCGGTCGATATGGGCGGAGATGCGGCCCACCACCTTGCCGCCCCGCTTGGCGAGGAACAATTGCTGCTCGGCATGGGTCAGCCAGGCGTTCTTGCCCGGCGTGATCATCCCCACCGCCTCGCCTTTCAGCGGCGGCACCCAGTTCGGGTCGTCCGCATAATGGGCAAAGGCATAGTCGACAAAGGCGCGGCGCCCGGCCTGGTCGGTCACGGGCAGGATCTCTACGGTCATGGCGCGCCGTTAGGGCCGCGGCGCCCGCCCGGCAATGCCCGCCCGCATCACAGCGCCAGCAGGCGCGGCTCCGCCCTCGGCGCGAACAGCGCCGTCATCGCCCACACCATCGCGTCGGCGCGGTCCGGGCTGCGCCGCCATTCGCCGTCGGGCGACAGCGTACAGAGCTCGTCCTCCAGCTCGGGAAACGCGCCCGCGAACCACGCCTCGCCATTTTCGAACCGGCACGCGATCGGCTCCGCGCGCGCCGCCTTGCCGCGGCTGGCATGGACCAGCATCACCGGCGCGGCCGGCGCCGCCGCGCGCAGCGTCTCCGCGACCATATCGCCGCCGTTATTGGCTTCCGCGACGATCCGGTCCGCCCGCCATGCCGCTGCGGCAGCCGCCGCTTTCCGCGCCCAGCCATGCGGGCTCGCCCCGGCCACGCTGTGATCGCCCAGCACATAGCCGCGCCCGCCCAGCATCCCGCAGGCGACGATCCCGCATGTGCCGTTGGCAGAGGCCGGCGGGTCGATCCCGATCACGACGCGCTCGGCCGCGCCCGGCGCGATCGCGCCCGCGCGCCGCGCCTCGATCCCCGCCCGCGTCCACAGCGCGCCCGGCGCTTCGTCCAGCATCACCCCGTCCAGCTCCTGCCGGCCCAGCGGCGTGCCGGCGAACATCCGCTCCACCGCATCCCGGTACGCACCGGAAAGATGGGGGTTGTCGGCCGTCCGCCCGCCGGTCTCGACCGCTCCTTCGATCGCCCGGATGCGCCGCAGCAGCGCGCTCGGCCTCGGTGTGGTGGTGACGACCGCGCGCGGCCGCTCGCCCAGCCGCAGCCCCAGCATCAGATTGTCCCATGCCTCCTCGCCTCGCGGCCATTTGGCGATCTCGTCGGCCCAGGCGAAATGATGCTGCGGCCCGCGCAATTTGTCGGGCCGCGCCGCCGACCAGGCATAGCCGACCGCGCCCGACGGGAAATGCCGCTCGCCTGCATCGGCATACCAGCGCGCCT
>NZ_DASTXI010000105.1:0-18969 GCF_035758555.1 Sphingomonas sp. | reverse complement strand
CATATTCGCCGAACATCTTCTTCGCCGATACGTCCGCGCCGGCGGTGTTCAGCTGGTCGAGGATGAACGCGACGGTCTTCGGATCGCTCGCCACCTCAGTCCTCCAGCTCCACCCACACCGGCGCGTGGTCGCTGGTCTTTTCCCAGCTTCGGACCTCCCGGTCCACCTCCGCACGACGGAGGCGCGGGGCGAGGGCAGGGCTCAGCAGCAGATGATCGATCCGAAGGCCGGCATTGCGGGCGAAGGCGTTCCGGAAATAATCCCAGAAGGTATAGATCGTCTCGTCCGGATGCAGCGTGCGCAGCGCGTCGGTCCAGCCTTGGGCCAGCAACCGGGCATAGGCGGCGCGGGCTTCTGGCGCGAACAGTGCGTCGTTGAGCCAGCGTTCGGGCTTGTAGACGTCCCGGTCGGTCGGCATCACGTTATAGTCGCCCGCCAGGATCACCGGCGCGCCGCACGCGATCAGCTCGGCCGCATGCTCAATCAGCGCGTCGAACCAGGCGAGCTTGTAATCGAATTTCGGCCCTGGCTTCGGATTGCCGTTGGGCAGATAGAGGCCACCGACGATCAACCCATTGACCGCCGCCTCGATATAGCGGCTGTGGCTCGGGTCGGGATCGCCTGGAAGCCCGCACCGCGTCTCGACTGGCGTGCCGACGCGGCTCAGGATCGCGACCCCGTTCCACGATTTCTGGCCGTGCCAGATCGCTTCGTAACCGGCGGCGGCGATCGCGGCCTCGGGGAACTTCTCCTGCGGCGCCTTCAGTTCCTGGAGGCAGACGATGTCCGGCCGGGATTGCTCCAGCCAGCGCAGCAGGACGGGGAGGCGGCCATTGACCCCGTTCACATTGTAGGTGGCGATTTTCATACCGCGACTGTTACGTTTCAAGCTTCCGTTCGTTTCGAGCGAAGTCGAGAAACGGCGGCCCCGAGCTTGCGCTTCTCGACTTCGCTCGAAGCGAACGGGTGAGCGGTGGCTAAACGCCTGCCGCGAATTCCCGCAGCATATTCTTCGCGATCACCAGTTGGAGGATTTGTGTCGTGCCTTCGTAGATCCGGTAGATGCGCACGTCACGGTAGAAGCGTTCCGCCAGATATTCCTTGAGATAGCCCGCCCCGCCGTGGATCTGGACGACGCGGTCGGCGACCCGGCCGCACATCTCGGATGCGAACATCTTCGCGGCCGCCGCCTCGACGATCACATTCTCGCCGCGATCGGCGCGGGCGCAGGCGTCCTTCACCATGCAGTCGGCGGCGTAGATTTCGGCCTTCGAGTCGGCCAGCATCGCCTGGATCAGCTGGAAGTTCGCGATCGGCTCGCCGAACGCCTTGCGCTCGGTGGCGTACTTCAGACCGGTGTCGAGGATGCGCTTGGCATAGCCGACGCTCGCGCCCGCGACTGAAAGGCGGCCGTTGTTGAGGCTCATCATCGCCGCGCGGAAGCCGATTCCTTCCTCGCCGCCCAGCAGAGCCTCGCCGCCGACATGCACATCCTCCAGGATCACATCGGCGATCTGCGCGCCGGTCTGGCCCATCTTGCCGTCGGGTTTGCCGATCGTGACGCCGGGCGTGTCGCGCGGCACCAGAAAGGCGGAGACGTGCGCGTTCTTCGGCAGCGCCTCGGCATGGGTGCGCGCCATCACCAGGATCATGTCCGCGAACGGCGCATTGGTGATGTAGCGCTTGGTGCCGTTCAGGACGTAGCCGTTGCCGCTCTTCACCGCCCTCGTCTTCATTGCCGCGCTGTCGGAGCCGCTGTCCGGCTCGGTCAGTCCGAACGCCGCGACCATGCCGCCGGCGAGTTTCGGCAGCCATTCGCGCTTCTGCTCCCCCGTTCCGAACTTCGAGATCGCGGAGTTCACCATGCCGACATTGATCGACAGGATCGAGCGGAAGGCGGGCGCCGCATAGGCCAGCGCCTGGACGAAGCCGATATACTGGCTGACGTTCATGCCCGCGCCGCCATATTCTTCCGGCATGGTCACGCCGAACAGGCCCATCTCGCGCATCTCGGCAAGGATATCGTCGGGCACCCGGCCGAGCTCCTCGACCCTATCCTCGGCGGGGATGAGCCGTTCGCGCACGAAACGGTCGAGCTGCTCGATAAAGGCATCGTAGGTGTCGGTGTCCATAGCCTGCCGGGCTACCCGTGCTTGACGCTCGCGTAAAGCCGCCGCAAGGCCGGGGCGTGACCGATTTCCTTGACTGGATCGAACGGACGCTAGGCCATCGGCCCAGCGACCTCAGCCTCTACGAACGCGCCGCCACCCATAGCAGCCGCGAGGTGGACAATTACGAGCGGCTCGAATTCCTCGGCGACCGCGTCCTCGGCCTGGTGATGGCATGCTGGCTTTACGAACGCTTTCCGGGCGAGCCGGAAGGCAAATTGTCTTGGCGACTGAACGCGCTGGTCGCGGGGTCGGTCTGTGCGGAGATCGCGCGCGAGATCGGACTCAGCCCGCATGTGCGTTTGGGCAAGCAGGCGCGCGACGACGGTGCCGCGGACAGCGACAATGTGCTGGGCGATGTGGTCGAAGCGCTGATCGGCGCGCTGTACCTCGATCACGGTTTCGAGGCGGCGGAGCATTTCATCCGCTCGCGCTGGGAAGACCGGCTCGACCACCAGCTCCGCGCGCCGCAACATCCCAAATCGGCGCTCCAGGAATGGGCCGCCGCCCACCGCCGCAAGCCGCCTGCCTATACCGTCACCGCGCGCGAGGGGCCGCAGCACAATCCGCGCTTCACCGTCACCGTTTCGATTAAGGGCGCGGGCGAGGCGAGCGCGGAAGGCACGTCGAAGCAGGAGGCGGAAACCGCGGCGGCCAAGACGCTGTTGGAGCAGCTGGGGAAATGAATATTGCCATTTCCCGTTCGTTTCGAGCGAAGTCGAGAAACGATTGCCCGAACCAGCGCTTCTCGACTGCGCTCGAAGCAAACGGAGTGGGTTGTGAGTGAAAGATGCGGCTTGGTCGCGATCGTGGGCGCGCCGAACGCGGGCAAGTCGACGCTGGTCAACGCGCTGGTCGGCCAGAAGGTGGCGATCGTCAGCCCCAAGGCGCAGACCACGCGCACCCGGTTGATGGGCGTCGCGATCGAGGGCGAAGCGCAGATCATGCTGGTCGACACGCCCGGCATCTTCGAGCCGCGGCGGCGGCTCGACCGCGCAATGGTGCAGGCGGCCTGGGGCGGCGCGACCGATGCCGACCTGATCGCCCTGATCGTCGATGCGAAGGCCGGGCTCGGCCCCAAGGTCATGAGCATCGTCGAGGGGCTGAAGAGCCGCCCGGAGCCGAAGCTGCTGGTGCTCAACAAGGTCGACGTCGCGGCCAAGGACAAGCTCCTCGTCCACGCCCAGCGGCTGACCAAGGCACTGCCGTTCGAGGCGGTGTTCATGGTGAGTGCCACGACCGGCGACGGCGTGGCCGACCTGAAGCGCGCCCTTGCCCAGCGCGTGCCGGAAGGGCCGTGGCACTTCCCCGAAGACCAGGTCAGCGACATCACCGACCGGATGCTCGCCGCCGAAGTGACGCGCGAGCAGCTCTACCTGCAGCTCCACGCCGAGCTCCCTTATGCCAGCGCGGTCGAGACCGAGCAGTACAAGGAGCGCACGGACGGTTCGGTCGAGATCCACCAGCAGATTTTGGTCGCGCGCCCGACGCAGCGCGCGATCGTGCTCGGCAAGGGTGGGGCCCAGATCAAGGCGATCGGCGAACGCGCCCGCAAGGAAATCGCGGACCAGCTCGGCCGCAAGGTGCACCTCTACCTGCACGTGAAGGTGAAACCCGACTGGGACGAGGACCGCGGGCTGTACCGGGATATCGGCCTGGAATGGGTGGAGTGACTTAGATCCTCCCCTCAGCTGTGCTGAGGGGAGGGGGACCGCTCGGCAAAGCCGAGTGGTGAAGTCGGACCCTCCGCTTCGCTGCGGCCCCTCCACCACTTGCCTATCGCAAGCGGTCCCCCTCCCCGAGCAAGCTCGGGGAGGATTTAAGCACCTCCTCCACCCATGCCGGCACCAGTTCCCCCGCCGGACCCATGCGGCTTTCGGAGAACATGTAGCTGCCGACCGACGGCTCCAGGTTCAGCTCCAGCGTCCGGGCACCGTGATGGCGGGCGATCTGGACGAAGCCCGCGGCGGGATAGACCGCGCCCGAGGTGCCGATCGAGACGAACAAGTCGGCGCGCGACAGCGCTGCGTCGATCCGGTCCATTTGGTACGGCATCTCCCCGAAGAACACGATGTCGGGGCGGAGCTTTGTCGCGTCGCAGGACGGGCATCTGGGAGCCTCGAAAGGTTCGCTCGTCCCGAACGAAGTCGAGGGGCGCTGGCTCGGAGCGGGCGCCCCTCGACTACGCTCGGGACGAGCGGACATGGGACCCGTCCAGCGATATCGCTCGCCACACGCCCCACATAAGGCCGATTTCAGCTCGCCATGCATGTGGAGCAGCCGCTTCGCCCCGGCGCGTTCGTGCAGGTCGTCGACATTCTGCGTGACGATCAGCAGCTCGCCCGGCCACTCCGCGTCGAGCCGCGCCAGTGCCCGGTGCGCCGCGTTCGGCCGCACCTCCGCCAGCTTCGCCCGCCGCGCGTCGTAGAAAGCATGGACCAGCGCCGGATCGCGCGCCAGCGCCTGCGGCGTGCAGACGTCCTCAACCCGGTGCCCTTCCCACAGCCCGTCGGGCCCGCGAAAGGTGGCGAGCCCGCTTTCTGCCGACACGCCGGCGCCGGTCAGGACGACGATATTCCGGATGTCACGCATCGCCGCGCCTTAACCGATCAGCGAACGTCCGCAACGGGTGGAATGCAGACAATCACAATGCCATCAATACAGCCGCTTCATCCAGCTTCTCGCGCGTGGTCGCGTGCAATGCGACAGCATGTTCCTGAAGCAGTTCGAGGAGGAGCTCGAAGGCCAGTCCAAACTCATTGTGGCCTATGTAATCGCCGACAGCGTTAGCTTCATTGGCTGGAAGTTGAGAGCGAACGTCCCCAAGAGATTGTCGCAGTAGCTTGTCCAGTGTGTCCCAATGGCCTTGCAGCGGATGCACGGTCTACCTCGCTTCCGCCCCACCTGTACGAGCCTTGCAGGAATGTCCGCAACGGATCGTTTGCGGACATTCGAGCTCTTGTCGATCCCGCCTAAGCACGCTGGCTCCCTTAAAAGCCATGCAACGTCCGGCTTCAACTGACGACGATCTCGCCGGTCATGCCGAAGCTGGTGTGCAGGAAGTGCGAGCAGTGAAGCTTGTAAGTGCCGGCCGCCGGCGCGATCAGGCGGATGTCGACGGTTTCGCCGCTCTTCAGTTCGACGCTGCCCTTCTTCACCTTGGCCTGATCGGACGGCGCGATCCGGGCGGCGGCGAAGAATCGCGACGCGTCGAAATTGTGCCCGCCGCTCGCGTCGTTGATCAGATGCAGCCGATACGCCTCGCCATGCTGCATCTGGATCGTGTCGGGCGTGAAGTGGAAGTTCGACAGGTGCACGTCGATCTCGTGCGCGGTGCCCCAGTCGGGCGCCTGGGCGCGGGCGGAGGAGGTGAGGGCGAGCAGCGTCAGGGCAAGCAACAGGTAGCGCATCGGGCGACTCCGTTTCGGCGGCGCGATCATAGACCCGCGCACGCGCCTTGTTCATCCCCGGATTTTGCCCGAAGAGAGCGGCCATGAAGATCGGAATCCTGGGCGTGACCGGCCGGATGGGCCGAGCGATCGGCAATGCGGCCGCGGAAGCCGGCGTTGCTGTCGCGGGCGGCATCGATCGCGAGGGACGGGTACATGGCGACCATGCCGATCCTGCGGCGCTCGCGGCCGCCAGCGACGTGCTGGTCGACTTCTCCGCGATCGAAGCCTTCGCGGCGCATCTGCGGATTGCGGTACACGCGGGCAGGCCGATCGTGATCGGAACCACCGGACTCCAGCCGGAACATCATGCCGCGATCGAAAAGGCCGCGCAGACGATCGCGGTGCTGCAATCGGCGAACACGTCGCTGGGCATCAACCTGCTGCGCGGTCTCGTCGAGCAGGCGGCGGCGCGGCTGGGGCCGGACTGGGACATCGAGGTGCTGGAGATGCACCACCGCCACAAGGTCGATGCCCCGTCCGGCACCGCGCTGCTGCTCGGCCAGTCGGCGGCGAAGGGCAGGGGGTCGACGCTGCAGGCGCTGAGCCGGTTCGACCGGATGGGCGATCATCCCGAAGGACGCGAGGAGGGCACGATCGGCTACGCCTCTCTTCGCGGCGGATCGGTCGCCGGCGACCACATGGTCATCTTCGCGACCGAAGGCGAGCGGATCGAGCTTGGCCACCGCGCCGAAAGCCGCGCGATCTTCGCACGGGCAGCGGTGAAAGCGGCCCAGTGGCTCGCGGGCAAGCCGGCCGGCCGCTACACGATGCAGGACGTGCTCGGCCTGTGAGCGAGGCGCCTGCCCAGCCGGCGCTCGTCCGGCGCCTCGGCCCGTTCGACGTGACGATGCTGGTGATGGGCGGCATCATCGGCTCCGGCATCTTCGTCAATCCGGCCGAGGTGGCGCGGCACGTCTCAACGCCGTTCCTGATCGTCGGCGTCTGGCTGATCGGCGGTCTGATAGCGATCGCGGGGGCGTTCATTTACGCGGAGCTTGCCGCGCGCCGGCCCGAGGTGGGCGGTCAATATGCCTATATCCGCGACGCCTGGGGCCCGATCCCCGCCTTTCTATACGGCTGGGCCCTGCTGCTGGTGATCCAGTCGGGCGGCATGGCCGCCGTCGCAATCACTTTCGCGCGCTATGTGCTGGACCTGGCGCCGCTGGGCGTGCCCGCATGGTCGCTGGCGATCGGCGCGCTGGCGCTGCTGACCGCGATCAACTGCCTGGGCGTGCGTGCGGGCGGAACGGTGCAGAACCTGCTGATGGTGCTGAAGATCGGCGCGATCCTGATGCTGGTGGCCTGCGGCCTGCTGCTCGCCCCGGCATCGCCTGCAACCCCCACTGCGCCTGCCGAGCCGGTGCCGGTCGGCACGCTCGCGGCGATCGGCGCGGCACTGACGCCGGTCATGTTTTCCTATGGCGGCTGGCAGACCTCCAGCTTCGTCTCGGGAGAGATGCGCGATCCCAGGCGCGACCTGGTGCGCGGGCTGCTGTTCGGCGTGCTCGGCGTGGTGACGCTCTATGCGCTGGTCGCGCTTGCGTGCGTTGTGGTGCTCGGGCCCGACGGCCTGGCGCAATCGCCGACGCCGGCCAGCGACGTCATGCGGGCGGCGCTGGGGGAGCGCGGCGCGTCGCTGATCGCGCTCGGCATCGCCATTTCCGCGCTCGGTTTTCTCAGCCAGGGCATGCTGACCACGCCGCGCGTCTATTTCGCGATGGCGGAGGACCGGCTGTTCTTTCCCCAGATCGCCGCAGTCAGCCCGCGCACGCACGCGCCGGTGGCGGCGATCCTGCTGCAGGGCGTCGCCGCCTGCCTGATCGCGCTCAGCGGCACCTACGGACAGATATTGAGCTACGTCGTCTCGGTCGACTTCATCTTCTTCGGCCTGACCGGTGCGGCGCTTTTCGTGTTCCGCCGCCGCGACCCGGCTGGCGGCTCGTTCCGGGCGCCCGGCCATCCCTGGACGACCCTGTTCTTCGTGCTCGCCTGCGCCGCGACGGTGGCGGGCACGATCTGGAACAACCCGATCAACAGCGCGATCGGCTTCGGCATCCTGCTTGCCGGCGTGCCGGTTTGCCTGTTCTGGCTGCGACGGAGGACACGAGCGTGAGAGTGATGGCGTCCGAATACATGTACTGGGCAAAGACCCAGGCGCCGGTCCGCTATGCGCTGGGCTCGAGCGAAGTGCCGCCCTGCCACCTCGACCGGTTTCCGCTGGGTATCGCCGATCTCGAACTCGATGGCGCCAGCCGCTATCGCTATCCGCCGCTGCGCGAGGCGATCGCCCGTCACACCGGCGTCACGGCCGACCGCGTCGTGATGGCGGACGGCACGTCGATGGCGAACATGCTCGCCTTGTCCGCGCTGATCGCCCCCGGCGACGAAGTGGTCGCCGAACGTCCGGTGTATGAGCCGATGGTCGCGACCGCCGCGCATCTGGGCGCGACGATCCGCTCGTTCGAGCGCCGCTCGCCCGATTTCGCGATCGATCCGGCGGCAGTGGAGCGGGCGGTGACGGAGCACACCCGCGTGATCCTGATCACCAATCTCCATAATCCGACCAGCAATCTCATTGACGAAGCAGCGCTGCGTGAGATCGGCGCGATTGCCGAGCGCGTCGGCGCGCATGTGGTGGTGGACGAAGTCTATCTGGACGCCGCCGTCCCGCCGCAGCGCACTTCCGCGCTGCTCGGCGACCGCTTCGTCGTCACCTCCAGCCTGACCAAATGCTATGGCCTAAGCGGCATCCGCTGCGGCTGGATCCTGGCCGAGCCGGAGCTGGCGGAGCGCATCTGGCGGCTGAACGAGCTGTTCGGCGTTGCCCAGTCCCACGCCGCCGAGCGGCTGGCGCTGGTCGCCTTCGCGCATCTGGGCGAGATCGCCGCGGCGAACGCCACGCTGCTCCAGCGCAACCGCGCGCTCGCCAACGCCTTCTTTGCGAGTCGCGACGATCTGGAATGCGTGCCGATGACGGGCGGCATCACTGCCTTTCCGCGGCTGCTCCGGGGCGATGTCGACGCGCTGAATCGGCTGCTTCGCGAGCGCTACGATACGTCGATCGTTCCCGGCCGCTTCTTCGGCGCGGTGGACCGGTTCCGCATGGGCATCGGCAGCCCGACCGAGATCGTCGAGACCGGCCTCGAACGGCTCGCGACCGCGCTCGACTCGATCAAATGAAGAAAGCGGAGGTGTTCGAGTTCTTCCGTCGCCTGGCGGAGGACAATCCGTCGCCCGAGACCGAGCTCGAATCGGTCAACACCTACACATTGCTGGTCGCTGTCGTGCTGTCGGCGCAGGCAACCGACGCCGGCGTCAACAAGGCCACACGCCGGCTGTTCGAGAAAGTCATCACGCCTGAGCAGATGGTCGCGCTCGGCGAGGAAAAGCTCAAGGATCACATCAAGACGATCGGCCTGTTCAACACCAAGGCGAAGAACGTGATCGCCTTGAGCCAGGCGTTGATCGACAATCATGGCGGCGAGGTTCCAGCCGATCGCGACGCGCTGGAGAAGCTGCCCGGCGTCGGCCGCAAGACGGCGAACGTGGTGATGAACACAGCATTCGGCGCGGAGACGTTCGCTGTCGACACGCACATCTTCCGCGTCTGCAACCGCACACGGCTCGCGCCCGGCAAGACCCCGGCCGCGGTCGAGCTCGGGCTCGAAAAGGCCGTGCCCCAGCCGTTCCGGCTCGGCGCGCATCACTGGCTGATCCTGCACGGCCGCTACACCTGCAAGGCGCGCCGCCCCGAATGCTGGCGCTGCATCGTCGCGGACCTGTGCCCGTACCAGCCGAAGATGCCGCCGCCCGCTTGACGGCACCCCGATCGAGGCAGAGCGTTGTCCATGGAACAAACGGGAGGACGTCCGATGCGCGCTACCCTTGCCCTTGCCTCCGCCGCTTGCCTGTCGGCCTGCATGATGTCGAGCAACCAGCAGACCAGGACCGGACGCAACGAAGCCGCGGCGGTGCTCTCCGCGGATGGCCAGACCTATGGCGACGGGGCCCGCATCACCGGCCCCGCGCAAAGCTGCGTTCCGCTGACCGCGATCCGCAACAGCCGCGTGCTGAGCGATCGGGTGATCGATTTCGGCAACGGCAACCGTACCGCCTATCGCGTGGTGCTGCCGCAGGACTGCCCGAATCTCGGCTTCGAACAGCGCTTCACCTATTCGACCTCGCTGAGCCAGCTGTGCGCAAACGATATCATCACGGTGCTGCAGGGTCCCGGCGTCACCCGCGGTGCGAGCTGCGGCCTCGCGCCGTTCCAGCCGATCGAACTGCCGCCAAGGCGATAATCCGCAACCTCCGTTGGGCATATCGAAACTCTTGGACAGCGCGAACGAGCCTGCTAAGCGCGCGCCAACGCACCCATAGCTCAGCTGGATAGAGCGCTGCCCTCCGAAGGCAGAGGTCAGAGGTTCGAATCCTCTTGGGTGCGCCATTCCTCAGAATGCGAGTTTTAGGCGGTTTCTCGGTTTACCCGATAGGGTGAAGATGAGCATCTGCGGCTGCGGCCATCGATCGTCCCCTCGGCCCAGCCGCACACCAGATATTCATTCAGGAACGATGCTAGGTCCGGGGGCGCCCCATTGCCGTCTCTTTTCGCATTCCCGCGAAAGCGGGAATCCAGCTTCTTCTTCGTGCCCTTTGCGTTCTTTGTGCGAAAATTATCTCGCGCGAAGACACGAAGCTCACGAAGACAGAAAGGAAGGAAGCGGGATCCCCGCCTTCGCGGGGATGACGCGAAGACGGGCCGCAAACCGCCCGTTTCAGTCATTCAGCCGTGATTGGCGCGGATCAGGAACGAAGGTCCGCAAACGGTAGATTGCGGACGTTCAGCCCCTCTTCCGGTGGAGAGGGGAGTTCGTCCATTATGGGTCGGCTCCGGAAGTAGGCAGAAACCTGTACGAGAGTCTGCTTACCGGGTCACATCCCGGACCTCAGCGGCCAAAGCCGGCCGGCATTCCCCAATGACTTGAGTCGCCCCTGTTCATGTCGAGCGCGGGAACCACGCTTCAGTTTTCGTCTCGTTTTGCGGGATTCAGCAGGCCGCGAACGAGCAGCCCGCGCTGGGCGAGAGCGGTTCGGTCGAGCGGTAGCCGGTAAAGCGCGCGCAGGAAATTCTCGTCCAGAGGCGTCAGGTCGCGCGGACCGTCTTCGCTGAACAGGCTGAGGATCGATTTGGCCGGCGGTTGCTCGCTCGGCCCGACCTCCGCCAGCGAGACCATGGCGGCGAATGCGGCTACGCTGTCGAGCGGCATGCCGGTCGCGCGATTGACGTCGATCACGACGGTCGCCGCTTTCAGCACCCGCACCATCTGGGTGCTGGCGATGCTGGAATTGTACTGGAAATGGACTTCGCCGGCCATCGGCACGCCGCCGGGCCCGTCCAGCTTCGCGAAAGGCGGGGCCTCGTTGCCGGTCGTGCCGAGACCGTCCTTGGTCCGCATCTCGGTCGCGTGCCACCAGCGGATCGGCGCGTCGCCTCTCAGAAGCGCTGCGCGATCCTCTGCGGGCACGTCCGTCAGCCGGCCTGGCGCTTTTTCCGCGACTTTGCGGACGAGAGCGCCGCCGTCGCCAACGAAGCTGATGACGATGTTGGTCCGGCACGGCGTCCGTGCCACGCGAATGCCGGCCTCGCTTGCAACGGCGCGCACTGTGTCGGCGACGCGCTTGCCGATGTCGGCGGAAACGCCGAGCACATGCGGACAGACCGGCTCCACCCATCGGGCGATCGCGCGACCATCGTCGCCCACACCCGTTGCACGGACGAATTGTTGCGCTTCCTGGCGGACCTCTTCCGGGCTGCGGCCGATAACGTCGATCGTCTCGGATGCCGTTTGAGCAGCGGCCGCCGTAGCCAGGAGCGAAGCGGTTATCAGCATGCTGCGAATGGCGGCCATCGGCCCTACTCGATCCAGTCCCGCATATCGGGCGCGTCGAGCACCTTATAGGGGATGCCGCGGGGCCCCAGGAACAGCTTTTCCATTTCCTTGCGCGTGAACGGACGCGAGCCGAGGCGGCCGAAAATGGCGATCTGGTTGCCTTCCTCGTCCACCGCACGGTCGCGGTCGAGACCCTTGGAGAGAGCCACGGCCGGGGAGGGAGTCTTGGCCCAGGCGATCAGCTCCGGCATCGGCGCCGGGCTGAAGCCGTAGAAATTGGGCTGGCTGGCCGGGCTGGTCAACTGCACCACCTTCAGCCCGTTCCGCCCGTCGGCGACATAGGCGAAGAGCGATGCGTTGGTGGAGCCGACGATCACGTCCTCGGCATCGTTCAGCTGCCCGCCGAACGTCTCCTTCCGATAGATGACCGGCGCCGTCGGCTTGGTCACATTGGCGATCACCAGCCCGTCCGCCTTGCCGGCGATATAGAGATAGGTGCGCGCAATATACATCTTGCGCGCATCGCTGAGCGGGATTGTGCCGGACGGCACCGGCACCGGGGCCAGCATGTTCGTCACGTCGAACAGCTTCACGCCGTCCCGGTCGCTGACCCAGAGGTAGCGGAACTGGATCGCCGACGCGCGAGCGTCCTGCAGCGGAATCTCGGCCGCGAGCCGGGGATGCAGCGGCTTGTCGAGATCGACGACGGCAAGGCCCCGGGCGGTCGTGACATAGGCGATGTGGCCGGCCAGCGTGATGTGCCGCGCCCCGTTCAGCACGCCGTTCGGATTCCAGGTGACCGCGCGCTTCAGGAAATTGTTGCGGAACTCGCCATCGGCCATGGTGGTGATGTTGACCAGGATCAGCCCTTCCTTCGCGTCCGTCACCACCGCGTAGCTGTAGATCGGGTGGAACGCCTGCTCCTGGTTGATCTTGCGCATTTCGGGCGTGTTCTTCAGCGGATTGATCGGCTGGTTGGTGGGCAAGGCGACGCAGGTCGCGTCTTCGGAGCTGACATGCGTGTCGTGGCCCAGCCCGGAGAAAGGCGCGTTGATGATCGGCTGGGATATGCCCTTGTTGCCGATCGAGGCGACGTCATAGACGCGGAAGCCACCTTTTCCTTTGGCGACGTACATATATTCGCCGCGCAGCTGCAGGCAGCCGACCCGGTCGACGGTGGACTTCACGACATTGCGGAACAGCTCGGGCGAATGGGTCTCGCCGGAAAGATCGCCGTCCAGCCGATCGCCGCGCACCCAGTCCTTCAGCTCGCGCCCGTTCTGCTCGACGTGGAGCTTGTAGAAATCGGGATATGCATAGCGGTGGAGATAGGAGCCGATCACGGCCTGCGGCTCGTCCCATTCGGTGACGCGCACCGCCTCGAACCCGCCGTCGAGCCCCGTCCAGGCGTTCATGCCGACGAAGTTCACGAAGTTCGTGCCTAGCAGCAATAGCTGCGACATCGTCGCGTTGTTGTCGTCGTTCGCCGACAGGTGGCAGTCCGAGCAGGTTTTGGTCTCGGTTTTCCTGACGGTGTGCGGGAAATGCGGCGCGAATGCCTGGCTCGAGAAGCCGATCGCGGAGATCGGCGGCTGCTGCACGTAGATGCGCTCGCGGTTGAGGTTCGTCGACGACAGGATCAGCGCCGACGACGACCGCACCGGCGTGATCTCATGCCCCTTGGTGGTCATGTGGATGCCGAGCTGGAACATCTGGTCGCGCGCGACCTGCGGGTTGTAGGTCGCGAAGTTGCGCGTCTCCTCGCCTTCGTACTTGTGGCTGTTGGTCTTCCAGTTCGCCTCGATCGGCAGATGGCAGCCGCCGCACGAGGTGGTCCAGGACAGATGGCAGGTGAAGCACGCCATCTTGTCGTCCGGGTGGGCGCGGTCCGCCTTGGCCACGCCTGAGCCGAACACGAACTTGCCGGTGTCCGCGCCGCGGATCGACATCAGCTTGGCGCGCGCCGCCTTCGCGTTGAAGTGCGGACTGGCGCGGTCGACCGAGTCCTTGACCAGGCTCACCCGCCATTCGAGTTTCGGATCGATCACGGAGCGCTGGATCAGCACGCGCTCGCCATGTTCGTCGGTGGTCCATTCGAACCGGCGCTGGCCGTCGCTGTTCCGCAGCAGCGCCAGGTTGTTGCCCGCGGGCGGTGCGGCGGGGCCGGAGGTCAGCAGCGTGGGATAGCCGTCGACGGTGCCGTGACAGTCCTTGCAGCCGATCTCGATCGCGTTCGCGACCTCGCCGTAGATCAGGCCGTTGCCGTGCGAATCCTGCGCGAAGTGGCAGTCGGCGCACTGCATGCCTTTTTCGGCGTGGATGTCCATCATGTGGACGGTCTTGCCGGGGTTGGTGCCGGGCTCGACGAATTTGCCCTCGCCGTCCTTGCGCCATTTCTCGGGATCGTCGGGCGAGACGATGTTGCCGTCCTTGTCGAGGAGATTGCCTTCGCGGTCGCGCTTCAGAACCGCGCGGAAGTTCCAGCCATGGCCGTGATAATCGGCGAACTGGGTGTCCTTCAGCAGCGGGTTGAGGTCGTAGACGTTGCGCAGGAATTCGAGGTCGCCCCACAGTCCGCGCGCGGCAGCCGCTTCCGGGTTGCGCTCGTTGATCTCGCGCACCTTGTCGGCGGTCGGGTAATGCTGGCTCTTGAAGATGCGCTGATAGTCCGCGTCGGACATGCCGGCGGGCCGCGGCGCCTTGTTCTCCGGTCCCGGCCACATGAACGGCGCGTCGGACTCATAATCCCACATCGTGTAGCCGAGATACGAGTTCAGGAAGATGTTCGGCTGGTGCATGTGGCAGTTCATGCACTGGGCGGTCGGGATCGCGCGGGTGAAGCTGTGGTGGATCGGGTGACCCTTCTCCTTCCCGCTCTCGGTGGCGCCATAGGCCTTGATGCCGGCGTGGGTCGGCTGGAGCTTGTTCGCGATCGTCGGATCGACCGTCGCCGTCTGCCCGTCGCGGCCGTATTGGGCATAGCTGAGGCTGTGCCGCGGCTCGCGGTCGTTCGCATAAACGACGTGGCAGCCCGCGCAGCCCGACTGGCGATAGTCGCCCGGCTGGTCGTTGGTGCCCATGAACCACATGAAGGGATCGTTGAGGCGCGTCTTGTGGACGTTGAGCGCAGGGATCGCCACGCGCAGGCCGGTGCCGGGGCCGCGGTTCGACTGCTTGAGGTCGGGCCGGCCCGGCTCGTCGAGGCGCTGGATCGATCCGGACGGGTTCGGCAGGCCGATCTCGGCGAAGCCCGATCCGATCACGCGGCCGCCGCGCTCGAACACGCGGAAGATGTCGGCCGGTGGGATCACGTTCCAGGCCGGCAGCGGATAGAGGACGGGGAGGGCGCCGCGCGCCTTTTGCGCATCGGTCACCGTGCCCGGAGGATTGCCCGGCGACATGATCTTCGCCGGCTCGCCAGTGCGGGTATAGGCCTCGCCCAGGATATAATTCTTGAACGGCAGGACGCCGTTATTGTAGGCGGCGCCGCCCAGGAACATCGAGCCCGTCGCCATGATCGAGCGCTCGCCCGCCTCGATGATTTCCATATGGCAGGCGCCGCACGCCTCGCGCGCGACGCGATAGTCGGACGGATTGACGAAACGGATATATTCCGGACTCTCGCGGTTCAGCAGCGTGTAGCTCTGCTTGGGGTTGGCCGAGGACGGCCAGTGCCAGCTTTCGGGATAGCGCGGCAGCACATGCGCCTTGTCGCGGATCGCGACGTAGCGCGGGTCGGTCGGGGCCCAGCTTGGATCGACCCGGTCGGCCACCGCCGTGCCGCCGTGGCAGTCGACGCAGGCCAGCGCGACCGCGGGCGTCGCGTGCATCGTCGGCTGGTCGGACGCGGTGTGGCAGTTGGTGCACCCCGCATTCATCCGCTCCATGTCCGCCGGTGTGCGGTCGCGCGGCGCGGGCGGGAAGAAGGGATAGCTGCGCGCGACCGGCTTCTCTGCCGACGAAGCACTCAATTGCGGTCCGATGACTGCCGCTGCCAGCAGGCTCAGGCTTCCGATAAGGGCGTAGATCGCGCGCATCAGTAGGTCAGGATCGCGTTGAGGAGGACGGAATAGAAGCGGTGGTCGCGAGGCTGGCTGGCGAACAGGTCCTTGAAGCCGTCGCCCGGCTGCAGCAGCGCGCCCGACAGGCGGAAGACCAGGTTCTGGTTGGCCTTGGGCCGCCAGGTCGCCGCCGCCGACAGGTCGAAGCCGATATCCTTCGGGATCGATCCTTCGATCCTTAGTGCCTCCAGCGTCGCCGTGTTCGCGAACCACAGGTGGTTGGCGTTGAGTGTCAGGCGCGTGGTCGGCGTGATGTCGAAATCCGCGCCGACGCCCAGCAGCACCGTGCCCGGATTGTTGAAGTTTGACTGGCCCTGCTCCTTCGACGAGCGCAGATCGGCGAGCACGCCGTTGCGTCCGTTCACGCTGACCGCGCGGCCGCCGCCGGCGAACGGGATCGACTGGCGGATCCAGTAGCTGGTGTCCGCGCCGGCGAAGATCGGATTCTCGAAGATCGCGTCGAACCCGCCTTCGACATCGTTATAGGGCTTGCCGTCGCCGCTCGCATACAGGCCGGACAGGCGGACGCGGATCCAGTCGAAATCGATGCTCGGCTCGGCTGCGAAGAAATAGGCGCGGATATCGGCCTTGCGCGACGTGAAGAAGCTGTTCCGGTCCTGCCCGAACGCGCCATAGGCAGAGACGGTCAGGTTCACGCGCCCGAAATGGCCGTCGCCGTTATAGCCCACATAGACGACGTCGTATTCGCGCCCGCGCAGGTCGCCCAGCAGGGCAGGGCGGACCGGGAAGCCGTTGTCGTCGACCTCGATCCGGTCCTGCTCCCGGTTCATGTTGTAGACGACGGTCGCCTGGCTGGTGAAGCTCGGCACCGGCATGTCTTGCAGATAGGCGTTGGCGACGAACACCAGGTCGTTGCGCGGCCGCTGCACGATCGAGTTCAGGCCCGAGTTCGTGTCCTTCTCCAGCCGCCAGAACGCCGCGAGATTGTACTGGAAGCGGTTGTTGTCGCGATTGCCGAACAGGCGGATGCCGAGCTGCTGGTCGTTGAACAGAAAGCCGCGGAAATCGGACTGGAACGGCTGGATACCGATGCGCAGCGAATCGAAATCGTAGCGATCCGACGTGTTGCGCAGATGCTTGTCGATAAAGAGCTCCTGGACGCCCAGGAAGGAATCGAGCCGGTGCGGCGGCTTCGACGGCTTGACCGACAGCACGCGCCGTTCGGGCACCTGCACATAGTTGATATTGTAGGCCAGACTGACCCGATACTCGACCTCGGGCGGCTTGAAGGCGGTGTTGCCCTTGATCAGCGAAAAGCCGCCGATGAAGGTCTGCGACAGCACGACGCTGTAGGGCCGGCCGAACACGTCGTCGCTGTCCGGGCGTTGCGTCGTCTGGACGCCGACCGGGATCGGGAAGCTGCGCGGCTCGACGACGGTGTCGGAGGCAGCGTTGATGCTGAAGAACCAGTCTTCGTGATCCAGCCCCAGGAATTTGGGTGTCCGGCACCTGGCCAGGCCCAGCCGCTCACGGCGTTCCTGCTCCTCGGCTGTCGGCAGGCAGAGCGGGCGGTCCCCCTTGTAGGTGTTCTGGTGATAGGGATCGAGCACGTCCTGCTTCACCAGCCCGAGCGTCTCGATCAGCCGCCAGCGGTCCGGCACCGGAAACTCGTCGGTCGGGAACGCCTCTGGCGGCGGCGCGCGGACGGCGCCCGGATTGTCGGCGGTGACCTTGTCGGGCAGCACCCGCTGGGTGACGCCGGGACGGCGGCGGCCCTCGATCAGGCCGGTATCGGGCTCTTCCAGAGTTTCGGGCGGCGGCGGAGCTTCGGCCGCGGCATCGGGCATCTGCTCAGGCGGCGGAGGCGCGCCCGTTTCCGGCTGCTGCGCCTGTGCGGCGAGCATCAAGGCGATCGGAAAGAGCGAGGCCCCCGTCATATCCCCTGGCACACATTCTGGGCGGGCGTGTCGAGGAACGGGGCGAACGGGCAGTTGACGAAGCGCAGCCGCACTTCGCGTCCGTCGCCCAGCTTGACGACAATCCGGTCCGCCCGCCGGTCGGCAGGGGCATGGTTGATCGTGCCGACCCGCTTGCCGCCGTTCGCCAGCCCCAGGAAGCTGATCATGTCGTCCTGGTCGATACCGTCGCCGGAAATGCCGATGCCGCCGACCAGCTGAGAGCCGCGGTAGATCGGGACGGAGCCGGGGAAGATCTGGATGCCGTTCGAGAGCCGGTTATGCTGCGGCGTCACGTCGGGAAGCTTGGTGCAGCGCTGCGGCGTGTCGACGTTGCTGTTGAGCGTCAGATAGGCGAGATGCTCGTCGACATTCGGCTTGATCAGCGACGATTGCAGCCCGGTCGAGAACGGATTGAACTGTGCGATCGGGCGGGAGAGCGGGCCGTTCGGCCGCTGCACTTCGCCATCGGGGAAGTGCGGGCGCGAGAGGTTGCCGCCGGCGCGGTCCGAAAAGGCGAAGCCGCCGGTCAGCGCAGTGGGATCGCCCAGGAACGCGCGCAGGCGCTGCAGGAACTCCGCCACTTCGGGTTGCGTCGCCGCCATCAACTGCTCGGCCGCGACGGGGTTGGAGAAGAAGCTCGCCGTGCGTGCCTTCTGCAGCGATACGTCGGTGCCGAAGATCGGCGCGTCGGGCCCGCGGACGATGCCGAGGACGTTGCCGTAGGTATCGACCAGCGAGATGGTCACCTGCGCGCGGCTGTCGAGCGGCTGCCGGATCTGGGCACGCGCGCGGCTCATGATCTTGAACGCTTCCTCCAGCACCGCGCGCACTTCGGTCGCGGTCAGCGGCTGGCCGACGGCAGCGCCATCGGTGCCGCCGCGGATCGGATAGCGGTCGTGGCCCGATCCGTCGGTCAGGATGAAAGCGTCGGGATTGTCGAATTCGGCCGGTGTCGCCTTGCGGATGCCGGAGGCCTCGGTGCCATAGGCGGTGCCCGCGATGATCTGCAGCGTCGCATAATCGCGGACCGGCGCGAGCGAGCCCTCGCGCCCGGCGATGGTCGGATAGCCAGGCGCCGATGCGGGCGAGGTCAGCAGGCCCGAAGGGACCGCGTCGCTGTAGCGGAGCTGGGTGCCGTCCACGTTGATGCGGTTGGCCCGGATCGTCTCCGGCGCCTCGAACCCGAAGGTCGCGGCGAGCGCGATATATTCCTCGTCGTTGGTCTCGATGTCGGTGATGTCGGGATCGAAGTCGTAGACGCCGTCGGCCATCACGCCGACGCCGCCAACCAGCACGCCGTTCTTGTAGAGCGGGAAGCCGCCGGCATCGGCGCTGAGGCCCAGCGGCGAGCGCTTCGGCCCGATCAGCGCGGCGGGCCCGCCGGTCGCGATGAAGCGCGTGGCGAGATCGGAGCACGGTAGCGAGCTGAACTGGACGCCGAACAACGGCCCGCTCTCAAGCCCGACAGCGTTCGGCG
>NZ_DASTXI010000072.1:0-6104 GCF_035758555.1 Sphingomonas sp. | reverse complement strand
TTGCTTGCGCTCCCTGGTGTATCTGACCGCCTCGTCGAGGCAGCGCTGCGCCCCGCCCAACGAGCAGGCGCCGATGTTGAGGCGGCCGCCGTCCAGGCCCATCATCGCGATCCGGAAACCCTCGCCTTCGGCGCCGACGCGGTTCTCGACCGGCACGCGGACGCCGTCGAAATTGACCTGAGCGGTCGGCTGCGAATGCCAGCCGAGCTTGCGCTCATTGGCGCCAAAGCTGACGCCGGGCATGTCCTTTTCGATGACCAGGCAAGTGATGCCTTTCGGCCCTTTGACGCCGGTGCGGACCATCGTCACATAGACTTCGTTCTGGCCGCCGCCCGAGATGAACGCCTTGGACCCGGTCACCACATAGTGATCGCCGTCCAGCACTGCCTTGGTCTTCAGCGCCGCCGCGTCGGAGCCGGACGAGGGCTCTGTCAGGCAGTAGCTGGCGATCCGATCCATCGTGACGAGCGAGGGCAGGTATTTCTGCTTCACCGCGTCCGATCCGAACCGGTCGATCATCCAGCTCGCCATATTATGGATCGAGATGAAGGCACTCGTCGACGGGCAGCCATAGGCCATCGCTTCCATGATCAGCGCCGCCTCCAGCCGGCCGAGGCCGATCCCGCCCATCTCCTCCGACACGTAGATCGAGGCAAAGCCGAGCTCGGCCGCGGCCTTGATGGTGTCGCGCGGGAAGATGTGCTTCTCGTCCCACTCGGCCGCGAACGGCGTGATCGCGTCGGCAGTGAACTTCTGCGCCATCTCCTGGATCTGGCGCTGATCGTCGGTCAGGTCGAACTGAGTCATGGGGAGGCGCCTAGCAGAGGCGCGGGGCTGCCCGCCAGAGCCTCACTTGCACCGCGCGTAGCGGAGCGGCTGCGCCAGCTCCTCGTCTTCGCGGATCAGGGTATTGCTGCTGTTGGTCAGCGACAGCGTCTCGGTCCGCGTCCAGCTCTGGCCCTCGCCGGTGAAGGCGAATTCGGCTTTGAGCTTTTCGGGCCAATTGCCGACGACTTTGGTGAGCTTTGCGCGCGATTCGTAGAATTTGAGCGTATCGCCGTCGATCGTCAGCAGCCCCTTGGCGTCGCCTTTGGTCGAGGTGCAATCGGCCGGGACGAGGCCCCAGCGGCCCTGCATGCTGTCCGGAATGTGCGCCTCGCCAGTCGCTTCGGCTGTCTCTTCATTCTCTGGCTCCACCACCGTCTCGTCGGGCGGGAGCGTCTCGATATCCTTGACCGGCGCGTTCGCCTGGTTGGCGGCGACGGCGTCGTTCGCGGCGTTGTCGGGGGCGTTCGCCTGGCACGCGGCGAGCGCGAGCAGCGGGAGGATCAGCAGCCTGGTCATTCGCCGACCAACGCTTCCGCCTCGATTTCGACCCGCCATTCGGGGCGGAGCAGTGCCGAAACCACGACCATCGTCGCCGCCGGCCGCACATCGGCAAAGCGGCGGCCGTGCGCGCGGCCGACCGCCTCACCGTCGGCCGGATCGGTGATGAACATCCGCGTGCGCACGATGTCGGTCCGCGCCCCGCCCAACTGCCGGACCGCGCCGACGATGATGTCGAAGCACCGCTCCGCCTGCGCCTCCGCATCGCCGGGCGTCGACGACCCGTCCGCCTCGACCGGTGCGGTGCCCGAAACGAGGATGCGGTTCCCCACCCGGATCGCGCGGGAAAAGCCGATCGTTTCCTCGTACGGCGAGGCGGAGGCAGTGCGCCGGCGCTCCACTGCCTAACCCATCGTCGGGATGACGAACGCGTTCTCGCCCGTGACCGAGCCATCCGGCCAGCGCTGGGTGATTGTCTTGGTCTTGGTCCAGAAGCGGACGCCTTCCATGCCGTGCTGATTGATGTCGCCGAACGCGGAGCGCTTCCAGCCGCCGAACGTGTGATAGGCGACCGGCACCGGGATCGGCACGTTGATGCCGACCATGCCGACGTTCACGCGGGCAGCGAACTCGCGCGCGGCGTGGCCGTTGCGCGTGAAGATCGCGACGCCGTTGCCGTATTGGTGCTCGCTGGGCAGCCGCAGCGCCGTCTCGAAATCAGGCGCGCGGACGATCTGGAGGACGGGGCCGAAGATTTCCTCCTTGTAGCTCTGCATCGTCGGCTTGACGTGGTCGAACAGCGACGGGCCGACGAAGAAGCCGCCTTCATGGCCCTGGAGCGAGAAGTTGCGGCCGTCGACGACCAGCTCCGCGCCTTCGTCGACGCCGGTCTGGATCCAGTTCTCGACCCGCTGCTTGTGCGCGGCGTTGACCACCGGGCCATAATGCGCGTCCGGATCGGTCGAAACGCCGACGCGGAGCGCCGCCATCGCCGGGATCAGCGCCTCGCGCAGCTCGTTCGCGGTCTTCTCGCCGACCGGCACGACCACCGGAAGCGCCATGCAGCGTTCGCCCGCCGAGCCGAAGGCGGCGCCGGACAGGTCCTTCACCACCTGGTCCAGATCCGCGTCGGGCATGACGATGCCGTGATTCTTGGCGCCGCCCATCGCCTGGACGCGCTTGCCGTTCTCGACGCCGCGCCGATAGACATAGTGCGCGATGTCCGACGAGCCGACGAAGCTCACCGCCGAGATCGCCGGATGGTCGAGGATCGCGTCGACCATTTCCTTGTCGCCGTGGACGACCTGGAGAATGCCCTCGGGCGCGCCGGCCTCGACCATCAGCTCGCCGAGGCGGACGGGCACTGAGGGATCACGCTCCGACGGTTTCAGGATGAAGGCGTTGCCGACCGCGATCGCGACGCCGAACATCCACATCGGGATCATCGCCGGGAAGTTGAACGGCGTGATGCCGGCAACGACGCCCAGCGGCTGACGCATCGAATAAACGTCGATGCCCGGCCCGGCGCCGTAAGTGTATTCGCCCTTCAGCGCGTGCGGAATGCCGCAGGCGAACTCGATCACGTCCAGGCCGCGCTGCACGTCGCCGCGCGCGTCTGCGATCACCTTGCCGTGCTCCGACGCCAGCAGGTGGGCGAGTTCCTCCAGATTGGCCTCGACCAGCTCCTTGAAGCGGAACATCACGCGGGCTCGGCGCTGCGGGTTGGTGGCGGCCCAGCCCGGCTGCGCCTGTTGCGCAGCGGCGACGGCGCGATCCAGCGCGGCCCTGTCGCCGAACGCGACCCGCGCCTGCACCTGGCCGGAGTTCGGGTCGAACACCTCGCCGAAACGGCTGGCCGAACCGCCGGGGCCGCCGACGATGTGATGATCGATATCGCGCATGATGTTCCGTCCTTACGCCAAGCGTCACCCCGGACTTGATCCGGGGTCCACCTTCTTCGGAGAGAAG
Organism: Sphingomonas sp.; assembly: GCF_035758555.1. Taxonomy (GTDB): domain Bacteria; phylum Pseudomonadota; class Alphaproteobacteria; order Sphingomonadales; family Sphingomonadaceae; genus Sphingomonas_B. Next base: position 2,810 of record NZ_DASTXI010000072.1, on the reverse strand, counting down.
GGAAGGTGGATGCCGGATCAAGTCCGGCATGACAAAGTTTTGATGGCCATGCCCCTAGCCCTATTCGCATAATGGCGACAAGGGACGCGGCGTGACATCCGCCCCCGCCGAACGTCGCCTCCTCGCAATCCTGCTGCGCCTGTTCGCGGCGGTGACGCTGACCGCGATGTTCGCGATCGTGAAGCTGGCGGCCGCGCGCGGCGTGACTTTGTTCGAGAGCCTGTTCTACCGCCAGGCGCTCGCGCTGCCGCTGGTGCTGGGCGTAATCGCGGCCGGGCCGGGGCTGCGATCGGTGAAGACACGGCGGCCCTGGGCGCATGTGTGGCGGACCGTGCTGGGGATGACCGGCATGGCGCTCAACTTCCTCACCTATCTGCTGCTGCCGCTGGCCGAGGCGACGGTGCTGCTGTTCACCGTGCCGATCTTCGCCACGATCCTGTCAGCGCTGGTACTGAAGGAGCCGGTCGGCCGGCATCGCTGGAGCGCGGTGCTGCTCGGCTTTGTCGGGGTGCTGATCGTGGTCCGGCCGGGCAGCGGCGGCCTTGCCCCGCATGGCGTCGCCGTCGGGCTGATGGCCGCGATCGTGGTGTCGGGCGTCAGCATCACGCTGCGCCAGATCGGCCGGACGGAGAGCGCGAGCACCACCGTCTTCTGGTTCACGATCCTGTCGGCGGTGCCGTTCGGCCTGGCGATGCCGGTGTTAGGCAAGGCGCATGACGCGGAAACTTTCGGCCTGCTGCTCGCACTGGGCCTGTTCGGCGGGCTTGCTCAGCTGGCGCTGACCTCGTCGCTCCGGCTCGCCCCGGTGTCGGTCGTGCTGCCGATGGACTATTCGAGCCTGGTCTGGTCGGCGCTGATCGGCTGGCTGATGTTTTCGACGGTGCCGAGCCCGCATCTGTGGCTCGGCGCGCCGCTGATCATCGCGAGCGGCATCTACATCGTCTATCGCGAGCAGAAGCTGCACCGCGAACGCACTGCCGGCGCGGTGGCGACGGACTAATCCTCAGGCCGCAGCGGCTTGTCCGTCATCGCAAGCAGGATCGAAATCAGCGCGCAGGCCAGGCCGACGCCGACCGCTTCCGGGAGCAGGTGGAGCGAGAAGAACACGGCACCGGCAAGCACCGGAAGCACCATTGCGAGCGCCAACTTCATGCGCGAGTCCTAACAGCCGGGCACGGGCGAGGAAAGCCGCACTTCGTCCGCCGGCAGCGAAAGATCACTAACGGGCTGTCGGCACCGCGGAGGGCTCGACAGATGCCGCAATCGCGTGTCATCTGAACGGCACAGGGGGAAAGCCGATGAAAACCAAGCTGCTGGCCGTCGCGGCCGCATTGATGCTGCCGCAGATCGCTGTCGCTGCCAACGCGCCGACCGCCGCCGAACAGGCGGCGATCGCCAAGGCCAAGGCCCTGCTCGAGTCGCTGCATCCGCAGTCGGGCGACGTGGCAGTGCCCACCGCCCATGCGACGCTGCACCTCGGCAAGGCCTATTATTTCCTGCCCGCCGACGATGCCCGGCGCGTGCTCGTCGAAGCCTGGGGCAATCCGTCCGAAGCCGCGGACGGCGTGCTCGGTCTGGTGATCCCGGCCGGCAAGACGCCGTACGACGACACCTGGGGCGCCGTGGTCACGTACGAGGAGACCGGCCATGTCAAGGACGACGACGCAAAGACGACCGACTATGACGAGGTCCTGCGCGGGTGGCAGGACAGCGAACCGCAGATCAACGAGCGTCGCAAGGCCGAGGGCTTTCCCGAACAGCACATCGTCGGCTGGGCGCAGCCGCCGTCCTATGATCCCCGATCGCATTCGATGGTCTGGGCGCGCAACATCGCATTCAGCGGCCAGCCGGAAAATTCGCTCAACTACGACGTTCGCCTGCTCGGCCGCACCGGCGTGTTGAGCCTCAATCTGCTGACCGGCATGTCGAAGCTCGTCGAGACCCGTGCCAGCGCCGCGACGCTGGCGCAAACCGCGTCGTTCGATACCGGCGCGCGCTATGCGGATTACCAGCCCGGCACCGACAAGCTGGCCGATTACGGTCTTGCCGGTCTGGTCGCAGGCGGCGTCGGCGTCGTCGCCGCGAAGAAGCTGGGGCTGCTGGCGATCATGCTGGGCGTCGGCAAGAAGCTGATCGTCGTCTTACTGGCGGGGTTCGCCCTTGCCGGCCGCAAAATCAAATCGCTGTTCGGCCGCGGCGAGCCGGACCCAGTCTATGACGAGGCCGATGGGGATCAGGCAGCGGAATAGGTCAGCGCCTGAACACCAGCGACAGGTTGTTAGCCGGCATCTCGACGAGCCGCTCAAAGCGAAGGCCGGTTCGATCGCCAAGCGCGATCATATCCCCCAACCGGCGCAAGCCCCATTCCGGGTTGCGGGCCTTCAGCGACTCATCGAATGCTTCGTTGCTGGGTGCAGTGGGAACATCGTCCCGCCGATAGGGGCCGTAGAGATAGAGCGGCGTTCCCGGCGAAAGCAGGCGAGCGGCGCCGGCGAACAGGCCCTCTGTCGCCGACCAGGGGCTGATATGGACCATGTTGATGCAGAGAATCGCATCGGCGCGGCTGACCGGCCATTCGGGCGCGGCGGCATCCAGCCGGAGTGGCGGCCGGATATTGGGGACGCCGTCGCTCCAGGCGGCGATCGAGGCGAGCGCGTCGGGATCGGGGTCGCTGGGCTGCCATTCGAGATGCGGCAGGTTTTAGGCGAAATAGCGGACATGCTCGCCGGTCCCGCTCGCGATTTCCAGGACCAATCCGGACGTGGGGAGGATATCGCGGAGAACGGCAAGGATCGGCTCGCGATTGCGCG
>NZ_DASTXI010000037.1:0-2949 GCF_035758555.1 Sphingomonas sp. | reverse complement strand
GCGTCCCAGCCGTTCCGACATCATCCGGCCGGTGATCTTCGGGAACCAATAGGTGACGACCCCCAGCAGCGGAAACACCGCTCCGCCGATCAGCACGTAATGGAAATGGGCGACGACGAAATAGGTGTCGTGCATCTGCAGATCGAGCGGGACGCTCGCCACCATCACGCCCGAAAGTCCGCCGATCACAAAGGTGACGATAAAGCCGATCACGTACAGCAGCGGCACGGTAAAGCGAGGCCGGCCGCTCCACATGGTCGCGATCCAGCAGAAGATCTGGATGCCGGACGGGATCGCGACCGTCATGCTCGCCGCGGTGTAGAAGGCATAGCCCATCCGCGGCAGTCCGGTCGCGAACATGTGGTGGACCCACAGCCCGAAGGCGAGCAGCCCGGTCGCGACCAGCGCCAGCACCATATACGGGTAGCCGAAGATCGAGCGGCCGGAGAAGGTCTCGGTGATCTGGCTGACGAAGCCGGTCGCCGGCAGGAAGATGATATAGACCTCGGGGTGGCCGAAGAACCAGAACATGTGCTGCCACAGAATCGGGTCGCCGCCTTCGGCTGGGTTAAAGAACTGCGTCCCCACCAGCCGGTCGGAGATCAGGAAGGCGGACGCAAGGGCGACGGCCGGCATCGCGAAGATGACCATGAACGACACCACCAGCATCGCCCAGGCGAACAGCGGCATCCGGTCCAGCCGCATGCCGGGCGCGCGCAGCTTGAAGATCGTGCCGATCAGCGAGGCCGAGACCGCAAGCGCCGCCACCTCGGTGAAGGTGATCATCTGCGCCCACATGTCGGCGCGCTTGCCCGGATCGTATTCGGGGCCGGAGAGCGGCGTATAGGCGAACCAGCCCACATCCGGCCCGATGTTCAGCGCAAAGGCGATCCACAGCATCAGCCCGCCGCCCAGATACATGTAATAGCTGAACGCATGCAGCCGCGGGAAGGCGATCGCCCGCGCGCCGACCAGCAGCGGGATCAGATAGATCGCGATCGCGTCCATCACCGGCACGGCGAACAGGAACATCATGGTCGAGCCGTGCATCGTGAAGATCTGGTTGTAGCGGTCGGTGCTGATCAGCCCGCTTTCCGGCCGCGCCAGCTGCGTGCGCATGATCAGCGCCAGCACGCCGGCCAAGGCGAAGAAGATGAACGCGGTGACGATGTATCGGCGGCCGACTTCCTTGTGGTCGACCGTTGACAGCCAGCCGATCAGTCCCGGCTTGCGGCTCCAGGTGCGCGTCAGCCGGTCGTGCAGCTCCGCGCCCTGCAGATCGGGCCCGTCGCGCGCGATCATTTCAGGCTCTCGAGATAGGCGACGACGGCCTCGAGCTGTCGCGCCTCCAGACCGATATAAGGCATGTGTGCGCCCGGCTTCACGCCCTGCGGGTCGGCGATCCAGGCATAAAGCCCGCCGCGCCCCATCGGCAGCGTGCCCGCGGCGATGGTCTTGCGGCTGGCGACGTGCGTCAGGTCCGGCCCCACCGAAGCCGAGGCGGTCGTGCCGGCAATCGCATGGCAGGTCGCACATTCGCGCGTGGTCACATAGGTCATGCCCGCCTGCTGCAGCGGCGTCGCCGGCGGGCGCGCCGTAGCCAGCTGCTGCCGGGACCAGGCGCGGAACTGCGCCTCCGGCTCGACGATCACGGTCAACGCCATGTGGGCATGCTGGGCGCCGCAGAACTCCGCGCATTGCCCCCGGAACACGCCAGTCATGCGCGGCAACAGCGCGATGTCCTCGGTGCGGCCGGGGATCAGGTCCTGCTTGCCGGCCAGATTGGGCACCCAGAAGCTGTGGATCACGTCGTTCGAATGAAGCTCGATCAGCGCCGGACGCCCGACGGGCAAGTGCAGCTCGTTCGCCGTCCGCAGATCCTCGCTATGGGTGGCGCCGAAATAGGTGACGTCCCACCACCATTGGTTGGCGGTCAGGCGGATGCGGACCGGCGGCCCCTGCTCGCCGTAGCTCGCCATCGCCCGATCGGTCACCCAGCTCGCGAAGGCGAGCCCGACGAGCGACACGCTGACGAGCGCGACCCAGGCGCGGAACAGCGTCGGCACGCCTTCGTCGCCCTCGCGCCGCCGCCGCAGGATCGCGGCGCCGAGAAAGCCGATCACCAGCAGGTAGAAAAACCCGCAGACGATCAGGAATATGACGAACAGGTCATTGAACGCGGATGTATGCGCGCCGCCGGACGGGGCGATCGACTGCACGCCGGCACATCCGGACACCAGCCAGAACGCGCCCAAGCCAAGGATCGAGCGCGCGTGCGTCACCGCGCCGGGGCCTTCGCGCCCGCGGGATCGGTCGCGCTCGGCGGCTCCGGCTCGGCGAGCGTGCGCGGGTAGATGGTGGACATGGTGTCGGACCGGCTGGGTGCCGCGTCCTTGGGAACGTTGGCCGACAGCGTCCGCACATAGGCGGCGAGTTGCCACATCTGCGTGGGCGTGAGCTTGCCGCGCCAGCTCGGCATGCCGTTCGGGCGGCCCTGGTCGATGCTGGCGACGATCTGGTCCATCCGGCCGCCGTAGCGCCACTGATCGTCCATCAGCGCCGGACCCATGCCGCCGCCGCCGTTGGCGTGGCAGCCGACGCAGTTCATCTGCCGGTAGAGCCGCCCGCCTTCGGCGATATGATAGGCGTTCTCCGCATACATTTTCGCACGGGGGTCTTCGGGGCCTGCCGTGCCGCCGCCGGGGAAGAGCCCCGACGTCTGCGCCGCGATCGCAGTCTCCGGCAGCGGCTTTCCTCGCACCTCCCGCGCCTCGCGGTCGCAGCCGGAAAGCAGGGCCAGGGCCAAGATCATTCCTCCCCTCGGCCATGCCGAGGGGAGGGGGACCATGCAAAGCATGGTGGAGGGGCGCGGAGCGAAGCGGAGGGTATTTCCGTCCGCTCCGCGGCCGGCCCCTCCACCACTCGCTTCGCGAGCGGTCCCCCTCCCCT
>NZ_DASTXI010000226.1:0-3964 GCF_035758555.1 Sphingomonas sp. | reverse complement strand
CGGTTCGACCACCGCGCTTCTGCTCGCGCAACGCGGATGGCAGGTGGCGGTCGTCGAGAAAAGCGTCTTTCCGCGCAAGAAGGTCTGCGGCGAGTTCATCTCGGCAACGAACATCCCCCTGCTCGACAGGCTGGGGGTCGGCGCCCTGTGGCGAGCCGGGGCCGGGCCCGAGATCCGTCGCGTAGGCCTCTTCTGTGGCCACGGGGTCGCCGAAGCGCCGATGCCGGCCGCAAGATCCGGGGCTTTCGGGCGAGCGCTGGGGCGCGACGTCCTCGACCACGCGCTGCTGGAGCAGGCGCGCGCGGCCGGCGTCGAGGTGTTCCAGCCCTGGCGCGCGGTTTCGGTCGAAAAGCACGGGGTGGTCCAGTCGGTGCTGATCGACGGCAAGGGCCGGCAGGCGGTTCTGACCGCTCCCGTCATCATCGCGGCGCACGGCTCGTGGGAGACGGGAAAGTTGCCGAGCCAGCCGGACAGGGTGAACCGCCCCCGCGACCTGCTTGGCTTCAAGGCTCATTTCCTGCACGCTTCGCTCCGCCCCGACCTGATGCCCCTGATCGTCTTTCCGGGCGGCTATGGCGGCCTGGTATGGGCGGATCGGAGGCGGCTGTCGCTCTCCTGCTGCATCCGGCGCGACATGCTGGGAATGGTTCGCCAGAGGTACGGCAACTTGACCGCGGGCGAAGCCCTGTCCCGACACATGATGCACGCTTGCCGCGGCGTGCGTGAAGCGATCGGCGGCGCCACGCTCGACGGGCGCTGGCTTGCGGCGGGGCCGATACGCCCCGGCATCCGGGCCGGCTATGCCGATGACATCTTCCGCGTCGGCAACAGCGCCGGCGAGTGCCATCCGATCGTCGCCGAGGGCATCACGATGGCGATCCAGTCGGCATGGCTGCTGGCGTCGGCGCTCGCCGAGACGCGTCCGCGCGATCCGGCGTCGCGAAAGCTGGCCGGAGCGCGCTACGCACGGGCATGGCGCAGGCTGTTCGAACTGCGGGTCCGCTCCGCGGCTGCGTTCGCGTCGATTGCGCTCAGCCCCGTCGGCCGGGCCGGGATGCAAATTTCGGTTACGGCATTGCCGCAGTTGCTGACGATCGGCGCGGCGCTCAGCGGGAAAAACAGAATGCCCGCCGAGCAGCTCTGACCTTTGCCACGCCCGGCTCCTTGCGCAAGCCGAACCGGGCACCTTTGTCGCGCGAACGCACGATCATGCGAGCGGCGCTGCGAAAGCGAGGCTGAGAAAGAGCCGGCTTGCGCGGGTGCTGCCGATCGAAAGCAGGCGCCTGCCGGTCTTGGCTCAGGTGCATCAGCTGCGCGCACCGAGGATCATTTCCGTTATCCAGCCTGTCAGAAGCGAGCCATAGGCGTTGCGGCAGGTCTCGTCCGACAGCGCGTGGTCGGCGCCGCCGATCATGCGGTAGGTGAGCGAACGCACGTTCGAGAATGCACGCCTGTAGTTCAGAACCGTCTGATGGGGGATGCGGTCGTCATGCTCGGATTCGACCAGCAGCACGTCGCCCAGGAACTTCGTGCAGGCAGCCAGCGCGCGGTTCTCCGAGCTTGAGACGAGACTGTGCCGGTAGGCATCCAGGTCTTCCCTGTCGAGCGCCCATTTGGGCGTCTCCCACTGCTCGTCGCGGTAAAGCGCCGGGACACGTAACGCCAACCATCGAACCGGGCGGAGACTCGTAAGTATGGCTGCGAGATAGGCGCCATAGCTGCTCCCGATCACCGCAATCTCGCCATGTTCGACGGAGGGTTGGCCGGCCAGCATGTCGTAGGCGGCGAGGACGTCCGCCAGATTTTCCTCACGCGTCACCGTCTGTTGCTGCTCCTCGGTCGACGCGTGGCCGCGCATGTCGAAGGTGAGACAGACGCAGCCGAGCGCGGCGATGGACCCGGCGCGCATCATGTCCTGCTCCTGGCTGCCGCCCCATCCATGCACGAAGAGCAGACCGGGTACTTTCGTCTCGGGCGTCAGGACCGTTCCGCCGATCCTCTGCCCTCCGACGGCAATTTCGATCTCGCGCTTATGTGCCGCCATGTTCCAGCCATGCGATTTTCGTGATCGGCCCGACTTCGGGATCATCGCCGCGAAAGAAGACTACGGCGTGGGGCGGAACAGCGTCGGCCCCGCCATAGATTTCGGCCGTGGACGCCCCGATCCCGGCCAGCGCCGGATCGCGTTTCAACGCCTCTATGGCGAGGATCTCGGCCGGCGTGGCGCCGCCCAGCCGCCAGGATTGCTCCAGCACGCCGCATCTTCTGCGCCCGCTGCTGTCCGTCCCGAGTGCGACATCGTAGTTTCGGCGGGTGGCGAAAAATCCCGGGAAACAGGAACGTGCTGCCTCGTCGTAGCGCCGGGCATGTGCGACGGCGATACGCTCCCGATCGGAAAGCGGCAGGGCCAGGAGCGCATCCCACCCGCCGCGCACGACATCGAGAACCGAGCCGCCATAGACGGTTTCCCCTCGATTGTCCTCGGTCAGCTGCTGCGTCCCGCAATAGCTGATCGCCAGGCCGGCCGCCTGGACCTGGCCCACGCTGAAGGTCGTGACCTCCGAAAGATCCTGCTCCAGCACGATGCCGGTGCTCGCGATTTCCCCGGGATCGATTCCGGCGAGCGCTCGTTCCAGCGCCGCTGCATCCGAAACGCGGGCCTGGCCGCTGCCGCCCTTGCCGCCCGTTCGCTTGATCCGGACGGCACCCTCCCGCAGCAGGCGTGTCCCGGCGCGACGGGCATCGCTCGCCGAGAATGCCGTAAAACCATCCAGCACGACCTTGCCCGTTGCCGCGCCAAAGGCATGGCTCCAGCCTTCGGGCGCGGCCGCCGCCGGCTCGATCAGCGGATGCGTGATGGCTTTCGTGGCGAGAAAGGGCTGCGCAACTACACCGCCGAACAGGTCGCCTTCTCGCGCGATGCCCAGCCTGTTCGCTTCAGCGAGGCCGATCACGGTGTCACTCGGCACCAAGTAGCGCTTGCGAGCGTCTCCGCTCGGTTCCCGCTCGTAGGGGATGCCCATGAGCCGCGCCAGTCGCTCGCCGATAATGCGATGCGTTTGAATTTCATGCTCCGCTTGCCCCAACCGGCTGCAGGTTCCGCACACGAGTTGGTGCTGCTCTTCTTCGATCATGCGCTGCCGATGTGCTTGTGTTTGGGCGTCACGCCAGATGGATCGGAGCTTCGCATCGTGCGCGAGCACCTCTCGACGCCGGAACTATAAAACCCTGCGGCGCGGTTTCAGTTCCGGCCGATCCACGGGCCGCAAGCGTGCTCGGCACAATTGCGCGGTGCGTGCCGCCAGGACGGTGGACTGGGCTCGCGGGCAATTAGCCGTCCACAATTTGGCGGGCGTCCGCCCGCGCGAATACCTCGTCTATCGCCGCCATGATCGCTTCGGGATCGGTCTGGTGCACCATATGGCCGGCCCCCGAGACCGGCCTGAACGTGCTGTGGGCGACGGCACGATGCAGCCGGCAGGACTGCTTCCTGGGGTCGATCAGGCGGTCTTCGGCTCCGGCGACGACCGCGACCGGCATCCTCAGCCTCGAATACTTGCCGGACGCGCTGACTGCCGCCGCGATCAGCAGGGCCGATTCCGCCGCCACGGCACGAATTTGGGACGGGCGCACAGCCATTTCCTTGGGAAAGCGCCGGAACTTCGTCGGCATGGAAGCCGGGCCGAAGATCATGCGCATCAGGAGGGGCCAGACCAGCCTGCTGACGAGGGGAACCAGGGTGTAGCAGGCGGCGTCTCCCAACAGCGGCACGGCCGCGGCAGAGACGAGCGCCAGATCGGGGCGAACCGATGGATAGTAATAGCCGGATGCGAGTACGATACCGCGCACCGCATTCGGATGCCGGAGCGCCAGCGCCACCGCCACGGATGCGCCCCAGGAGTGGCCCAGCACAACCGCCGGCGCCGCGCCGAGCCGTTCGAGCGCGGCCATAATCAAATCCGCT
>NZ_DASTXI010000167.1:0-2879 GCF_035758555.1 Sphingomonas sp. | reverse complement strand
GCTGTGTCCGAAGAATTTGCGCGAGGCCGCGTCGATTCCATAGGCGCCGCCGCCGAAATAAACCCGGTTCAGGTACAGCTCTAGAATCTGGTCCTTGGTGAACTTCCGCTCGAGCGCGAGCGCAAGGATTCCCTCCTTCACCTTGCGCACGAACGTCCGGTTGTTGGTCAGGAAGATGTTGCGCGCCAACTGCTGCGTGATGGTCGAGCCGCCCTGGCTCCAATGGCCCGTCGAAAGCCGGACCTGGATCGATCGGGCGATGCCGATCGGGTCGACGCCCAGATGGCTTCGAAAGCGCCGGTCCTCGGTCGAGATGATCGCCGCGCGCATTTCCGGCGGGATCTGGTCGTAGGTCAGCCAGCGGCCGAAGCTCGGGCCCAGCGACAGGAGCACCTGGCCGTTCGCGGCGCGGACGCGGATCATCTGGCCGAGGTCGGATCGCTTGGTCAGCTGCGGATAGCTCGGAAGGTAGGCGGTCGCGACCGCAACAGCCACGACCAGCGCAAGCAGGCCGAGGAGCGCCGCATAGGCGAGCCCCTTGATGACGCCCATCAGCGTTGACCCTCTTCCGGAGCCGTGTTCGGAGCGCTTGCGGGCCATTCAGGATGCGGGGATAGAAAGCTGCGGTGCGCGCGACAATAGGGGTGCAGTTGGGCGCTCCTCAATTCGGACGATCGGCGGCCACGCGGCCGCGCGCAACTAGCGTCAGCCAAGGTTAGCCGCCGATTAACCCTGTTTTAGCCTGTCCTCGCGTAGGCAGTGCAGATGGGCGGCTTCAAGACCTTTGCCCTGGGGCCTGCGGCGCTCGCCGCGGCCGTCGCCGGCGCATCGCCGGCGGGCGGGCAATGCCGCTTGTGCGACAAACCGACGACCGCCGTATCGCAGTCAGCTGACAGCGACGGCATCGAGCTCGACATCGAAACCAGCCTCGACTTTGGCCGGCTCGTCCTTTCCGGGAGCGGGCAGGGCGCGGCTGTTATTCGCGCGGACGGGTCCACCGCGGCGGAAGGCGCCCTGACGGAAGTGAGCGCGCGCGCGATGGTCGGCACGGCGGTCATCCGCGGCACTCCCGGCCGAGCCGTCCGGGTCGAGCTTCCGCGCCGAATCGATCTCTACTCGGTCAGCGGCGGGCGAATCACCGTCGATGATGTCGTCAGCGATCTTCCATCCATTCCGAGACTCGATTCGGCGGGCACGCTCGCCTTCCGCTTCGGCGGGCGGGTGACGGTCACCGGCGATTCGGAAGGCGCCTATCGCGGCGACATGCCCATTACGGTCGAATATCAATGATGGGGCCCGCCTTGGGGCACCGAAATAAGCATCCGATCCGGATGAAGGCCTAAAGCGGCATTAACCAATCCCTTGAGGGAAGCCGTAAGCGGCGAGGGTTAATAGCAGCGCCACGGATGGCCGGACTTGGGCTGGGCAGCCGCCAAAACTCGAACTGAACCAGTGGGGAATGACATGAACAAGCTTCTGATCTCCGCCGGCGCGGTGGCTGCGCTGGCCTTCACGGCCGCTCCGGCAGCGGCTGCTCCGGTTTCGGCCAATGCCAACGCGCAGGCCAAAATCTACCGTCCGCTGTCGATCCAGAACAACAATGGGCTCGATTTCGGAACGCTCGTCCTGAGCGGCACCGCGCCCTACAGCACGGTCGTCTCGGTCAGCCAGGCCGGCGCCCTGACCTACGACAATAGCTATGTCACGCCGTCGGGCACGGCCCAGGCCGCGAGCTTCACCGTCAAGGGCACCAGCAATCAGAACGTGAACATCACCCTCCCGGCATCGACCGTCAGCCTGACCGGATCGAACGGCGGAACGCTGACCCTGACGATCGATGCGCCGACGACGGCGGCGATCGGCTCGGCGGGTCCGACGACCGGCGTCACCTTCGGTGTCGGCGGTTCGCTCACCCTGACCGACACGACCACCGATGGCGTCTACACGGGTAGCTTCGCGGTCAACGCCGACTATCAGTAATCGCTGATTTCAGCGGTTTAGTTGCGCACGAGGAAGGGTCGCCGGCTGTTCCGGCGGCCCTTCTTCTTTGTGCATTTGCCAGGGATGGTTGACGTAAAATCAACCATTTCGGTGGAAACGCTTTCCGATTGTGCGGTGGGGGAAGCGAAACATGCGCTGGCGTGCGCAGCTGCCATTGATGGCCCTGCTCGCGGCCGCGATCGCCGATCCGGCGGCCGCGGTGACGCAGAACGCATCGGTCAATGCCAATGTCATCAAGCCGCTGTCGCTCACGGCACTGCAGAATCTCGACCTCGGCACGATCACTCTGATGCCGGGCACCTGGTCGGGCGCCACGGTCAGCATCTCGCGGACGGGCGTGGTCAGCTGCAGCCCAAACCTCATCTGCTCGGGCGCGCTCCAGGTCGCCCGTTTCAACGTCACCGGTACGAACAAGATGGTCGTCGTGATCGCCGCGCCCGACGTGACGCTCGTCAATCAGAACGATGCATCGCAGAGCCTGAAGCTGAAGATCGACAATCCCGGCCAGGTGACACTGACCTCGTCCGGTGCCCCGGGCACCAATTTCGATCTTGGCGGCTCACTGACCCTAAGCTCCGCGACCGTCGCAGGAACCTACAGCGGCACCATCCAGGTGACGGTCGACTATCAATAACCCGCGGACACCGCTTATGGTTGACCGAAAATCAACCATTCCGGAGCAAAACGAGGCGATCGCTCCACAGCGGAGCAAAAGTGGGGATCGCCTGATGTTTGTTTGGAAGAGGAAATTCGTGCTCGCCGCAGTTGCGGGCGCTTTCGCGGGCGCGGCTGCACCCGCCAGCGCCGGAGTGGGCGACCTGCTCGTTGCGCCGACGCGGATCGTGCTCGACGGCCGCAGGGGCACCGAGATCGTGCTC